>CALKIA010000621.1 GCA_937988705.1 uncultured Chloroflexota bacterium | reverse complement strand
GGTCTGAGGGAAAATGGGTTGTGTAGGGACGCGCAACGGCGCGTCCGTTACACCTACAATCCGGCGGACGCCCCGTTGGGCGTCCCTACAATTCTCTCGATTGTTAAAAGTGTCCTGTCCTCAACCGAATTCAGGGAGGGGAGACAGCGGCGAGCGCAGGATGGGTAGCGAGGCGGGAGTGGGGTGCAGGGGTGGGGAAATAGCTCACCCCCCAACCCCTCTCCGAAAAGAGGAGAGGGGGAGACAATATAAAGGGCGCACAGGTGTGCGCCCCTACTGAAGTGCTGCTGAAGGCTGCGACTACCCGCCGAGCGCCGTGAGCGGAATCCAGATGCGGTTGGCGTTGCAGTCGATCCACACCTGCGCGAAGTCGCCGCTGGTGTCGGTCACGTACCAGTCGCCCGCCGGGAGACTGAAGGTGAGCAGTGTACCCAGATCCGGCTCATAGTAGGCCGGCGCGCCAAGCGGCACGTTGCGAATCGGAGTACCCGCGGGGAGCGGATCAATGCACGAGCCGGGGCCGCCGCCGAAGTTCAGGTCGCCGACGCCGTTCGCGCTGAAGTTATAACCGGGGGTAGTCTGGGCGAAGGTGTCGTCAAAGATGACGAGGTAGTACGGCGTTCCCGCGGTCAAATTGACATTGTTGAGCGTGGTTGGCGAGCCGGGGGCAAGTCCGTTGTTCGACCCGGCAATACAATTACCGAGCGCGGCTGCCGGATTGAAACCGCTGTTCATGATGTAGATACTGGCCAGTGTGCCCGCACCACCCGTACTCGCGGCAGTGAAGCTGTACGTACCAGTCGCGCTGACGGTGAAGGGGAAGGCGTCATAGTGAACCTGCAACGCTCCCTGGAAAATGCAGTTGGGTGGCGAGATCGTGACGACCGCCATCGTCGGATCACCAGCGAAGGTGCCACTGAATGCGATCGAACCGGCAAGTACCGATCCCGCCGTTAAGCTGACAACGAGCAACACCAATACTAAAGCGACAACGAAGCGTTTGCGCATCGAAAAAACTCCAGTATGCTGACAAAAGAAGATAAGGTTCATTTAATATAAAACAGAAAAGGTAGATCTAAATCTGAAAATTTGTGAATGTATTAATATTCATACATCATTACGTGACAGATGGCGCTCGGGCGAATCAGACGTCGTCTGCTGCGGGGGCGGAGCGCAGATGTCTGCGCTCCGCTGACCTAGCTCTCGGCGATGTGCGTGCTGAACGCCGCAATGAAGTCAGGATTCACGCGCATCAGACTGCCCGTCTGCACATTGACGAACATCCACAGGGTTTGCGCCTGCGCGATCAGCGCGCCGTCGGTGGCGCGGGCGAGGATGTAGTGGCGCGTGGCGCTCATGCGGCGGACATCGGACAGATAGGTGCTGATGGTCAGCTCTTCGCCGAGGATGGCTTGCTGGCGATATTCGATGCGGTTGCGACGGGCGACGGTACCAAAACCATGCGCGCGCATCTTTTCGATATCCCAACCGAAGTGGCGCGCCGCCCGGATACCGCATTCTTCCATGTAATTGAGGTACGTCGCATTGTTGACGTGACCAGCGGCGTCAATATCGCGCCATTCGACCAGCCGGTTCATCGTATACAGCCCGGAGGGCGGCGGGGGAGCGGCAGGGAATTTTTCGCGCGGCTCAGCCTCGACCGCATCCGGCGCGAAAGCGGCGATCAGCTCGTCGGGGACGCTGACGGGGTGGCCGGTGGTGCGATCCAGATACACCCAGTCGGTATGCGCTCTGGCGATGAGCTCGCCGGAGTCGCTGTGGCGGAATTCGTAGAAGCGGCGGGAGCGCACGCGGCGAAAATCGCCCACCCACGTCGTGATCTCGACTGAATCGCCGTAGACGAGCGGGCGCAGATACTCGATATCCGTCTCACGGATGAGCCAGAGCGTGCCCATTTGCCGGTAGCGCGCTTCGTCGTAGCCGACCGCGGCGGAGGCATCGAAGGCAGCTTGTTCCATATAACGGAGGTAGTTGGCGTGGTTGACATGCCCGTAGGCGTCGCACTCGTAGTGCCGAACGCGCAGCGTGGTCTTGTATTGGGCTGGCATAGCGACCTCAAATGATTGAAGATCCCCGGTAAGTGTACCGCAGAATTGAACAAAACGCGGGGCGCGGCGTAAAATTAGGCAAACATTCTTCTTAACGGGGCGGTCAGTGGAGAACCAGAAGGGGCAGCTCAGCACAAGAGCGTGAAGTCTATCTGGGAGCAGCGAACGCCATGAGGAGCGTCCGCAAAACCCAGAAACTGAGCCTAAAAACCTGCTTCACGCTATTCTGCGCACTGACCCCAGAAGGCTGTCGCGACGGACGCTTATGTCACTGACCGGCCAGATACAGCATGTAGGATGAGGCGTAACACACCAAGGGGAATTTATGCGTAAGTTTACGATTGTGTGGGCGGGACAGGTCGTCTCGCTGCTCGGTTCGGCCATGACGCAGTTCGCACTAACCATTTGGGCGTATGAGCTGACCGGGTCGGCGACAGCGCTGGCGTTGGCGGCGTTCTTCGGGTTCGCGCCGGGCATTATCCTGAGCCCGATTGCGGGCGCGCTGGTGGATCGCTGGGATCGGCGTCTGGTGCTGATGCTGAGCGATCTCGGGGGCGGGCTGGCGACGGTCATGCTGTTTTTGCTGTACAGCGCGGGCAATCTGCAAATCTGGCATGTGTATATCGCGGTGGCGATCGCCGGGGCGTTTGCGTCGTTTCAGTGGCCGGCCTACTCTGCCGCCATCAGCCTAATGATCCCCAAGGAGCAGTACGGCCGCGCCAACGGCATGATCAGTCTCGCGGAGTCGCTCGCCGGCGTGGTTGCGCCCGCGCTGGCGGCGGTGCTGCTGGTCGTGATTGGACTGCGCGGCGTGATGCTCATCGACATCGTGACCTTCATCGCGGCGATCAGCGCGGTGCTGGCCATCAGCATCCCTAAGCCACCGCCCAGTGAAGCGGGCGCGGAAGGCAAAGGCAGCCTGCTCCAAGAAGCGGCCTATGGCTTTCGCTATATCGCCTCACGGCGCAGTTTGCTCGGCTTGCAGTTGACCTTCTTCTTCATCAACCTGACGTCGACGTTTAGCGGCGTGATCACCGCGCCGATGCTGCTGGCGCGGTCTGGCAGCGATGAGACGGTGCTCGCGTCCGTGCAGTCGCTCGGCTCCGTGGGTGGGATCATCGGCGGACTGCTGCTCAGCACGTGGGGCGGCCCCAAGCGGCGCGTGCACGGCGTACTGTTGAGCATGGTCGGCATAAGTTTGTTGGGCGAAGTCGTGATGGGGCTCGGGCGCACGGTGCTGGTGTGGAGCGCGGGCGCGTTCATGATCAACGCGCTCCATCCCATGTTGAACGGGTCGAATCAAGCGATCTGGCAGGCGAAGGTCGCGCCCGACGTGCAGGGGCGGGTGTTCGCCGCGCGCCGCATGATCGCCCAGATTTCTGCGCCCATCGCCATGATTTTGGCCGGGCCGCTGGCGGATCGCGTGTTCGAGCCGGCCATGCGTGAAGGGGGCGCGCTTGCGCCGATCTTCGGCGGGCTGGTGGGAACGGGCGCAGGGGCGGGCATGGGGCTGATGTTTGTGATCTTCGGTTTGCTGGGGGTGATGGTTGGTGCGTCGGGGTATCTGTTCCGCGCCATTCGTGACGCCGAGACGCTGCTGCCGGATCACGACACGCTGCCCACCGCCGAATCGGTGTAATGCGCCATAATCACAAAGATAATAAATAGATGAGCGGCGCGCTCAGAAATCATCTGAACGTGGGCCAGCCGACGAAAGTTTGACAACATCACATGAGGTGATGATCAACTAATTGGAGGCTTCTTATGGCTCATCTATCACGCCGCGCGTTCCTCAAGGGGAGCGC
>CALKIA010000620.1 GCA_937988705.1 uncultured Chloroflexota bacterium | reverse complement strand
CACAGGTGCGCCCCTACAATTGATCTGGCAGGAATTACCGGATCGAGCACTTAAGTAGACTCTCGAAAGTCCCAATGTAGGGGTAGACCTAGGTGTCTACCCGGTTTCGGGCGCACACACAGGTGCGCCCCTACATCCATTCGTGGATTTGTTTCGAGAACCTACTTAAGGTGTGCGCGCATTACACCAAACCGAGCTGCTGCGCACGTAAGATCGCCTGCGCTCGGTTTAACACATCCAGCTTGCCGTAGATGTGCGTCAGGTGCTTCTTGACGGTGCTGAGTTCGACCACCAGTTGATCGGCGATCTCGCGGTTTGATAAGCCGCTGGCGATGGAACGGATCACCTCAAGTTCGCGCTCGGACAGCGGTTCGATCAGCTGCTCATTGGCGCGTCGGACGCGATCCTCGAAATCGGACTCGCCGGTTCCATCACCGCGTCGCTCGGACAGCCGAGTCCTGACGGCGGCCTCAAGTTCCCACACCTTTCCTTTAGCGTAAGCCGCGTCGAACGCCTCTGCACCGATGATCCCCTCAATCTTCGGTGGCAGCGCTGTAACCTCAAGCCAGTACGTCAGCCACGCACCAACGCCTTCCGCCAGCCCTAACAACGATGCAGCTTTGTGCGCATTCCCCGACCCCGCTTCGGTGAGCGCCCACGCGGGCAAACACAGACGCATTGCCCCGACCGCCTTGATTTTCACCGCGTAGTTCAATGCCCTGACCTGATGGCCGGGACGATTTTCCGCGCCCTGCCGCGCGATCAGCGCGAAGCCCCAATCAAGGAAGAAGCGCACCGTATCGTGAGCCGCTATATCGACACTCGCGCTCAGTAGTTCAAACGCGCTGTCGAAATCACCGTCGAACCAGACCAGCAGCCCGCGTATGAGATTCGTCCAAGCAATGCCCAAGGTATGATTCAGGTCGGCGGCGAGTTTCGCGCTCGCCTCGGCGTACATGCGCGCCTGTTCGAACCGAGCGTCAAGCAGCGCCAGCAAGCTCAACGTGATCTGAGACATCAGGATGCTCGAACACTCGCGCATCTTCCGACTGAGTTCCAGTTGTTCGGTCGCTGCTTGTGCGCTTTCCTCGGAACGACCGTACAGCAGCAAATCCATGCTGACGTTATAGAGCGAATAGCACGCGCCGATCAGATCGCCGCGTTCCCGCCGCAGGTCTGCCGCGCGCCGACCGAGCGCGAGACTCTGCTCAATACCAAAGCGCCTAGCCGCCTGCCGCGCTTGAAAGTGCAGCCCCCACGCCGCATAGAAATCTTCGTGCAGGCGGGTGGCGAGTTCATGGGCGGTGCTGAGCAATTGTTCGGCACGTGCCGGATCGCTCCCGGTTGCATCCAGCGCATCGCCGAGCAAAATCAGCCCCAGCACGCGGTCGACGCTCTCTTCGGGCAGCGTGATCAACAGGGCTTCAAGTTCACCGATGTTGTTCGGATTGATCGGCGCGCCTTCGCGCCAGCGCTGCATCCAGCGGGAGCGCGCTTCGATCTGGGGGCGTAGTTGACCGGCGATCTCGGTGGGGCGCAGTGCCAGCGCCAACTGGGTCTGCGCAAAAAACGCCTCGAGCGCCGAATAACGACTGCGCATCATGCCGTACCAGTAGATGCTGTCCAGCGCGCGCCCCACATTCTCCAGTTCATCATGTTCAACTGCCCATATCCACGCCGCACGAATGTTGTCGAAGTCCGCTTCGACCTGGTCGAGCGCGTCAAGCTGTCCCCGTCCGGTGATCTGCGGCGTCAACTGCGCGGCGACATGGAGATAGTGACGGCTGTGAGCGGCATAAGCGGCGGTTTCGTCGTCCGACTGGCGCAGGTGTTCCAGCGTATACTGCCGCAGCAGTTCATGGAGGTCATAACGCGCTGTCGAGACTAAACGCTGCACCAGCGACTTGTTGAACAGGTTCATCAGCATGTGTAGGTCGGCGCGGGCGACCTGTTCGGCCGCATCCCGGGTGAAGCCGTTCGCGAACACCGCCAACCGGAGCAATACGCGCTGCTCGTCCGCATCTAACAGCTTCCACGAGGCGTCGAAAACGGCGCGGATGCTGCGCTGACGTTCGGGAACGTCGCGCAAATCTGTTTGTAGAATGTTCAGGTTCTTTTCCATCTCCTGCGCGATCTCCGCCGGGGAAAGGATCGGCAGCCAGCTTGCCGCCAGCAAAATGGCAAGCGGCATACCCTGTGCAAGCTGGCAGATGCGCACCACTGCTTCCAGATCCGCAGGCGACAGATCGAAACCGGGTTGCGCGCGGAGCGCGCTGTCCAGAAACAAACGCACCCCACCCGCAGCAAGCACATCTATTTCCGCAGCGGGCAAATCCATCCCGCCAAGCGGAAACACGCTCTCCGCCGACAAATTGAGTTTTTGCCGCGAGGTCGCCAGCAGTTTGACGTTCGGCGCTTGTTCGACGAGCCTGCCGACGAAGATCACCGCATCGGCGAGGTATTCGGCATTCTCCAAGATGAGCAGGAGCGTCCGCGACTTGACGAATTCCAGCACCTGAACGGCGGGCGGCAGGTCGCCGGGCTGCGTCTGGAAATCCATCGTCTCGGCGATCAACAGCGCGAATTTGTCGGCATTGGTTGGCGACGACAGCGTGACAAGGGAGACGCCATCAGGGAACAACTCCCGGTGACGCAGTGCCGCTTCAAACGCGAGCCGTGTCTTGCCGATGCCACCGGTGCCGAGAATTGTGATCAGGCGAACGCTGGGCTGTGTCAGCAGCCGATGCAGCTCATCGAGTTCCGCCTGCCGACCAACAAACTGAGTCGCCATGATGGGTATTTGTTGAACACGCCGCATTTGGATTGGTGAACTGATCATGCTGAAATCAAAATCTTTCTCCAAGGCCCGCTAGTCGCTCTGAGATAACGGTAGAACGGGCAAAACGTCACCAATTCCACCCCCTCTGGTGCGATCATTCCACCCCAGTAGGACGACAACCCCCGCCCCGCCATGCTATGAATAAGGCAACGTTGTGAGTGATGTCGAAAGGATTTTGCAAATGGCGAAGCAAGCTACCAATACCAAATCCCTGTTCCCGGTAAATCACGTCACTGACCCAAGCGCCGACTTCGTGAAAGCGCTGCAAGAAGACTCGAATCAAGAAGCGGATTGGCTATTCTGGGCAGCGAGGATGACCACGCGCGAAGAACAGCTTTATTGTCTGGAACGTGCACGCTACATCAATCCAAGCAGTACCGAAGCCGCGAACGGCATCCGCCATTTGAGCCGCGCGGCACATCAGCCGAGCCGCCCCACCCCGATTGCGCGCTTCCGCTGGATGGTTTCCCGCGGGCGCGAAGCGTAGGTTGAGAAAGGTGGAACAAACACCATGAGCGACTACTTCATGACGCATGAGGTCAAGCAGCGAATCAGCGACCTGCATCATCTGCGTGAGCAAACCCGACAGGCCGGAGAGTTGGCGGAACGTCCGAACCGCATCCGGCAGTGGAGTGTGCAGCCTGGACGCCTCGTCAAGGCAGTCCGGATCATGCTGAACGCCTTCGCTCACGTTAAATCCCGCAGCCGCGCTGTCTTACCATCACCACACCACGCTGCCTACGCTATCCCTGATCAAACGCCGCTTGCAGTCGAGCGATCACATCATCCATGACCAGTGTCTTTCCGCGTTCGAGCGCCGCCGTCAGGGCGGCCGTATCCAGATGGGCGCGCAGATCATCCAATAGGCGGTTCAGGGTCTTGCCCGCGTCGCTGGACGTCGACTGCGCGCCGATGAATCCGCTCAGTTCGGCCGAGTCGGGGTAGCGCCCGTCCTCGTACAAGAGCTGTGCGGCTTCGATGACGGTGGCGAGTTTCATCTTCGGCGCCCCCGCCACCTGCACTTGTGTCAGCGCAGCGCGCATGAGGGGATGCACGACTTCAGGTGGCTGTCCAAGTCTGCGCTTGATGGTCGCCAGCGCCGCCAGCGACGGAGCGAGGTTCTTGTCGCCAATCGCCCGCATAATCTCGATCCCCTCACTCAGACGACGTTCAGCATCGGCGTATAGACCGAGCGACGCATCGAGGCTCGACAGGTCAAGCAGGCAGCGGGCGATCCCGCGCTGGTCATTGATCTCGCGCCGCATGGCGAGCGCTTCTTCGTAAAGTTGGCGCGCTGTGGCCGCGTCGTCCTGTACCTGCGCTAACCACGCCTGCGTGGTCAGCGCATCGGCGATATCCTTCGGCTGTTCAAGCTGGCGGTAGAGTGCCAAACCTTCGGCGACATAAGTGCCCGCCGCCGCGAAATCACCGCGCATCCGCGCAATTTCCCCCAGATTGGTCAGATTCGTCGCTATACCCCAGCGATCATTGATTGCTCGCTGCGTTTCCAGCCCTTCTTCGAGGTAACGCTGTGCGCTCAGCAGATCGTTCCGGTCATAGGCAATGGAGGCGAGCAGCGCTAAGGCATTCGCGATTCCCTTGCGGTCGCCGATAGCACGCCGTTCGTTCAGGCTGGCTTCGGTGAACGCTAAGCCTTCGTCGGTCTTGCCCTGCCGCAGCATGAGGATGGCGAGATTGCCGAGCGATCCGCCCACGCCGTTGCGATCCCCGATTTCGCGTCGCAGTCTCAGGCTGCTTTCATAGTAAGCGCGCGTCGCCTGACTATCCCCCTGATCGAGCGACAGGTTGCCGAGGTTGTTAAGGATGCTCCCCAACTGCTGGCGATCACCCATCTGGCGGGCGAGGTTGAGGCTTTCTTCCAGATACGTCCGAGCCGTCGTCTTGTCACCCTTGAGCGTGGCGATCTTGCCCAGACGGTTCAGCGCACCAACCACCCCCGCAGGCGATGCCAATTCGCGGAACAAGCGCAAGCCTTCGCTAAAATGCGTGTGCGCCGTCGGGTAGTCACCCTGCTGAAATGCCGCATCGCCGAGTGTGGTCAGCGCGCGTGCCGTTCCGGCTTGATTGCCCTGATCGCGCGCCAGCGTGAGCGCCTGTTCGGCGAAGCGGACGGCGGTCGGATAGTCGCCCTGCTGCGTGTGTACTTTGCCCAAGCCGTCAAGCGCGAGGATACGCGCTTCGATCTCGTCATCACCTGCTGCGAGACACGCTTCGTAGTGGGTGATCGCGGTAAGATATTCCCCGCGTGACAGGGCCGCATCGCCCAGCAGACGCAGGAGAGTCATGCGCTGCGCTGCCACGCCGTAGGCCAGCGCCTGTGCGAGCAGTCGTTCCGCCCGCCCGTAATCGGCCGCAATGCCAACCAAGCGCTCGCACACGGGAATAGTGTAGTACAGGGATTTATCGACAACGCCCGCTTCGTCCCAGTGTTCGAGCAGCGCGTCATACTGCGAGTGATCGTCAGGATACAGTGCCTCAATTGTCTCCGCCGCCAGCCGATGCAGACTTTGCAGACGTTCCCGCACCTGCATGTCGTAGGCGGCATCGCGCAGCAGCGCATGACGGAACAGATAGCGCAGCGCGTCGATGGCCGTCCAGATTGCCTCTTGCTCTGCCACCTGAATATGCGCTCGCTCACCTTCGCGCAGCATCTTCGACAGCACCTGTACGTCGAATTCTCGTCCCAACACGGCCGCCGTCTGCACCACCGCCTTGACCTGCGCCGCCAGCCGATCCAGCCGTGCGATTAGGATGGCGTTGATGCCCGATGGCACCTCGGCGGCGGTATCAGCGCGCAGATCAAACTGCCCGTCGACCGTCTCAAGCGCGTCGCGCTCTTTCAGATCGAGCGCCAACTGCTCGGTGAAGAACGGGTTGCCCTCCCCGCGCTCGTGAATGAACGCGGCGAGATGGTCGCTCACCCTTGCCCCGAGGATCGCCCCCGCGACCGACCGCACGCCGTCAGCGCTCAGTTCTTTCAGATTGACCGCATGCACCGGGACGCTGTACACACCGGGAATCGTCATGGGCGAGCCATCGTCGTTGTAACGACTGGTGAGGATCAGGGTGAGCGGGACGGAATTCATGTTATAGGTTAGCTCTTGCAGCGCACGGATCGAGCTTTCGTCGAGCCAATGTGCGTCCTCAAGGTGCAGAACCAACGGCTGGCGGCTGCCTTCAGCGCGCGCGAAGGCCTTGATCGCCGCGATCCCGTTGTCGATGCGCAGACGCTCATTTGCGGACTCGAACGGCGAACCGGGGAAGATAACTCCAACCAACCCCGCCATGAAAGAGCGGTAGGTGTTGAGATCGGCGCGCGTCTGTTCATCCGCCAATGCCACCAGTTCGTCAAAGGTGGCGTCAAAGGCGCGGGCGTCCTGTTCACGCCGCTGACCGAAATACGGTCGCAGAAAGTAGACGAAAGCGTTCAATGGGGCACGGTTCAGCGCGTCCGCCTGCCCTGTCAGCCAGGTGACGTCCACGCGCAGTCGCCGCTGAACCTCGAACGCTAGGCGGCTCTTGCCCATCCCCGGATCTCCGTAGACGGTGATAATCCCCGCGTGGCGTCCTTCAAGGCTCGGCTGCATAGCGGCCTGAATCGCTGCGAGTTCACCTTCGCGCCCGACCAGGGGTGTAGTATAAAAACGCTCCGCAAACGAGCGTTCGCGCCGTTCGATCAACCGGAACAGGCGAACCGGGTTCACTTTGCCTTTGACCTGAACTGGCGCGACGGGATTCAGCACGAAACCGTCAGCGTGTGCTCCGATCACGCTTTCACTCACGAAGATATCGTCTGGTGACGCGAGCATCATCAGGCGGGCCGCAAGATTCACCTCGTCGCCCAAAACGCCGTAGGTGCGCCGCGTTTCTCCGCCATAAGCGCCCGTGCGCATCATCCCTGCGCTGACGCCGATCCGCACTGGCTCGAGATAGTCCAGCGTCCGCACTTCGGCGCGGATGTCCAGCGCCGCGTTTAGGGCCCGCGCCGCGTCATCCTCATGGGTGAACGGCGCGCCGAACGCAGCATAGATGTAGCTCCCCTTGTCGCCGATAGTGAGTTGAAGTACGCTGCCCTCATAGCGCGCGACGACGCCTTGTATCATGCCCACAAAGCGGTCGAGCTTACGCTCGGCATCCGGGTCGTCGTCGTAACGAATGCCGGCGAAGCGCACGAACAACGCGGTCGCTGGTCGCAGTTCGGTCACGTATTCGCCCAACCCCGCCTGCAGGTAATCGGCGACGGCGGGCAGCATCCAGCGGCGCAGCTCGCCCGCAGGCGGAGCGTTGTCTAGCGGTAGCGGCGCAGGCGGCACGAAGGGCAGCGCATCAGGACGTGCCAGCACGGCGAAGCGTTCCCCATCGGCGTCGCGCCATGCCTGTACCCGTGCCCATGTCGCCGACCGCTCGACCGTTCGCGCATCCGCCAGCACTTCGCTGCGCTCGGCGATACTCTCGCCCGCCCCGGTGCGCGCCACCGTTGCTCCCGCCAGCACGTCGATCTGCTGAGGAGCGCCAACCACGAAGCGACGAACACTTCCCGACGAAACCGCCACCTTCAAGCCCAACAGCGCCGACTCGCCGCCAGGAACCTCGATCCGCTCGACGTCGTGAAGAGCGTCGAGCAGCGCGAAGGCGCAGTCCACCGCCACGAGTGCCGCATTCTCCCCGGCAAACCAGCAGGTGATCGCGTCTCCTGCGAACGAGATGATCGAGCCGCCGTGAGCATCCACGCGGGCGATCAGAGCATCATAGACGCGGTTGAGATAGACGGCGAGCGTTTCTGCCCCCCGCCGTACTCCGAGTACGGCGCGTAATCTTTCGGTGATCGGCGTAAAGCCGGAAATATCCGCGAACAATACACTGCCATCCGCCGTTGTCGGCAAACCACTTCCGTCCGCAAGTGAGCGAAATCGATCTGATGGGAGATAACGAGATTCGAGCGTCACCATATCAAGACCACTTCACATCTCAAGATACAATCAGAATCAAAAGACCCGCCGCTATCGGTTGCCTTCGACGCCATTCTCCGTGCAAGTGCGTTGTCTGCGCTGTAGACACAGAGGCATTCCGTGTCTGGTGAATACGTCTCATATGTGTTTTGGCGACTGCGTGCTTCCACTATACAGCGAATTGACTCTTATGCCACTCTTCATGGCGCTTAGGTAGGCTGTACGGTCTAAACAATTCTGAATGATCGGTGAAGCGAACCCGTACCGACACAGCAACGCTTTCCGCGGGAAACCAGAGGATGTATAACACCAGTTACGTGGGCAGTACCCGGCGCGGTGCCTCAGGTGCAAAACATCAGAGTTTTGCTGTCCTTATTTCACCGTGATATAGCGCCAGACCACAAAGATAGCGATGAAGTTTAGTCCGGCGGCGACCAGGCAGTTCGCCAGCAACCCGGAAGCAAACAGCACCGGAGCCACGGGGGTCAGCAGCGCCCGCCCGAGCGTCACTGCCGTCATCAGTACGGTCATATACATGGCGCGGGACTCTGGGCTGAGTTCGGTTGCGAGCGGAATGCTGGCGACCACACTCAGTTCAAACGTCAGATAGAAGAAAAACAGCCCGACCAACGCCAGATTCAAATTCATCCCCGTCAGCGGCAGGATGAGGCACGCCAGAATGTTGCCACTCACGCCGAGCAGCACCAGGCGGCGTTTGCCAAACTTGTCAGCGAAAAATGTTACGATGCCCTCGCCGCCGAGTTCAGACAGCCCGATGACCGCCGCTGCCACCGCTAGAGCTGCCAGTTGAATGCCGAAAGACGCTTCAATCCAGCTGCCAAAGACGACGCTGACAAGCTGATTGGCGGCGCTGATGCTGAAGCCCAGGCACAGGCCGGCAAGCGCCATCGGACTGCTGATGGCAGCGCGGAGTGCCGGAAGAAACGCGACATGCTGCACGACCGGCGCATCCGGTTCAATCCTTAGTCCGATAATCACGAAGCTGACCGCGCTGAGAAGCGCCAGCGCCAGAAATGGAGCCTGCCAATTGTAATTTGCAATCAGCCAGGTCATCGCTGGGACGCCGAATAAAAACGCGCCCGACCATGCAAGCTCGACAAAGCCCAGATACAAACCGCGCCGCTGATAGGGCACTTTATCGCCGATATAGGCCTGCATCGCCGGACTGAGCGCCGTTCTGCCCAGTGCGCCGAACAGCAGGGCAAGTGCCAGCCCAGTAAAATCAGGCAAAATGAAGACACTGACCATGCCCGCCACGTACAGGAGCAGACCCAGAAGGATAGTAAACTTGCGTCCACGCTGTTCAGACACCCGGCCAATGAACGGCGCGACCAGACCGAGCAACTGCATCAAGGCCAGGACGCTCACGATGGCGCTGACTTCGACGCGAACCCCGCGCGCGAAAACCGGCAGCAGCGGGTAAATCATACGAACGCCCGTGTCCATGATGGTGCGCGTACCAGTCAGTAGGGCGACCGCCGGCAGCATGGGCGGGACTTTTCGCTTTTCGAGCAACGACGACATCATGAGCGCTGTCCTAAACAACTGGAAACGGGTAGATCCTCAGTATGCCACAGGGTCAGACAGTCTGTCTAGAGTTCAGAATAGTTCTAGCAATTGACACGTTCTCAGCTGAAGCTTTGGTCTTAGCCGACGAGATCCACCCGATCATCGCAGAAGCGCTGGCCGCTTATGGAACGAGTTAAGGCCGTCGCCACGCATCTCGTTCGGATGTGTGAGGGTGTTTTCCGCGCGGGCAGCTTGAACGATATTGTCACCACCGAAAACCTGAGCAAAACTTACGGTAGTATTCTGGTGCGTGTCTGCCGGGTGGACGGTCAGCAAGCGTCCAATGGATCTAGTGAGGATTTGAAACTTAATGAAACACGTAACCGACTGGTGTCTCCTGTGGCGTGAACTCGCCGAAACCCGTGATCGGGGTCAGCAGACAGCGAACGACACAGGAATCCGGCGCGATCTCTGGGAAGATCGGGCGCATGAATTTTCCGAACGGGTCAAAACCCGCTGGAGCAAACCCGATTCCAGCCGTGATTTTGTCTGCGCCCAGCTTGATTCCACCGCAACGGTACTCGATATTGGAGCAGGTACCGGGATGTGGGCGATTATGATGGCAAAGCGTGCCACGCATGTCACCGCCCTTGACCCGTCGGCGGCGATGCTCGGTTATCTGCGCCAGCAACTTGTCGAGCAGAATATCACCAATGTCAGCGTGATTCACGGTGCGTGGCCCGACGCAGCGGTCGAACCCCATGACTTTTCGCTGTGCTCCCATGCGCTGTACGGTTACCCCGATTTTCCCGGTTTTATTCAGCCGATGATCGCCTCGACCAAACGCATGTGCTTTCTCCTGCTGCGTGCGCCGCGTCTTGACGGACTCATGGCAGAAGCGTCACAGCGCATTTGGGGACATGCACACGATAGCCCCAATGCCATCATTGCCTATAACTGCCTGCTGCAAATGGGAATTTTCCCGAACGTACTCATGGAAAATACGGGAACGCGGGAACCACGAATCAGCCCCAGCCTGGATGATGCCCTGCTGCATTTGAAGCGGCACTTCCGATTAGCCGCAAATGATGAACATGACGCTTACTTGATGGAACTGCTGCGCCGGCGGCTGACTCCGCAGAATGGGGGCTATGTTTGGCCCCGTGAGACGTATTCCGCATTGATTTACTGGACAGTCGGTTAGTTCGAATGGCGGCGCTTGGGATGGGAAATAGCTCATATGTCGGGACACATTGTTGTCCTAACGGGTGATCCGGGCAGCGGTAAAACAACCACCTGCTTGCAGTTATGCCGAGAGGTGACGGGCAACGTCTGGGTTGTGGGGTCTTGATATGTGGGTATCAGCGCCAATTTGGCCATGCAGCCGGGAAAAATGATTCATATTCCCGATTTATTCCAGCTCTCAAAATAATCGAGCTGCTGTCAGCACGCCAACAGCAGCGACTTCAGATCGCCTCAGGGTCAGGCGCCCAGACAACAGCGCCTAACCGTGTTGGCCTGCTGGCTGCAGCGCCGATTGTCTGAGCGTGGCGGACTCTAGTGCTGCATTCCGCCGCCTGCATTGTCTTCATACTCTGCTAGACGGATTCACCGGGTCAACGACTCATACATGCCCGAGCATAACGCGTTCGCTCTATGCTGGTGCGCTAACGAACGTCTTTTCGCTGGGAAGAGTTCCGGAGCCGTTTTTGGTTTTCATCGCGTTTGATGGCCGGGACAGTTGATCGCTTTGTCAGCGGGCTGTTCCGCGTATGCAGTTCATCACGCACACCCTGTGACAGTTTGACCAGCCCACTGTAGGCGGCTTTTGGAGCTGCTAAGCTGAAGTCTCCACCGAAGATCGAGTCTTCGACAGGATCAACGGCAGTGAGCGGTGCGGTGAGCGGATTTGTCAGCGGTTTCTCCGCGTCGCTGCTGCGGGCTACAGGTTTTGGATGGTCAGCCGCCCGGACTTTTCGTTGTTCGCTTTGGTCGCGGCGATGGCGGAATCTCGATGTCTTAGACATGGTGTTGGACCTTTCCTGAAAAATGGCTTCGGATAGAGGAGACACGGGGTATACGAACTGCCCGGTTGTTGGTTGGATTTCTCGCCTTAGCGCCAGAGCGGCGGCAGTGGGTGACTCTTAACTTTGGCGATGATGGGCGCAGCGGTAGTTCCCGGGCGTGCTTGATCGGCGTTGGGCACTGTCCTTTTCAGGTAGGCGCGCGTGCTGGAAATGATGTAGAGCAGCGGACCGCTAGCGATCACCGCTGTGACGAGCAAGGTGATGTTCAGGACGGTGGAGCTGATCGCCGGGTTGGCGCCCGCTGCGCTGCCCGTGACGGCGGTTGATCGGAGGAGCATGATCGTCCACAAGCTGATGATCACGATGATGGCTATGGCGATCGGAAGTCTCCAATTGATGTTCATGGATGCGGATATCCCCAGTCAGTTACGACTCGTTAAGTGGTCGAAAACGTCTAGGGTGTTGTCTGATGAACGAGAGATGCCTGAATGCTGCGTAGACTATCGCGGCGATTCAACAAGTATCATCAAACCTGAAGTGTGGTGAAAAATGGGAGGTTGCCGGGTAAATCTTTAGGGAAATACCAGTCGTAATTACTACTATAACAGTTTTTCGGTCGATTGTAAAGCAATTCGTTTGCGCCGTAGGGCGTGAGCCCGCTGGTCGCCTGACTAACGGTAAACATGCCTCTGCGCTCAGCCGCAAATGACGAACACGAATCTCGTGTCTCTTCCTTGCGTCCTTCCCGCTTGTTGCATGCTCCCCTTACCGATCTTGTAGGTCAGTTTTGAGCAGGTCGTTAATCACGCCAAACGACCAAGCCTTCCACGTGCGCATCAGGTGAAAAGCGGATTATCCACGTCTGACCTAATTACTTGACAACTCTAATGAGCGACTTAAAATTATAAGTCGAAGGTCGAGGGTCGATTGTCGACAAAAATATTACTGCTTATAGTTTAGGAATGACTGTATTGCAGAAAAATCGTTCCAGCGCTCCGTCGCTGACTCAAATTCACAATCGACCGCTGCGTGACCATGTCCTCGACATGCTCCATTCGGCCATTGTGAATGGCGAGTTGAAACCCGGACAATTACTGATTGAAGCTGATTTGGCAGCGCAGCTGGGTGTGAGTCGCGCTCCACTTCGTGAAGCTATCAATATTTTGAGTACAGAAGGTCTCGTCGAGATTGTCCCTTATCATGCGACGAGTGTGAAAAAGCTTTCGCGTAAGGATATCGAAGAGTTGTACAGCGTGCGCAGCCTTATGGAAGGTTTCGCCATCAAGCATGTGATCCTGTCTGATAACACACAGGAAGTGGTTGCACAACTACGGTCGATCTGCGCTGACATGCTCAGTGCGGCAGAGGCGGTCGATCTGCGTGAAGTCAATCAGCTTGACCGACATTTTCACGACACGCTGGTCGCGTCCAGCGGCAATGACCTGCTCCTCAACCTGTGGAGTACGGTGTCGCTGCGGGTGCGGCAGGTGATGTCGCTCCGCAATCGCAAGAAGGGAGATCTGCATGCCATTGCGCGCAATCATTACGGCATTGTGGATGTCATCGCACGCAAGGATGTCGAGGAAGCCGTAAGTTTAATTCATCATCACATCGGGTTGAGCGGCGGTGCGATTGCGGAAGACTGGCAGGAATAAAGCATCAGCTCGTCGACAGCCGACACTGGAATGAAATAGGAGATCCTACCTGAGATGGATGGGCCGCTGCTGCCGATCGGCGAATACAAAGGCTACGGCTTGAGCCTGATTATGGATGTGCTGGCGGGTGTCATGACCGGATCACTGTTCGGCCTGAATGTGTTTCAGGACGAGGACAATCACGATGTGGGCCATGTCATGCTGGCGCTCGATCCCGGCGCATTTATGCCGCGCGAAGAGGTTGATATGCGTCTGGAAGGGCTGATCGCCGAGGTGAAAAGGGCGCCGCCGATTAATCCCGCTCGTCCGGTGATTTTGCCCGGCGAAGTTGAATTCAAGCGGATGCAGCAGCGTGAACAGAACGGTGTGCCGCTCTCACGCGAGGCGGTCGAAGGGCTGCGCGCGCTGGCAAGTGAACTCAAGGTCAAATTTCCACTTTAATTTGCAGCAACAAGGGAGTGTACGAGAATGGCAGCGCCATTGACGATTGGAACTGTGTCGGTGATGCCGGGCGAGATGCAGCGGGGCGGCATCCCGATTGGCAAAGATATGTACACGCGGCAGCGGGAAGTGCCGATCATCGTGTACCGGGGCATTGAGGATGGCCCGATTTTGTGGTTGAACGGCGCAACGCACGGCGACGAACCCGAAGGCCCGTTCTCGATTTTCAAGGCGCTTGCCCAAATTGACCCACACAAGCTGCGCGGGACGGTGGTGGCTGTCCCGGCGATGAACGTGCAGGCGTTCACGGCGGGCACACGCGGCGATCCGCTGGATACGTTCTCCTACGACATGAACCGCATTTACCCCGGTAAGGCGGATGGTTACACGACCGAGCGCATCGCCTACGCGCACTGGCAGGCGATGAAAGACCACTGCGATTTGCAGATCGCCATCCATTCGGGCGGCGAGCATTCGTACCTCGCCCACATGATCTTCGCGTCGGACAACCCGGCGAGCCTCGAACTCGCGGCGGCGATGGGGCCGAACTGGACGCTGGTGTTTCGCAGCGGCACCGGCGGTGGCAACCCCAGTTCACAGATCGGCGCGTTGGGCAAAGGTGGCGTGACCGTCGAACTGGGCGGTAACTGTCGCACGCTCACGAACGATTTCCACGTGATCGCCGATGATCTGGCGGCGGGCTATCTCAACGTTATGCGGCACTACGGCATGATCGACGGCCCGGCGCAGTACGCACCGGCATGGCGCATGGGCTTCCAGATCGCGCTGCTCGCGCCCGCGACGGGCATGTTCGTGGGCAACCCGGAACTGCCGTTCGAGACGAATATCCCCGCCGGGACGATCATCGGACAGATCTATGACCTGTACGGCGATGTGATCGGCGAAGTGAAGGCGCCGCGCGAAGGTGTGATCTTCGGGCTGCGGTCGCGTCCGTCGGTGCTGGAAGGGCAGTGGTGCTGCTTCTTCGGCGTCATCGAACAAACTGTCGACAACCTGATTCCCAAGATGACCTGAGACGGGGGTGAAAGTGGAGCAACCGCTGCCGGATCACTTAAGTTTTCTGACCGTCGGCACGGCCTGATTTCCGAAGACCTGATGCAGTTTCGCTGGTTGGACGAAATCGCGCTAGCACCCGATGGCCGGCACGTCGCCTACACCCTCCGCCACCCGCACGTCGAGACGAATGGTTACACGCCCCATGTGTACCTGCGCGATCTGGCATCGGCGGCGGTGCAGAGTTTGACTTCCGGCGCGAGCACCGCCAGCGCGCTGGCGTGGAGCCGCGATGGTGCTCAACTCGCCTACAGCTACAGCGAAGGCGGCGTGAACTCGGTGCGCGTGTGGTCGGAAGACGGCACGCGCACTTTACCCGGTCGACGGGGACGCGTTCACGGGCACAGACTGGTCGCCCGATGGTCGGCGCTACAAGCAGGATGGCAGCGGCTGGGTACACGACCGCTTCACCCAGATCAGGACACTCGAACTCGACACTGGTGACGTCGTCCAGATCACCCACAGCGAATGCGACTATGCGACTCCCAAGTGGAGTCAATCAGGCGATAAGCTCGCGTTCGTCGGAACATCCCGTGAACAAAACATCCCGCTCGGCTATAGGCAGATCTTCATCCTCGATTATCCCGGCGGCCCGCTGCGCCTGCTCCTGCCTGACTGGCAGGGATCAGCGCTCAGTCCGGTATGGGGAGACGACGATCGCTCCATTGCGTTCGCGGGGCACAACCTGCCCGTCAACCGCCGCAATTTCTGGCAGTCCCACATTGCCGATGTCGCGTCAGGCACGGCGCGCAAGCTCGGCGTGGAGATCGACGAGGAAGTCGGCAATTACGCCGTCGCGGATCAGCGCAAAGGGCTGGCGAATATCACTATGAAGTGGGCGGCGGGGGACGAGTACGTCTACTTCCTGCTGACCGAGCAGGGCGCGACGAACCTGTACCGCATCACGCCCGATGGCGCCTATGAGCGCATCGTCGGCGGGAACAGCGTCACGTTCGAATACAGTCCCGCCGTGGGCGGCAAGGTCGCTTATGGGCAGGCGAATCCGGCTAATCCCGGCGAACTCTACCTGTGGCAGAACGGCGCGCCGCAGCCCCTCTCTGATTTCAACCCGTGGCTGCGCGATCACCGATTGTCTATGTGCACTGCTCCATGTTCTCGTGGGATTTCAACCATGAGGTGCAAGTGTACGCCAACGCCGGATTCGTCTGGGATGCGCGGTACAAGTGGCGTAGTGGTGGCGTTGACTGGCAAGCTGGATGAAGAAAAACACCTAGAGCCGTTGCAGAGACAGAGTCTTAACGATGCAGAAGTCACGGGCGATGAACCAGTGTGTCGACTGCTTCAATACCAAGCCGTGAGCTGTAATTTTGGCTGCTAGGCAGCAACTCAGAGCGGATCAGAGGGATGTGAACTGGGCTTTTCGTGAGTCCGGGGCCACTTAACGGTTCTGAGTTAGCTTCATGGCTATCACAGCCACGATCCTCTATCTATATGGGTTTGGCCACTCCCGAAAGAGCAAGATATTGACATGATTTTCGAAGTGCACTATAGTACCTGCAAATACCGCATACGTATGCTGTATCGGTACCAGTTGTAGATTATTTGAGTTCGCTTGATTCTCAGTATTAAAAAGTTCACATATATTATGAAGCAACCACTGCTAGAAGCACGCGGGATTACGAAAGAATTTCCGGGCACACGGGCACTCGATAACGTGCATCTGGACCTGCTGCGCGGGGAGATTCATGCCGTCATGGGTGAAAACGGCGCCGGTAAAAGCACCCTCATGAAAATTCTGGCTGGTGTGATCGCACCCGATACAGGCGAACTTTGGCTGGAGGGACAACGCGCCACCTTTCTAACACCGCATCAGGCTCTAGCGCATGGGATCGCGATCGTCTACCAAGAACTCAATATGGTGCCGACTCTCAGCGTGGCCGAAAATCTCTTTCCGGGACGCTTACCTACGGATCGCTTCGGTATGGTGCGTTACGGTGAACTTTTCCGAAACGCGGAACAGGCGATTCGTGCCCTGAACATTGATCTTGATCCGCATACGCTGGTCGGCGATCTGTCCATCGCCCATCAGCAGCTCGTCGAAATTGCCAAAGCCCTGTCACGCCAATGCAAAGTTCTGATCCTCGACGAGCCGACGTCAGCGCTCACCGACCGTGAAGCGGATATGCTGTTAGGCTTGCTGCGGCGGCTGGCGGATGATGGCCTGGGAATACTCTACATTAGCCATAAGCTCAAAGAGGTGTTTGCCGTCGCTGATCGTGTCACGGTGCTGCGGGATGGCAAATACGTTGGCACTCACCCAATCAGCACGACCTCTCCAGATGCCCTCATCCGAATGATGGTGGGACGTGACCTGGGAACGCTCTATCCGCAGCGCAGCGAGCAAATTGGCAAACCACTCCTTCAAGTCCAGGATTTGTGCGGCTCGCGGTTCGCCGCGCAGAACAGCTTCGAACTACATCAAGGAGAAATTGTCGGTTTTGCGGGGTTGATCGGCGCGGGACGCACCGAACTGGCGCGGGCGATCTTCGGCGCAGATCGCAAACTTTCCGGGCAAATCATCCTCGACGGCACCCCGATTGATATCGAGTCGCCCAAGCAGGCCATTGAACATGGCATCGGTTATCTGCCCGAAGATCGCAAGGCGGCCGGCGTCTTTCTGGAGATGAGCTTGCGCTTGAATGTCGCCGTAACCGTGCTTCATGAAGTCAGCAGCGGTGGGTTCGTCCAAGCAGCCAAAGAACGCGTGCTGGCTGAAAAGTCGGTGCAGCAGTTGAACATCAGCACCCTGAATATCGAGCAAGAAGTGCGCCGTTTGAGCGGCGGTAACCAACAAAAAGTGCTGGTCGCCAAATGGCTCGCCATCCACCCCAAAATTCTCATCGTCGATGAGCCGACCCGCGGTATCGACGTTGGTGCGAAACGAGAAATCCACTTCCTGTTGCGCACGCTCGCCGATTCCGGAGTTGGGGTTGTCCTGATTTCTTCCGAGCTGCCCGAAGTACTGGGGATGTGTGACCGGATTTTTGTCATGCACGACGGCGCGATTGTCGCTGAATTTAAGGCTGAAGCAGCAACCGAGGAAAAAATTATGCGTGTTGCCAGTGGTCAAACAAGCGAGTAATCAACTTATGCAAAATGCAACCTCTTTGGACAAGAATACATCTGCGCCCAAAGCAGTGAGCGCACAGCGAAATTTCGTTATGCGTATGCTGCGCGCGCGCGAATTTACCTTGGTGGGTATGATCCTCGTCATCGGTATTGCGCTCCAACTGACGACGGGGCGCTTTTTCACCATCCCCAACCTCAATGCGATTAGCCTGGGTTTTGCGACATCGGCCATCATCGTGGTTGGCATGACGGCCGCCCTGGTATCCGGTGGTTTCGACCTCTCGGTCGGGTCCGTCTTTGCGATGGGTGGTGTCGTCACAGCGATCGCTTTACGAGCTGAACTTCCCATTCCGCTGTCGATGCTGCTCGGTGTAGGTAGCGGCATCTTGGCGGGGCTCATCAACGGAATCCTCATCACCAAGGCGCAGATCAATCCGTTCATTACGACGCTGGGCATGATGGGCATCGCGCGTGGCATCAGCCTCGCTCTGACTGGCGGCACGACGATTGCCGGATTACCGTCCGAATTCTACGTATTTGGACAGGGCAAGACGTTTGACATCCCCAATCTCATCCTGATCGCGTTATTCGCCATCATCATTGGCGACTTACTGATGCGACGGTCGGCCGCTATGCGCCAAATCTACTATGTCGGCGGCAACGAAGAGGCGGCGCGGTTGTCAGGTATCAACGTGGATCGCGTGAAGATTGGCGTCTATCTGCTCTCCGGTTTTCTCGCGGCTCTGGCCGGCGTGCTCTCTGTGTCCCGGTTTACGGTCGGCGATCCGGGCACGGGTATGGGGGAAGAACTACGCATCATTGCGGCCTGCATCATTGGTGGATGCAGCCTGCGCGGCGGTAAAGGAACGGTCATCGGTGGCTTGTTCGGCTTGATCTTTGTGGGTTTCATCAATAACGCCATGATCCTGCTGCGTGTGCCAGTCTACTGGCAGCAGCTTACAACAGGGGTGGTACTGCTGCTGGCCGTTGGTTTCGACACACTCAGCCAACGCTGGCAGCTCAGATCACGTGGTCGGAAAACTGTCTGACCAAACTCGCGGGACAAAGCTTTTATTCGGATATTTGGGAAAGGCTGAACATGAATAGACGAGAATTTTTGAAGACTTCGACGATGGCAGGAATGATGGCGATGCTGGCCTCGCGGGGTATTCAGCCCGCCAAAGCGCAGCAGGAGCAGACCTACTATATGGTCACATTCCTATCCGGGATCAGCTATTGGGTCGATGCTTTTCGCGGGATGCAGGACGCCGCCGAATATCTCGGAGTCAATGTCCAGTACGTCGGCACGCCGGAATATGACACAACTGCCGAAGTGCGCGTATTGGAGGAAACCCTGGGACAACAACCCGATGGTATTTTGCTCACCGTCATTCAGGCCGACGCGCTGCAGCCGACGATCAATGCCGCGATTGAGTCGGGGGTTCCGTTGGTGACTTTTGACGCCGATTCTCCGTTGAGCAAGCGCTATGCGTTTCTCGGTACAGGCAACTACTACGCTGGTGTGGTCGCGGCTCGCTATATCGGTTCACTGCTCGAGTCGGGGAAAGCGGCCGTCGTCACCGTCCCCTCGCAGAACAATCTGGCGCAGCGGACGCAGGGTTTTCTGGAAACCCTGGCGGCAGAATACCGAAACATCATCAGTGGTGATCAATTCATTGTCGATAACCAAAACACCTCTGAACAGGCGGCGAGTGGGTTATCTGCACTGCTGCAAGCTGACCCCGATGTGCGGGCCGTCTTCAGCAGCAATGCTCAGGCCGCCATCGGCGCCGCACAGGCAATCCGGGAAGCAGGCTTAAGCGATCAGATCGTGCACATTGGCTTCGATTTCGATGAAGGCACGCTTGACCTGATCGACAGCGGTCAGCTCGGTGCAACGCTTGCGCAGGGTACGTGGCAAATGGGCTTCTGGGGGCTGCTGTTCCTCTATATGGTGCGGAACAATATGATCGAGTCTGTATCGGATTGGGCGAGCGCTGGAATTTCGCCGCTTCCCCCCAATGTCGATACGGGTGTGGTGGTTATCAACCAGTCGAACAGCCAGTTCTGGCGCTCCAGTTAACTTGCCGGAGCGGGGCAGGGGAATATTGTCGTATTCCTCTGCCCACCATTGATAGGTTGGGGCACAACCTTCTTTTAGTGTAGTTGACGCAAACGGCAAAGACAACGGAATGTCGTCAGACGTTCCGTTGTGCATCCTGCTCACGATCCAGACTGGGCGGCGTTCAACGTGACACAGGGCGGATAGGGAGATGATGAATATCCGTTCGGTTTGCGGTCATTCCCTCTATAATGCTTCGCATTGCGTACGGATCAAGTCACAGAAACCAAGATGTTATGCCTCGAAAAACGCGCGATCGCTTGAACAACCCGACCATGCATGACGTTGCCAAACTGGCAGGAGTCGCCCAGAGCACGGTATCCCGTGTGCTGAACGGTTCTGATTCGTTCATTCCCATCAGTGATGAAACCCGACAGCGGATTCTGGACGCGGTACAACAGCTCGAATATCAGCCGAATATGATTGCGCGCAGCCTCCGCACGCAGCAAACACAGATGATCGCGGTCATGATTGGGGATATTTCCAATGCCTTCTATCACCCAATTGTGCGCTCAATTCAGGATTTTGCCGGAGCGCGGGATTACGAAGTCCTCATCTCAAACAGCGACCATCTGTACGAGAACGAAGCGCGTTTCCTGCGTTCAATTCTGCGTCGTCCGGTGGATGGCATTATCATGGCACCGCACCGCCTCACGAATCAGGAAATCGATCACTTTATCCGACGCAGTGACATTCCCATTGTGGCGATTGGCGCTCAGGTCACACACCCGCTCATTGATGTCATTGGGGGAACCAGTGAGCCTGCCACGTACGAAGCGGTCACGTGGCTGATTAAGGTCGCCGGGCACCGCCGTATTGGTTTTATTGGTGTCGCCGATGATATGCCCCCCGGCCCGGCTCGTCTCAAGGGATACAAACGCGCCATGGCAGACGCTGGGTTGTCCATCAAACACGGATGGGTGCAAAAGGTGGAATTCACAACCGAAGGTGGGCAGAGAGCCATGCGGACGATTTTAGACCAGAAAAACCCGCCTGACGCCATCTTTTCCTCGAACTCGCTCATGGCGATTGGGGCCATGAAGGAAACGTACGCCCGTGGCTATCGCATCCCCGACGACTTTAGTTTTATGGGTTTTGACGATATCCCCGAGTCGACCATCGTCCAACCGTCGCTAACCCTCATCGCGCGCGATCTTACCCACATTGGGCGGCAGGCCGTGGCTCTCTTGTTTGAGCGAATTGACGGTCAAGTATCCGGAAATGGTCGGTTTGTTCAAAGTGAGTGGAAGCTGATCGAGCGCGAATCGGTCCGGCGGATGACGTGATCCGTTACGTAGCTGCAGTTGGTTGTACCAACCCTCCAATCAAGAGGTGTATTTCCTCAATGTGATCATTCTGCCTCGCGTGGCGCACCAAAGTGCTTTACCGAAAGGGTTTATGGAGGGCCAGACCTCTATGTCTGCCGTTTTTCGGGCGACACAGAGCTGCGCCCCTAGTGTTGTTCTTGGATTTCTTTCGGGAACCTATGTTCAGTGTCCCGTCTGGCAAACCTTTAATTCGCTGTGTAGGGACGCGGACAAGGTAGGCCTTGTCCTTACGAGAAAAATCGGCGCATACGATCTATCGTGTCCCGACGATTAATTTGCGACGATCTACTGGATCGAGCAACTAGACGCTGTTTGAAATACAGCCGCTAGTAACCATTGGTGCTAGTTGCCAATTTGAGAGAAGATTTTCGTAGGGGCAAGGCATGCCTTGCCCCTACAGATCCCATACCATCTGTTTAGAACCACGAACTAGCACCAATGGTTAGTAGGCTCTTCTGCTTCTCACATAACTCCAATCTCATCAAAATTTGACACCCGGAAAACAAGCAGTTATCTTTTCGCCATTCCGAACCAGATTTGGACTCTGTAATGCGATTTATGTCTGCGCAACCCTGTTGTATGTGTTGTTGTATGGCTCTCACATCAGCCGGGTGTTCGCATTGCTAGAATCTTGACGAGTTTCTGACGACCATGCGCCCCGGCAATCGCCGGGGCGTTTTTGTTCTCATTGACAAAGAACGCCCCGGAGATTATCTGGGGCGTTTTTTGTTTGCCGTGTCTGCAGCGGCAGAAAAGGAGAACGACGAACCATGCCAGCATCCGCTTTGGAAGAGCCAGCTCACCTTGTAACCGTCGCGTGGCTGCAACAGCATGCGCATGATCCCAATGTACGCATTCTCGACGCTCGTCTGCCTGAGAGTTTTGCTGAAGCCCACATCCCTCAAGCGGTTCATGTTGATCTGAACAGTTGGCGGTACACACGGCAGGGTGTTGATGGAATGCTCATCGAACCAGACGACTTCGCGGTCAAAGCCGGGAAACTGGGGATCAGTCAGGATACGCTGGTCGTGGTCTACGATGACTATTTCGGGCAAATCTCCGCGCGCATCGCCTGGAGTCTGCTCCGATATGGGCATCCCCGCGTCGCGCTGCTTGTCGGCGGTTGGGAGGCGTGGGCGGCAGCCGAACTGCCAGCGACCGCAGAGGTTCAGCTGCCAGAACCTGCCTCGTTTGTGCCTGAGCCGGTTGACAGCGTCATCGCTGAACACGACTGGGTCAAAGACCACTTTACAGCGCCCGGTATTGCCCTACTGGATGTGCGTTCGCCCGCTGAATACGCTAAAGGACACCTCCCAAAAGCCATCTCGTGGAATTGGGAATTGGGGACGGATTTCGAACTAACTTTTCGTCCAGCGGCGGAAGTACTGTCAGAACTCGCCGCGCTGGGTATTACCCCCGATAAAGAAATCATCACCTATTGTCAAAGTGGCATGCGCGCAGCGCACACCTATTTTCTGCTCCTCAGTTTAGGTTTCAAAAACGTGCGGATGTACGACGGTTCATGGGCTGAATGGTCACACAAGGAAGGAAATCCACTCCATGCAAGCTAGAAATCTGGCCGGGGGTTTTGCACACTCATTCGGGTATACCACAGGCAAAACCGAGCGGCGGCGGTACTGGCAAGGGTTGATCGCGGTACTGATCGCCATTGGTATCTACATTTTTGCTAATTCCAACGAAACCCGAATGGGGGTGTTCTGGGTGATCGGGCTGGCTTTCGGAGCCATTTTGCAGCGCAGTCGCTTGTGCTTCGCCAGCGCTTTTCGCGATGTGTTCCTGCTCGGACAGGGGCGCAATCTCAAAGGGATCATTATTGGGCTGGCAGTTGCGACGGTCGGTTTTGCCGCCTTGATGGCACGTCAGGTTCCCAATACGGCGCTTGGGACGTTTCCGCCAGACGCGCATGTTTTGCCTCTGGGTCTCCATACCCTGTTTGGAGCGCTGCTGTTTGGGTTTGGCATGGTCATCGCTGGGGGCTGTGCTTCGGGCAGCGTCTACCGGATGGGCGAAGGCTACATCGCCTCGTGGGTCACGTTCTTTTTCCTGATTCTGGGGCTGCTGGCAGCGAGCTTCACCTGGAACTGGTGGTATGAATTCAGCATTTCCGACAGTCCGCGCATCTGGTTACCCCATCTTTTTGGGCACGGCGGGGCCTTGATCGTCACGCTGGCCGCTCTGGCTCTCGCCTATGTGGGTGTGTTGTGGTGGGAACATCGCAACGGCGCAATTGCCCCTGACCAACCGTTCAAGAGTGAACCAGAAACTTCGTTCGCTGCCGTGCTGAATAACATCAGACGGCGTATTTTTGTGCATGGCTGGCCTATCCTGATCGGCGGCGCGCTTTTGGGCGGCTTAAACGTGATCACGTTTGTGTCAGAACGCCCGTTAGGGTTTACCGGGGAGCTGTCGCGTTGGGGAATTACCGTCAGCACAGCTTTGGGGGGCGGTCCCGGCACGCTGCTCGGCGTCAACCTCATTCCCGGCTGCGTCCTTGATCCGGGTGATGGCGGTGTCCTGCACTACATGTTGTTCCTCGTCATCGGCATCATCTACGGCTCGTTTCTGGCGGCGCTGTTCGCGGGTGAGTTCAAGATTCGGGTTCCCAAACAGAACATCCGGTTTGTCCAAGCGGCAGCCGGTGGGCTGATCATGGGCTACGGGTCGGGGACGGCAACGGGCTGCACCATCGGCGCGTTTTTCTCGTCGATTCCGTCGCTGGGGCTCAATGGATGGGTCTGGGCAGTCTGCCTGCTCGGCGGTGCGTGGGCTGGTACACAAGTGATCAAACGTATTCCTTAGCGCTAACAGGAGCTTTCACAATGGCAAAACAACTCGATGTACGCGGTGAGATCTGTCCCTACCCCATGATGAAGACAGTTCAAGCCCTGAAGAAAATGGCGAAGGAGGAGAACGAACTGGTCGTTATCACCGATCATGCGCCTGCGCTGGACACGATCCCGACCCAGGCAGTCCGGCTCGGCTTCACGGTCGAGATCAAAGAAACAGGTTCACCCGAGTGGCAAATCACGTTGAAGCGGAAATAGTCAAACAATTTACCCGACAAAAGGAGAAACACATGAAGCACCGTCTTTCGATCCTCATCGCCATCCTTGCCTTGCTGCTGGCCGTCACGCCGACCTTTGCACAGGATGAATACCTGGAAGAGTATGTCAATCCGGATCTGCTCGTGGATACCGAATGGGTTCTGGAAAACTGGGAAGTTGAAGGCGTGCGCCTGATCCAGGTGGGTGGGAATGTCGAAGATTTCGATGCAGGGCATCTGCCGGGGGCCACTTTCTTGCTCTCCGCCAATCTGACAAATCCCGCTGACCCGATTCGCGGTCAGATCGGCACTGCCGAACAAGTTGCCGCTGCTCTCAGCGACGTGGGTCTCACTACGGAAGATACCATCGTGCTGTATGACGCCAACAGCAATCTGTCGGCGGCGCGTGCCTATTGGGTTCTGAAGTACTACCAGCACGCCGATGTGCGCATCTACAACGGCGGATTGATCAAGTGGCAGGAAGATCGGCAGGAGCTTGTCACCGAAACGCCCGCAATTGAACCCACCGTCTATGAGATCGCAGAAGCGGATGCTGAAATCCGCACCACGGGCGATTATGTCCTTGAACACTACGACGATGCGGGCGTTCAGCTTTGCGACGCGCGCAACCCCGAAGAATTTATCGGCACTGATGTGCGTTCGGAAGTTGGCGGTCATATCCCCGGCGCGATCAACCTCGACTGGGTGAACACGGTGCATGCCGATGGCACCTTCCTACCCGCCGCTGAACTTGATCGGCTGTTCCAACTGTCCGGTTTTGAGCGCGAAAATGAGATCATCACCTACTGCCAAACCGGCGTACGCGGTGCCCACGTCTGGTTCGTGCTGCGCGAACTTCTCGGTTATCCGAGTGTCCGCAATTACGATGGCTCGTGGGAAGAATGGGGCAACATCCCGGAAGAGTTCCCTATCGACTCGTAGAATCGCCCTCTGATCGTGCATGAGGCTTGGAAACATCCCCGCTGCCGTTTTAGCAAAGGGGATGTTTCCGTGAACATCACATTACCGATAAGCTGGTCATTAGGGACAGAATGATGGAAATTACGATTGGTTTGGCGCTGCTCGCGGGCTTTGTCTCGTTTATTTCCCCGTGTGTTCTGCCCCTCGTCCCCGCCTACATCGGCTACATGGGAGGACGCATGAGCAGTACTGCTGCTCAGGGGCTGCATGAGCAGTCTCTACGTCCAATCGCTTTCCGGCAGCGGCTCAACACGTTCATTCATGGCATTTTCTTTGTCATGGGGTTTTCGCTCATTTTTGTGACCATTGGACTGGTCTCGACGGCCTTTGTCCAGCAAATCGGCGGCGGCAACGTCCGCGTGATCACAGACCTGATCGGGCGGCTCGGCGGCATCCTGATCATCTTCTTCGGGCTGCACTTTATGAGGGTGCTGCCGTCGGTGTTTCAGCGTTGGCGGGCGTCTGATTCTGCGCTCACGCGCCCGGTCGTGACGCTGTTATTGGCAGGGATGCTGAGCGGCCTCATCCTGTGGGGCTTCAATGGCGACCTTGTGTTCTGGAATTCGTTCGTCTGGGCGGCTGTGCCCGGTTTTTCGATCATCAGTCTTGGGCTCGTCGCCGGGCTGTGGGGCTGGATGATTGCGCAGAAGGCCTTCACCGAACCCGCCGTGTTCATGTCCGGCATGCTCGACCGCATGGAGGCCGCGCTGTACACCGACACCCGCCGAACGAGGGTCGCTGCCAGACGGAGCGGCTACGCGGATTCCTTCGTGATGGGGGTTGTCTTTTCGGCAGGTTGGACTCCGTGTATCGGCCCCGTTTACGGTGCTGTGCTGACGATGGCCGCAAACGGCGGTGATGTGGGGCAAGCGAGCATTTTGCTCGCCATGTACTCCCTGGGGCTCGGCATCCCCTTTTTGCTGACGGCCCTGCTGCTTGATGGCGCTCAAATTTGGCTGAAACGCCTCCAACGGCGTATGCGCGTCATTGAGCTCGCCAGCGGCGCTTTTCTCGTCTTGATTGGTATTGCCGTGGCGAGCGGGCAGCTTCAGCGATTGAGTCAGCAGTTTGCCGGTGACTTTGCAGAGTTCTCGATTGCCGTTGAAGAGCGCGTGATCGGGTTGGTCACAGGGTCGGAAATCTCCGTGACTGATCCGGTGGGCGGCAGCTCGGCCAGCGTGGGTGACGCTCCATCTGGAGAAGCTATCGGGCTGGAAATTGGCAATTTCGCGCCCGATTTTGACACTGTCAACGTGGAAGGCGAACCTATCGCCCTCTCCAGCTTGCGTGGCAAGGTTGTGCTGCTCAATTTTTGGGCAACTTGGTGCGGTCCATGCCGCATAGAAATGCCCGGTTTTGAACGCCAGTATCGGAACTTTTCGGATCAGGGCTTCATCGTTCTGGCGGTGAACAACGCCGAGTCAGTCGAGATCGCAGCCGCGTTCCGCGATCAATTGCGGCTCACCTTCCCAATTGCGCTGGATCAAAGTGGCGATATTCAGCGCCAATACAGCATTGTTAACTACCCCAGCACCCTCCTCATCGACCGGGACGGACGCATCGTTTCCCGACATTTTGGCGTCGTTCCCCCTTCTGAAATCAATGCGCTGCTCGTCGAAATGGGCTTCACACCCTGAGCGGACGGCCCATGCCGCCCACGAGCATGGGGGTGGTCAGCGGTGGGGAAGAATTTGGCGCAGCATGATGTAACGATCCTGTGCGCGTAGTGAACAGGCCGCAACCACGAATTCGGGTTCACGCAGCGACCGTACCCCACAGCAGGCGAGGCGTATACACGATGGCTACCATTGCCAGCGTCGCGCTACCCAGCGGAATGCCTAGCAGCCGGGACAACAAGCAGGCGGGCAGTTCCAGCGCCAGCGTAGCGAACCGTCGCTCGGTAAAGTCCTGACCAAACCGGTCGCGCCGCAGCTCACGCTGGCGGGGCAAACCTATGTGTTTGCCCGTTTTGGGAGTTACCCAGGGCGATCCGTGTCCCGAACTGCGTTCGATTGGTAAACTGATGTCAGCCAGTGGCGGCGCGCCGGACTGGTTGGTCACTGTCAACTGGGGTTGCTTTGGCTCAGGCAGCGCGGTCATGTCCGGTCGCGCTGTCGACACCGTTGTGTTAGGACCCTCAAAGCAGCGGCAGCCCGCGAGTCGTGCCCATTGCCCGGCGCTGCACCGCGCTGTTGGCGATCAGTGAAGCACTGGATGCGATCTTGTGTGCGTCGGCGGTGCAAGGCCGCCCAGTTTGGCGCGGTCGTTTTGCGACCAAAAAACCTTTTGTTCATAGCTTGCTAGCCAGTCTATTCTAAGATAGAATAGACTCTATTCCATGGTGGAATAACGAGATGAGCGCATTAACACCTGATGAAACGATTATGGGACTACTCGCAGCCCAATCACAACATGGGTATCAACTCCTGGAAGTATTTCGCGATCCGCTGCGCTTAGGCAATGTCTGGAATCTCAGCACGAGTCAGTTGTACGCAGTTCTGAAGCGTCTGGAACGGCAGCAGTGGATCAGCGGGGTCGAGCAGCTCTCAGATAACGCCCCGCCGCGCACCGAATACTCAATTACCGCGCTCGGGGAGACGATCCTCAATCACTGGTTGAATACTGTGACTCCCTCTGCCAGCGTTCGGCGGATCCGGGTGGAGTTTTTGAGTCGGCTCTATATTGCTCAACTGCTGAAATATCCGACAGAACCCATCATCGCCCACCAACGGGCTGTCTGTCAGGCAGAGTACATCCGGTTACAGCACGCTCAAGCGATCAACCCGCAGGGCTTAGGCTATCTAGCAGTCGATATGGTAATTACCCAACTTGCGGCGGTCAGCGCCTGGATTGATCGCTGTGAGTTGTTTATGCAGTCCACACAAACCTAAGGAGACCGATTGATGAAGAAACGCCTGCTCATTTCCCTGCTCATTGCCCTGCTGGTCGGAACATTTGCCGTCAGCGCCCAAGACACGCAAACCCTCACCGTCTTTGCGGCGGCATCGCTCACCGATGCCTTTGAAGATATCGCCACGGTGTTTGAAGCCGCGAACCCTGGTGTGGATATTCTGTTTAGCTTTGGCGGTTCATCGACCCTCGCCACCCAACTCGTTGAGGGGGCGCCCGCCGATGTTTTTGCCAGCGCCAACAACGCCCAGATGACGGTTGCCCGCGATGCCGAACGGATCGCCGGAACGCCCCGGACGTTTGTCAAGAACCGGCTTGTCCTGATCGTCCCCAGCGATAATCCGGCTGGCGTTACCACGCTGCGTGATCTGGCTAATGACGGCGTACAGTTGGTCATCGCCGCCCCTGCTGTTCCCGTGCGGACATACACCGACACGATGCTGCAGCGCCTGGCGGCTGATCCCGCCTATGGCGAAGCGTACAGCGCGGCCGTCATGGCGAACGTGGTTTCGGAAGAAGATAATGTGCGGCAGGTCGCGGCGAAAGTGGCGTTGGGCGAAGCGGACGCGGGTATTGTCTACATCTCTGATGTGACGCCGGACATCAGCGATCAGGTGATCGCCATTGCCATTCCCGATTACCTGAACACGATTGCGACCTACCCGATTGCGGTCACCAACGACGCCGCCAACCCAGAGCTGGCACAGGCGTTTGTCGATTATGTGCTGTCGGATGCAGGGCAGGATATTCTGGTGGGCTGGAATTTCATCTCCGCGCGTATTCCCGCCGTCCCCTACACGGTGACACTGCCCGAAGGCAATACCGCTCTCACGGTCGATGGGCAGGTTTTGAATTCGATCACCCTGACGGTCGATGACCTCAGCAGTAGTTTCTCAGCGCAGACGATTGACGTCACCTATTTGACCGGCACTGAAACGGTTTCGACCTCGTTCACAGGTGTGCCGCTGTGGCAGATCATCAGCGCTGCGCAGCCTAACTTGAACGCCGACGTGCGCAACGATCGGATCAGCACCTTTATCGTTGTGACGGCAGCCGACGGCTATCAGGCGGTCATCGCCTGGGGCGAAATTGACCCCGAGTTTGGGAATCAGCCGATTTTGGTGGCATATGAAGAGAACGGCGCGCCGATTGCCAATGCGCAGGGACCCATTCGCCTTGTCGTTCCCGGTGATATTCGCGGTGGACGGTACGTCAGCGGCGTCGTCAACATCAGCCTGCGGGATGCGCCAACCGTCGGCCAGTAAGACTCCATCTAGCGTAAAACCGTGCTGGGCGGCACTGAGGCACCAGCCTCAGTGCTGCTCAACACAGCAGTCAGAGCAGACCGATTGACGAACAGCGCAACATCTGACCCTGTTACGTGGGACTCGCATACCGGTGAAATTCAGGCTCGGAATCCTACGAAAGCGTGCTGATTAGTCGCGTGTTGTTCTGGACAGTGCCATCGCTGAGACGGCGATGCCTGTTTGGCGCGCATCGTCAGACACCAAGTGAACTCTGACGAATAACCAGTTCCGGGCTAAAAACCACCTGGCGCTGCGCCTGCGGTTCATTGCGAATCTCTCCCAGCAGCAGATCGAACAGCGCTTTAGAAACGGCGGCAATCGGTTGGCGCACCGAGGTGATTTGCAGAAATTCCGCCGTTGGATCGTCGTCATACCCTGTCAGCGCGACCCCGCGATAGCCCCGCTCATCGAGCAGAGCCTTCGCCCCAAAAGCCATCACATCGTTCGTGCAGATGATGGCGCTGGGCGGATGTTTGGCCGCCATGACGTGCGCAGTGGCCTCGGATGCCGAGCGTAGAATATTTGGGGTATACGCGATCCAATCGTCTTGAATCGCGACTCCGGCAGCCTGCATCGCGCTGCGATAGCCCACTTCACGCGCATCACCGACCAGATTGCCCGGATGCCAGTTGACGAGGCCGATGCGCTCATGGCCCCTGGACAATAAATGATTGACGACCATTTCGATGCCTTGTTTGCCGTCAACATCCACATAGGCGAAGTTGGCCCCGGGTAGGTACATGCCGCCGAAAGCAACGAATGGGGCGTTGAGTTCGAATAAGCGTTTGATGCGCTGATCGTCGTAACGGACATCCGACAGAATGAAACCATCGACCCGATTGGTCGATATCAGTTCATCATATACGCGCTCGGCATCTTCCTGCGGCTGAATGAACGTCAGCAGGTGGTAGTGCTGCGCCTCGGCGGCAATCGTCACCCGGTAGATGAATTCGTCCAGCAGATTGTTCAAGCGGGCAGGGTCGTCGTGGATGTGCCACGAATAACCCACGATCCCGGCGCGGTTCGTTTTGAGGTTCCGCGCCATGATGTTCGGACGGTAGCCGAGCAGCGCCGCTGCGTCGATGACCCTCTGGCGCGTTGCCGGTTTGATCAGGTCGCTGCCGTTGAGGGCATACGACACTGTGCCTTTGCCTACACCCGCCAGATCGGCCACATCATTCTGCGTGATCTTCAGTTCGTAGTTGAGCGCGAACGCCGCCTGGTCGACGCGGCTTTTTAAGCTGGCGTCGAGACCGTGATCGTTCTTCAAGGCGCGCAAAGCCTCGATCATGGTGACCTGAGCGACTGCGGCGACTTCTTTGAGCGTTGCCATGAAAGAACCTTTCTGTAATGCCTCCAATGTACCACAGGATTGTGTATTGAGACGTCTCTATGAATTCCTTGACAGGCATTTGCATCTATCATACAATGGATTTTGAGACGTCTCAAATTTACAGCGCTGGACTTGTGAACATGAAAGCAACGCACTACAACTGACTGAAATTAGGAGAACAGCACCATGTTCCGCAAATTGACACTTGTACTGGTCGCGCTTATTGCCGTGTTGAGCGTCGTGCCTGTGTTCGCACAGGTTGGCGCCCCTGTCCCGGAAGTTTTGACTCTGCCGGAGCAGATCGCTGGCGGCCGTCCCGTCACGATCACCGTCTCCGAGATGCCCTCTGCTGATCAGGCGGAAGCCCGCGCGACGTGGGAAGCCACCGCGCAGCGCTTCATGGAGTTGTACCCGAACGTGACGGTCGCGGGTTCGGAACTCCAGTATGATCCCGCCGCCTTCACGGCGTTGATCGCTGGCCAGCAGCTCCCCACTTTGTTCCGCGCGTACTTCACCGATCCGCCCACGTTCGTCGGCCAGAATGCAGTCGCCGATTTGACTCCGTACTTCGAAGCGGCTGGCGTCGCCGATGTGTTCAACCCGGCGATCCTGCGCAACATGAGTCAGGATGGCAAAATCTATGCGATCCCGCGAGATGCATATGCGCTGGGTTTGGCCTATAACATCCCGATGCTAGAAGCGGCGGGCTTCGCTGCGCCTCCGGCGACATGGCAGGAACTGGCCGACATGGCGGTCGCTTTGACTGATCGTGAAAACAATGTGGCGGGCTTCGCCTTCATCAATGATGGCAGCGGCGCGACGGGCTGGCACTTCACCAACATCGCCTACGGTTTTGGCGCAACTCCCAGCGACATCATCCAGGATAACGGCGACGGTACGTATTCTGCCGCTTTCGGCGCAGGCGCGACGGTCGAGGCACTCGAATTCCTCCAGTCGCTGCGGTGGGATCTTGACGTTCTGCCCGGCGCGACCCTCGACTGGGGCAGCATCTCTGAGGCACTGGTTTCCGGGCGCGTGGCGATGGTCATCTATGCGGGCGACCAGTTCAACTGGGATTACACCCAGTTCCCCGATGCCGACCTGACGCAGTTTGGTTATGCCGCTGCGCCCGCTGGCCCCAACGGTCGGATCACGCTGTCGGGTGGCAACTTATGGATGGTGAGCGCCTTCGCATCGGCTGACGAACAAGAAGCGGCCGCTTACTTCCAACTGTGGCGGCAATTTGACCCCGTCGAAATGCAGACGGCGATTGAAGTGACGACCGAAGCAGTCGGTATGCCGACTCTCCCGATGTACGTTGGCGACTACCAGACCGCGTTCGCCGCGTTCCGCCAGCCGTATAACAAGCTCCCCGTGGAAAACTACGCGCCGTTCATCGACGCCGTGACGGCTGGCGAAGTCACCATCCAGACCGAACCCGGCCCGAACGTGCAGGACTACTACTCGGAACTCGGCGTGCTCATCAGCGAAGTGCTGAGCGTCGAGGGCACGGATGTCGCCAGCCGCCTCGCCGAGGTTGCCGAGGAATTCCAAGCCTTCGTTCTGGAAAGCTAGTGACAACCAGATCAGCCGCTGCCGGGTGGAAAGTCCCACCCGGCAGCGTTTTGGGGGACTGACGATGAATTCACCCTATTCGCTTAACCCGCCCGTGATCCAACCCGCCGCGCGCCACCGACCCAAGATCCTGACGAGACTGCGGGTCGCGCTGCCCAAGCAGCTCGCCGCCTACTTGTTCCTGCTGCCCGCTTTGATCGTGTTCGCGCTGTTTGCGTGGCTGCCGATCCTCAGCTCAATTCAGATGAGCTTTCAGGATGTGCAGTTGGGCGGGGTAGGAACCTGGGTCGGGCTGCACAACTTTGAGCTGATGCTCAAAGACCCGGCGTTCGAGATCGCATGGCAAAACAGCCTCGGCTTTGCATCGTGGAGTCTGCTGCTCGGCTATTTCGTGCCCGTGGTGATCGCCATTCTCGTGCGCGAAATGCGGCATGGGACGGGGTTCTTTCGGGTGGTGTACTTTCTGCCGACAGTAGTCCCGGCGGCCGTCGCCGTGATCATCTGGCGCTTCATGTACGACCCCGATGGCGGCGTGCTCAACGAGTTTCTGGCGCAGTTTGGCATTGCACGGCAGTTGTGGCTGCAAGATGTCCACCTCGCCAAGCCGGCGCTCGTCGCCGTGATGACGTGGAGCGGCTTCGGCACGACCGCGCTGATCTACCTCGCCAGCCTGCAGGATGTCTCGCAGGAATTGTACGAGGCGGCGGAGCTCGACGGCGCAACCCCGTTCCAGCGCATTCTGCACATTTCCCTGCCGCACCTGTACCCGGTAATGTCGCTCATGTTCGTGCTGCAAATCATCTCGGTCGTGCAAGTCTTCACCGAGCCGTTCCTGCTGACGAATGGCGGCCCCGGTCGCGAAACGCTTACTCCGGCGATGCACATCTACAACCGCGCCTTCATCCGTATGGACATGGGGTACGCGTCCGCGTGGAGCGTCACCATGATCCTTGTGCTGGTCGTATTCTCGATCATCTACCGCATCGTCAATGCCCGCCTGACGAACGAAAACTAAGCGTAGGGGAATTCCAAAATGGATCGTGGCTTCTTTTCGAATATAGAACTGCGCACGCCGACCGGGCGCGTCTACTACACGGTCGCGGTGATCTTCCTGCTGGCTGTGGCGCTGGTGACGTTATTTCCGTTCTTTTTCGCCTTTACATCAGGTTTAAAAGACAGCACGGAGATCTTTCAGGGTGGACTGAATTTGCTGCCCCGCGTCGCCCGCTGGGAGAACTATCAGCAGGCGTGGGAGTGGTTCGAAATGCCCCGTTTGTTCGGCAATTCGTTCATCATCTCCGGCGTGGGTGTGATTCTACGCCTGGCCGTATCCACGGCGGCCGCCTTCAGCTTGTCGAAGCTTAAGCCATTCGGCGGCAAGTACATTACGCTTGGTTTCATGCTCACATTGATGATTCCGTCGATGGCGTATTTTGTGCCGTTGTATACGACGATTGCTCGCTTGCCCATTGTCAACATCAGCCTGCTGAATTCCTACTGGGGCTTGTGGCTCCCGTACTGTGTTGACGCCTTTTCGATCTTTGTGCTCAAAACCTTCTTTGACCGCATTCCGGCTGACCTGATCGACAGCGCGCGGGTGGACGGCGCGAATGCGCTGCAAATGCTCGCTCACATTATCGTGCCCCTGTCCCGGTCGATCTTCATCGTGCTGTTCGTGTTGGCGTTCGTCGGCTTGTGGAAGGACTTTCTGCTGCCGTACCTCGTCCTGACCGATCCCTATACGCAGCCCATCACCGTCCGCTTGTTTTACATCGCGGACGACTATAGTATCAATCTGCAAATGGCGTCGTCCTTCATGGCGCTGCTGCCGCCGCTGTTGATCGCCATTGCCTTGCAGAGGTATATGAAAATCGGCCTAACCCTCGGCGGCGTTAAGGGGTAGCGAGGAGACTCACTCATGCTCACACAGCAGTTCACGCTGGATCTTAGCCCTGCGGCGAACCCGAAGGCGGTCATCGTTGCTGGTCAGGCTCGGTTTACCGTCCTCACCGAACGTTTGATCCGGCTGGAATACGATCCGAGCGGTGTCTTTGAAGATCGCGCCAGCCAAACGATGTGGTACCGCGAACAGCCGCTCCCCGAATTTGACGTGCTCAACACCGATACTCAGGTCGTCATCGAAACCGGGGCATTGGTGCTCGCCTACGAATGCGGCAAAGCATTTTCCCGCGACAGCCTGTCGATTGCGATCAAAGCAACCGATACCGTGTGGCATCCCGGCGACGTGGATACAGCCAATCTCAAAGGCACGACGCGCACCCTCGATCTCATTCATGGGCATGCGGCGCTCAACGACGGCTTGATCTCGCGTTCCGGTTGGGCGCTGCTCGACGATTCGCAAACGTTTCTGCTCAACGAGCAGACGTTTCTCGAAGCGCGGGTGGGGCAGGGCGTGGACTGGTACTTTTTCGCCTACGGTCATGACTACAAGGCCGGACTGCGTGACTACTGCGCGGTCAGCGGAGCGGTACCCATGGTTCCGCGCTGGATTCTCGGCAACTGGTGGAGTCGCTTTTGGGCATACACTCAGGCTGAACTGACAGCGTTGATCAATGACGCGGAGGCGCATGGGATTCCACTGTCGGTGTGCATCATCGACATGGACTGGCATGTGACCAAAACGGGGAATCGCAGCAGCGGTTGGACAGGTTATACGTGGAATCGCGAGTTGTTCCCCGATCCCGAAGGTTTCATCCGCTTCTTGCACGCGAAAGGGCTGCACACGGCGATGAATTTGCATCCCGCCGAAGGGGTGCATCCGCACGAGGAGCAGTACCCGGAAATGGCGCGGCGCATGGGCATTGACCCGGCCAGCGGCCAGCCCATCGCCTTTGATATCACCGACCCAACCTTCGTCAACGCGTATTTCGAAGTGCTGCATCACCCCTACGAAGCGCTGGGCGTCGACTTCTGGTGGATCGACTGGCAGCAGGGGCAAAGCTGTAAGATCGACCAGCTCGATCCCCTGTGGTTGATCAATCACCTGCATTTTTTGGATGCGGGACGCAACCTGTCGAAGCGACCGTTCATTTTTTCGCGCTGGGGCAACGAAGGCCATCAGCGTTACCCGATTGGTTTCTCGGGTGACAGCTACATGACGTGGGAAACCCTGCGCTATGAAGCCTACATGACGCCGACCGCTTCGAATGTGGCGTATGGCTGGTGGAGTCACGATATTGGCGGGCATATCAGCGGCACGGGCGACAGCGAACTGTTCGCGCGTTGGGTGCAGTTCGGCGTGTTCAGTCCCATTCTGCGCATCCACACGACCAAGGGCTACTTTTACGATCAGCGGCCGTGGGCGTTTGCGGATGCCGAAGTGCGCGCCGTGCTGCGCGATGCCTTGCAGCTGCGCCACGCGCTGATCCCCTACCTCTACACGATGGCGTGGCGCGCGCACCGGGATGCGCTGCCGGTGCTGCTGCCCATGTACTACGACTACCCCGAAGCCGAAGCGGCCTATCATTGTCCCGGACAGTATTTATTCGGCACGGAGTTGATCGCCGCGCCGTTCACCGCCCCCGCCGACCCGGAAACCGGGTTATCGCGGCAGGTCGTGTGGCTGCCAGAAGGTGACTGGTACAACGCGCTGACGGGCGAATACTATGCGGGTGGTGGCTGGCATGCGCTGTATGGCTTGCTGAAAGACATTCCGCTGTTCGCCAAAGCGGGCGTGATTGTGCCGCTGGGCGCGCCGACCGGTTGGGGTGGCATCGACAATCCTGCTGAGTTGCACCTCCATGTGTACGCGGGCGCGAATGGTGCGTTCACGCTGTACGAGGACGACGGCGACTCGCGGGAATACCAGCAAGGGCGCCACTGCCTGACGCGCATCATGCAGACATGGGCGGGGCAAACGCTCGATTTGACTATTGACCCGGCAGAGGGTGATACCGCGCTCATCCCCGCTGCCCGCTCGATCACCGTGCATGTGCATGGCGTCAAAGCGTCGTCGTCGGTCAGCGCTCAGGTCGATGGCGGCAACCTCTCGCCAGAAGTTACCTATTACGCTGCGACCGAAACGCTGGTGATCGCCGACCTGTTGGTTACGCCAGTCTCCCGCTTGAGCCTGCGCTTGCAGACCGATGACGAATCGCTGCTGTCACGCCGGGAGCGCAAACGCGAAACACTGCTCCGTATGCTGCGCGCTTTCAAACTGCACTCCGGCGTGCGCAATCGGTTGGCCGAAATGGTTGATGCGCTGATCGTCAACCCCGACGAGATCGCGCCGTACGTGGTCGCCATGCAAGACGCGCATATCCGCGCCCTGTGCGAAGTCCTGTATGAAGCGGGCGTGCACCACGTGGAGGATACACAGCACCCGACACTCGTTGTGCTGTGGAATAACCGGGATGATCAAGCGATCACGTACCGTTACAGCGAAGTCTTTCTGTATTTCGGCGGGGCGCACGATGTCCAGCATCAGCGCGGGGTAATGCCGCGCTTTGCGGCGCTCGTCCCGAAGATTCAGACGTGGGCGCACGGTGCGGTTGGCGATCATGTCCAGCGCACGCAGTGGCAGGTGCATATCGATTATCGCGGCGTGGCTGATGTGGACGAAGGTTACCGCGAGGTGACGCCGTAGCGCGATCATCCGCGTGACGAGATTGAGTTCTACGTGGCGGGGCATTGTCGCTTGTGACCCACCACCGACAATGGATTGGAAAAAATACGATGTCACGTTTCCGTTGGTTGTGGCTGCTCCTCTTCGTCATTCCCGGTGCTGGCCAAGCCCAAACCAGTGTTTACCGGACGGCCTTCGCCGCGGAAGGGCTAATCCTGCGCATCGAACTGTTAGACGACGACCTCGCCCACTTTGAGCTAACGACCGCTCCGACAGCGGCGGATACACCGATTTCCACCTCGGTGATGGTCGCCAAGACCGATTATACGGGTGCGTCGTCGGTGGAGTTTCCCGCCGAGAACGAAGTTGCGACGCCGGAGATGCATCTGCGCGTTGATCCTGTCAGCCTGTGCGTGACGGTGACGGATCGTCTGCGTGAAGTCGAGTTGACGACGGTGTGCCCCGCGCTTGATGAGGGCGCGCTCAAGGGCTTGACCTTTGCACAAGCGGGCACAACCGACGTTTACGGACTCGGCGAGCACTTCCGGCGGCGCGGCGGCGCGGATGGCAACTGGATCGATCAGCGCGTGCTGCCGGGCAGCCGGTATGGCAACCGGATGACGAGCTTCAACGGCGGCAGCGTCGGGAACGCGCAGTTCCCCGTGCTGTACGCACTCGGTCAAGGCATGGACAACTACGCCGTGTTTGTGGATCACGTTTACCCGCAGGCGTGGGCCTTCACCGACGATCCGTTTGTGCTGAGCACCAGTGAACCGCCGCTGCGTTGGTACATGATGACTGGACGCGACCTCCCCGATCTGCGGGCTGATTTCATGGAGTTGACGGGGCGGCCACCCGTCCCACCCAAGCAGATGTTCGGGCTGTGGGTGTCCGAGTATGGCTACGACAACTGGGACGAGCTGATCGGCGTGCTCGATTCGCTGCGCGTGGCCGATTTCCCGCTAGATGGATTCGTGCTCGACCTGCTCTGGTTCGGCGGCATTGACGAAGACGCCAGTCAGATGGGCGCGCTTGCCTGGGATGAGACCAACTTCCCGAATCCGGCGCTGGTTATCGCTATGCTGCGCGAAGGTTTTGGCCTCGGCGTGATGACGATCGAAGAGCCATATGTCAGCGCGACGGCGCGGGGCTATGCCGAAGCGCTGTCGGCAGGCGCGCTCGTGACCGAGTGCGCGGGCTGTGACCCGATCCGCCTGAATTCGTGGTGGGGCAGCGGCAGCATGGTCGATTTTACGAACCCTGACGCCGCAGCGTGGTGGCACGATGATCGCCGTCAACCGCTGATCGATATCGGCGTGATGGGGCACTGGACGGATTTGGGCGAGCCGGAAGACTTCGACGAATCGGCGGACTATGCGGGCGGCGATCAGGCGGCCATTCACAACCTCTACAACCTGCTCTGGTCGCAAAGTGTGTGGGAAGGCTATCAGCGTAATGATGTTGAGCGGCGACCGTTCAGCTTGTCCCGTTCGGGCACGGCGGGCAGTCAGCGCTTCGGCGTGGCGCTGTGGTCGGGCGACATTGGCGCGAACCTACCCAGCCTGACCGAGCAGATGAACGTGCAGATGCACATGGCGCTGAGCGGAATTGACTACTTCGGCTCGGATGTCGGCGGTTTTTATCGTACCGCTCGTGATCCGCTCTTCAACGAAGATGAGATGTATACCGTGTGGTTCGCGAACTCGGCGTTGATCGATGTGCCCCTGCGCCCGCATGCCTTCAATGTGAGCAACGACTACGCAACCGCGCCCTCGCTGATCGGCGCTGTACCGAGCAACTTGGCGAACGTGCGCACGCGCTACGAACTGAGTCCGTACTTATATACATTGGCTCACGAAGCGTATCGCACGGGCGCGGCGGTGTTTCCGCCGCTCGTCTACACCTTTCAGGACGATCCAAACGTGCGCACGCTCGGTGGGCAGAAAATGATCGGTTCGCAGCTGCTGATGGCGGCGCTCACCGACTACGATCCGCAAACAACCGACGTCTACCTGCCGCAAGGGGGCTGGTTCAACTATCGCACCGGGGAATACAGCGCGAGCGCTGGCGCAACCGTCACGGTCGAGTCGGGGGAACTTGTGCAAGCGCCGCTGTTTGTGCGCGATGGCGCGGTGATCCCGACGATGCGTGTGGATGAAGCGACGCTCAATGTTCTTGGTCAGCGGACGGACGGCACAACCGATTCTTCGATCACCTTCAACGTGTATCACGCCGCCGAAGATGGCGTGTTCACGCTCATTGAGGACGACGGTACGACCATGGCCTATCAAAGCGGCGCGGTTCGGGAAACGACCGTCACGCACGCCGCCGACAGCGAGAATTTGAACATCACGATCAGCGCGGCGCAAGGCGCGTATGCGGACGCGCCGGAACAGCGGGCGATCCGCGTGCGCCTGTTCAGTCCGGAGCGCAGCGTGGGTCGCGTGCTGCTCAACGGCGTTGAACTGCCGAACAGCGCAGCGGGCGGTTGGATGGAAGTCGTGCCCGGTGAGTTCGTCGTTGATCTGGGCATGCGCTCGGTGACCACCGAATTGAATCTTGTGATCGCGCCGCCCGAAGGCGCGGCGGAACGTCCGCTGCTGCTGGCGCACTACATGCCGTGGTATCAGACGCCGCAGGTCAGCGGACGCTGGGGCTGGCACTGGACGATGAATCACTTTGACGCGCCCGAAGAGATCGCTGCGCATTCCACCCCATTGACCGGGCCGTACGACTCGCAGGATGAAGCGATCCTCGAATATCAGGCGCTGCTCATGAAGCTGAGCGGCATCGATGGCGTGATCGTTGACTGGTATGGCACGGCGCACTATAACGATTACGCCTCGATCAACACAGCGACGGGCAAGCTGTTCGAGATTATGACACGGGCCGGTCTGCGCTTTGCCATCTGCTACGAAGATCGCACGATTCAGACCCTGATCGACGGTGGCCGTCTCAACACGGACACGGCGCTGGCGCAGGGGCAGCGTGACTTTGAGTACGCGGCGGAACACTGGTTCGGCTCGGATGCCTATGTGAGCTATCAAGGACAGCCGCTGGTGTTCGTGTTTGGACCGCTGTATTTCCGCCAGTTAGCGGATTGGGAGACGATCTTTGACGGCTTTACGCCGACGCCGGCGCTCGTCACGCTGGATAATTATCTGGCGTTCGGGTCGCTGACGAACTATCCGTGGCCGCCGATGAGCCTCTCCGGGGGCATTGAACTGCCGCCGGCCGCGCTCGAAAACTATCTGGAACGCTTCTATCGCAATGCTCAGCGGCGCGATCTGGTGGTGGGCAGTGCGTTCCCCGGTTTCCACGATATTTACGCCGAAGCAGGGGTGCGCTCCAGCTACGGATCAATCGACGCGCGTGACGGGGAAACGCTGCGCTATACGCTGGATCTGGCGCTGGCGCAAGGGGCGGATATTGTCCAGTTGGTCACGTGGAACGATTACGGCGAAGGCACGACGATCGAGCCGACGGAAGAATATGGCTACCAGTATCTGGAGCT
>CALKIA010000619.1 GCA_937988705.1 uncultured Chloroflexota bacterium | reverse complement strand
CTGCCTTTTCATCACCGCTGACAGAAAGAACTTCCCCCCTCTCCTTTAGGAGAGGGGTTGGGGGTGAGGTTAATTGCCCCAGCCAGCGCCGTGTTCGTCGGGACAAGGCCTGCCTTGTCCGCCCTGAACTGCTCTTCTTGCCTCCCCTCTCCCTTGGGAGAGGGGACAGAGGGGTGAGGCTGCCTTTTCATCACCGCTGACAGAAAGAGCTGCCCCTCTCCTTTAGGAGAGGGGCAGGGGGTGAGGTTAATTGCCCTGAATGCTATCTCGCCCATAGATGAGAAAGACGAACCGTGACCGAACTGAACACGCCCACCCTGCTGCTGAGCGGCCTCACGCTCCCCCTTGCCTTGAGCTTCCTGCTCATCGTGCTCTGGAGCGACCGCCGCAAGGAACTCAACCAGTTTTTCGGCGTGTTCATGCTGCTCGTCTGCCTCTGGAACGGCGGTTCGTTCATCTGGCAGACGCTCACCCTCATCGATCAGGTTGATCCGGCCGTCAGCAATGCCGCCGTGTTGTTCGTCGAGCTGGGCTTTGCCGGGTCGAGTGTCGCCCTTTACGCGCTGACGGTCGTGCTCGTCCGCAGCTATGCCTTACGTTTTCGCTGGCTGACCTTTGCCACGCTCCTGATCATTTTCGTCTACCGCTTATTTCTCGTCGTTCCCTATCCTGTTGCCCCGCGTTCGCCGCAGGTGCTGCCTGCCTTGTTCTTTCTCTTGTTCGGTGGTGGCACGCTCCTGCTCTTGTGGCAGTACTACCGCAAGATTCGTTCCGGTACGCTGCGCTTCGGCCTCGTCCTGTTCGTGATTGGGCAGGGTGTCAGCTTCTTGAACCCGCAGTTGAGCATCACCGAACTTTCGCTCGGCCTGTCGGCGTTTGCCTCGCTGATCATCAGCTTTGCCATCTTGCAGCAGGAGATCCTGCGCCCGCTCGCTGAACGTAACTCGCAGGTCGAAGCCATTCAACGCCTCAATCTTGCCATTACCCGTCAGGCGTCGCTCGATACGCTCCTCAACCAGATTGCGCGCCAGGCCGCTTCGCTCCTCAACGCCGATGGCGTCGGGATCTTCCTCCACCATGACGGTGTGTTCCAGTTGGCCAATGTCTACAACTTGCCGGAAAGCTACCTTGCTGTGCAGATGCCGTTGGGGCAGGGCCTTGCGGGACGCGCCGTGCATACCCGCCAATCCCTCGCTCTGGACGACTACGGGCGCGACTGGCGTGGCTCCGACGATTTGCCTCTCGCCAAAGAGACCTTCGGCTCGGTCGTCTGTGCGCCGCTCATTCACGGCGATGAACCAATCGGTGCGCTCATGGTGGTGGCGGGGCGGCAGGGGCGCTTGTTCGGGCGCGAGGATGTCTACCTGCTGGAACTTCTCGGCGCGCAGGCTGTCGTCGCCATCGTCCACAGTGACCTGCTCGCAGAACAGCAGGAGCTGAACCGTCAGGTTGAATACGCGCGCAGTCAGTTGGAAACCGTCCTCTCCAGCACCGAAAGCCCCGTCATCGCGGTTGATCGCGCCTATCGCCTGATCTTTGCCAATCCTGCCGCCCGCAGCTTGATCCCGTTGCGCGACGATTTGCCCCTCATCGGGCAAATTCCGCCGGACTCGCTCCCCTCGCGTCAGATGTTCCGCGATATTCGCCGCGCGCGCGCTCACACCTACGAAATTGCCATCGGCGATACCTTCTACCTTTGCCACCTTGCGCCGCTTGGCTACCCGCCGCGCCGCATCAGCGGGTGGGTTGCCGTCCTCAACGACGTGACTCAGCTCAAAGAACTGGATCGCATGAAGAGCGAAATGGTGCGCATGACCAGCCATGACCTCAAGAATCCGCTTCAGGCGGCGATGGCTAATCTCGAACTCCTGCAAGATGAACTCAATGACGCGCACATCGATAACAGCGAGATTAACGACTCTATTCAGCAAATCGACAGGCAGTTAGCGCGCATGAATCGCATCATTCGCGGTATCCTCGATCTGGAACGCGTCAAGATCGGCGCACGCAACTTCGAGTACTGCACTCCCGCGCAGATCGTTGCGCGCACCCTCGACGAAATGACCGCGCTGGCGACCGACCGCCGTATTCGCTTGGTCGCGGATCTCGCGCCCGATCTGCCGGCGCTCGCCTGTGACCCGGACCAATTTGAGCGTGCCATCATCAATCTAGTTGAGAATGCCATTAAATTCTCTCCCTCCAATGGTCAGGTTGAGGTGCGCGTTCGGGCAGAAGACGGTAATCTTGTGTTTCAGGTTGCGGATTCCGGTGTTGGCATTGCCGAAGAACTTCAGCCGCGCGTGTTTGACCGCTTCTACCGCGCCAACCAGAAGGGGACGGAACACGTCACCGGGTCAGGCTTAGGGTTGAGTCTCGTCAAAACGATCGTGGAGAATCATCGCGGCAAGGTGACGCTCACCAGTCAGGTCGGCGTTGGCACCACTTTCACCGTGACCGTACCCATCAACGCCGTTAAGAACTAGGAGAATCATGCGTCGTTTAACCATTATCGCGGCTGTCTGCCTCGTCTTCGTTGTTGGCCTTTTGACTGTCTCTGCGCAGGACAGCGCGCCCGTCCCCACCAAAACGCCGACTCCCGCGCCGGAGGTGACCGCCGAAAGCCCGGTCACTGAATTTGAGCCGCTCACGCAGGACGATCTGCATATCCTCACGGGCAACGTCCAGCGCCCCAACGGGATTGCGCTCTTCAACGACTATCTCTACACCGCGTGTACAGGCGACAGCACCATCTACGAGATCAACTCGCAGAGCGGTCTGACCTCGACGTACATCTGGGGCATCATGAACGCCCATACCCTGTACGTTGAAGACGGCTCGGATCGTCAGATCCATCTCTGGGTGCCCGACTACACCGACAACACCCTCAAACAGGTGACTCGTCTGGGTGTGCAGCGGGTGGCGTCCGGCTTGGAAGGACCGTGGGGCATCACCTATCTCGATGACGAGAACTTCCTCGTTACCAACCTCATGGGCAATTCGATCAGCCGCGTGTCGCGCACCGGGGACAACACGCCCGTTCTTCAGGGCTTATCCTCGCCGACCGGGATTGTCGTTGACGGCGACCATGTGTATGTCGCCAACAATGGCAGCGCCCGCCGTGCTATCGAGTGGTATCCGTTGGACGAACTCGCCGCCGCCGCTGTCCCTACCGCCGCGCCCACCGATCAAAGTCAGGTGCTCGTCAGTGGCGTGCAGAACCCGACTGGGCTTCAGCTCGGTGCCGATGGCTACCTGTACTTTGCCTACTCACTGGCGAATCGGGGTGTTGTCGGTCGCGTTGACCCGCAGACCTGTCTCGCGGACGGTGGTTGCTCCAATGCGGATGTGGAAATCGTGCTCTACACCGACTTGACCGCGCCGCTCGCCGGGCTGGCCATCTCCCCCGACATGCGCATCTTCGTGCATACCATGTTCGCCCCCGAACTCTACTGGGCGCAAATCTCCAGCTAATGAATCCCCCCTCTCCTTTAGGAGAGGGGACGGGGGTGAGGTTTGCTTTTGCCCGCGGGGTGCGTCCATCTTTCTCCCCTCTCCTCTTTTCGGAGAGGGGACGGGGGTGAGGTCGCTTTTTCGGGGTGAGGTTGCCTTTGCCCCGGGATGAGTCCATCCTTCTCCCCTCCCTGAATTCGGGGAGGGGTCGGGGTGAGGTTGCTTTTTCGGGGTGAGGCCGCTTTTTCGGGGGTGCGTCCATCTTTCTCCCCTCTCCTCTTTTCGGAGAGGGGTCGGGGGTGAGGTCGCTTTTTCGGGGGTGGGGTGGCTCTTTCTCCCCTCTCCTTTAGGAGAGGGGCAGGGGGTGAGGTTGCTTTTGCCCCGTGGGTGAGGCCGCTTTCTCCCCTCGCGCCTACAGAATCTTCCCCAGAAACTGCTTCAACCGATCATGCTGCGGATTCTCGAACAACTCGATCGGCGTCGTCTCCACGATCTTCTCGCCCTGATCCATGAAAATGATCCGGTTGGCCGCGGCTCGGGCAAAGCCCATCTCATGCGTCACCACGACCATCGTCATCCCTTCTTTGGCGAGGTCGAGCATCACATCCAGCACCTCTTTGATCATTTCCGGGTCAAGCGCCGAGGTCGGCTCGTCGAACAGCATGATCTTCGGGTTCATCGCCAGCGCCCGCGCGATGGCCACGCGCTGCTGCTGACCACCAGAGAGCTTCGCCGGGTACACGTCCGCTTTCTCCGGAATGCCTACTTTGATGAGCAGTCGCCGCGCGATCTGTTCGGCTTCGGCGCGGTTGCGCTTGCGCACGACCGTTTGCGCCAGCATCAGGTTGCCCATCACGCTCAAATTCGGGAACAGGTTGAACGACTGGAACACCATGCCGACTTCTTCGCGCACGCGGTTGATATCGCACTTCGGGTTGTTGACCTGCACATCTTCCACCCAGATTTCGCCGGAATTGACCGTTTCGAGGCGGTTGATGCAGCGCAGCAGCGTCGATTTGCCCGACCCGCTCGGCCCGATGATGACGATCACTTCGCCTGCATACACATCCAGACTCACATTGCGCAGCGCCTTGACCGCGCCGAACGCCTTGGATGCGTTGCGCACGCGGATGATCGGCTCCTCTAAGAACCGCTCGTCTGATTCATTCGCCGGGAGATCAGTCATCGTGTTTATCCTGTTGTAACTTGTGTTCCAGATAGATGACGCCGAGCGACATGAGAATGGTGACGTTGGCGTAAATGAACGACAGAATCAGTAGCCCTTCCGGGTAGCGGAAGCGGTTGCTGGCGTACTGGCGTGTCAGGTGCGAAATCTCTGGCACGGCGACCACCGACGCCAGTGACGTATCTTTCAGCAGTAAGATGAAATTGTTGGCCAGTGCGGGCAGCACGTTGCGAATTGCCTGCGGCAGAATCACATGGCGCATCGCTTCGACGTAGTTCATGCCCAGCGACCGTGCTGCTTCCATTTGCCCGCGCCCGATGCTTTCAATGCCTGCGCGGAACACTTCCGACATGAACGCGCCATACGTCACCGCGAACGCGAACACGATGCGCACCACCGGGTTGATATCGCGGGCGCGCAGTGTCGTTGTCTCGATCACCGCGGGGTCAATCCCCACGATATTTTGAATAATATTGTCCAGAAAGGGGATACCGGGGAGCGTCTCCGTTCCCGCGATCAGATCGACCAGCGCCGGGGTCACCACGAACGCGAAGATCAAAATGATCACCAGCAGCGGTAGTCCGCGAAATAGTTCCACATACAGCGTCGATATATTGTAAATAATAATATTTTTGGAGATGCGTCCCAGCGCCACGATCAAGCCGACGATGATCGAAATCACGAAGGACAGGATCGTGATCTGCACCGTCACGCCAATGCCGACGACGATGTAATCCCACGCTTCGATCAGCTCTTGATTGTTGGCGATGGAGTACAGGACGAAAATGTCGATCAGGATGAAGGCGATGAACCAGCTTCGCCGCTGAATGATGTTGCGTGTCAGGCTTCGGCCATCGAAGAAGGGTTTAGGGGCGGCTATCTCAGGATTCATTTGTGCCATTGTGTGTTCCTAGAAAAAGAGGCGGATCGAATGATCCGCCCCTTGCGTTGATAGGGTTTTATTCCGCTTCGAACCACGTCTTGTAGATGTCGTCCCACACGCCGTTGGCTTGGAGTGCCGCCATCGCCGCGTTGATGGGTTCGACGAGGTCGCTGCCGCTGGGGAAGGCGAACGCCAGACCTTGTTGGACGCCAATCGACGATTCGAGCGTGATCAGACCGCCCTGAGCTTCGATCCAGCCTTCCGCCGCCGGACGATCCACCAGCACCGCGTCCACGTCGCCGTTGAGCAAGGCCTGGATCGCCGCGCCAAAGGTGTCAAACGAGTTCACGCGTTCCGCCGGGAAGAAGGATAGCGCGGTGATTTCATTGGTTGTGCCGATTTGCGTGCCAATGAAGGCATCGTCAATCGCCAGCAGTTCGTCGGCGCTGGTGAAGCGGTCTTCGCCTTCGCGGACGAGGAACGTCTCATCATACGCTTGATACAGCGACGAGAAATCGACCGTTTCATCGCGATCTGCCGTGTAGGTGATGCCGTCCGCCGCCACGTCATATTCGCCGTTGGCGATCGCAACCAGCATCCCATCCCACGCCGTTTCGACGTACACGGGGGTGCAGTTCAGCAGTTCGCAGATCGCGTTGAACGTGTCGTAGTCCCAACCAACCTTTTCGCCCGCTTCGTTGATGAAGTTGTACGGGGGGTATGCGTTTTCAACGGCGACCGTGAGTTCCCGTCCGCCGAGATCCGGAACTTCGGGCGTCACGAACCAGCGGGTGTAGATCTGATCCCAGCGACCGCTGGCCTGCAGAGCCGCCATCGCCGCGCTGATGGGTTCGACGAGGTCGCTGCCGCTGGGGAAAGCGAACGCCAGCCCTTGTTGGACGCCAATTGACGATTCGAGTGTGATCAGACCGCCCTGAGCTTCGATCCAGCCTTCCGCCGCCGGACGATCCACCAGCACCGCGTCCACGTCGCCGTTGAGCAAGGCCTGGATCGCCGCGCCAAAGGTGTCAAACGAGTTCACGCGTTCCGCCGGGAAGAAGGACAGCGCGGTGATTTCATTGGTTGTGCCGATCTGCGTGCCGATGAAAGCATCGTCAATCGCCAGCAGTTCGTCGGCGTTGGTGAAGCGGTCTTCGCCTTCGCGGACGAGGAACGTTTCATCATACGCTTGATATAGCGACGAGAAATCGACCGTTTCGTCGCGGTCTTCCGTATAGGTGATGCCGTCTGCCGCCACGTCGTATTCGCCGTTGGCGATCGCGACCAGCATCCCATCCCACGCCGTCTCAATGTAGACGGGCACACAGTTGATCAGTTCGCAAATGTCGTTAAATGTGTCGTAATCCCAACCAACCTTATTTCCATCTTCGTCGATGAAGTTGTACGGGGGATACGCATTTTCGACTGCAATCGTGATTTCACGTCCGCCGAGATCGGGGAGCGGGGTGTCCTGTGCTGTGATCGCCGGTACGACGAACAGCAGCAGCGCAATAGTGAGCAGCACCAGCCAACGTTTCTGCATCTTCCTAAACTCCACTGTTGTAGCTAATCCACAATCGATGCTGAATTATACGAAGCTTGAGGGATCATGCAACTGCTGTGCGTACTGATTTCTGGGGTTATCTTTTGTACAGAATGTACTCCGAATCGTCTGTGTGGAAATCTGCCGCGTAGTAACCCACTGCGAACGCGCTGGTCAGCGTTTCGCGCAATGCCAATCGCCACGTCAGCTTGGCTTCGTCGTCCAGCGTCTTGAGCGTCGGCGGCAGTTGCACCCGATACCTCGCAGCCCTCCCGTCCGCCGTTCCGACACTGCGCGGTTGCCCCTGTTTATCGCGCTCTAGTAGGGCAGGGTGATCAGTCGCTTTCGTCGCTTTCGTTGCTTTCGTCGCTTTCGCCTCATTCGCCTCGCGCTGACCGTTCGCGCTCGCCAGCGCGATCACGCGCGCCTCGTTCAGTCGCCACACCGCCTCTACCCGATCTGACGGCAGTCCACTGGCGTTGATCTCATCCGTCATCGTGCCGTAAAAGTTGATCAGGTAGCTGCCAAATGTCGCGCCCAGCTTGTGCAGGTTGAAATTCGCGTTCCCGCGCAGCAGCGGGTCAAATGTCCACCGGATCTCATCGTAGCCGCGTTCGAGCGCCCACGCCCACTGGTGCAGCTTAAGTCCCCGCCCGATTCCATACTGCTGGTAATCTGGCCGTACTCCCGCCATATGTGACCACAGGCTCAGCCGTCCGTTCACGGGTACGGGGTACATGACGCTCATCCCGACCAGCTCGTCGCCCGCCCATGCCCCGTTGATCAGCCCGCCGCCATGTTCCAGCGCCCGCAGCATCGACGAGGGCACCGCATCGCGCGGCTCAATTCCCCATACCTGAATCTCTAGGTCAATGACGCGCTCAAATTCCACTGGCTCGTGCAGTTCGCGATACTCAATGTCAGCGACCATGTCTTTCCATCTACTCCATATCCAGTTCTCCCCTCTCCCTGAATTCGGGGCGGGGTTGCTCGCTTGTCTCCCCTCTCCCTTGGGAGAGGGGCCGGGGGTGAGGTTGATCTTTAGTGACCACGACTGAGGTCAATCTTTCCCGCCGCGCCACGCTCACCGCTGTCTCCCCTCCCTGAATTCGCGAATGGGGTTGCTTGTCTCCCCTCTCCCTTGGGAGAGGGGCCGGGGGTGAGGTTGATCTTTAGTGGCCACGACTGAGGTCAATCTTTCCCGCCGCGCCGCGCTCACCGCTTGTCTCCCCTCCCTGAATTCGGGGCGGGGCTTACTTGCTTGTCTCCCCTCTCCCTTGGGAGAGGGGCCAGGGGTGAGGTTGATCTTCAGTGGCCACGGCTGAGGTAACTCTTTCCCGCCGCGCCGCGATCCCTCGTTCGCCCCTCCCAGAATTCGCGGATGGGGTTGCTCGCTTGTCTCCCCTCTCCCTTGGGAGAGGGGTCGGGGGTGAGGCTGGCTCTCGACTCAAAAAGGACGAGGCTGACTGCCTCGTCCTTTTCTTTGCTCAGGGGTTCGTGTTAGCGCTGGGGTTGCCAGAGCTGACGGAATTCGACGTACGGCACTGTGCCCGCGGCATGACCTTCGGCACTCGCGCGGTCAACGGCCATGACGACAAACGCGCGCCCCGTGGCGCAATCGATCATGCGTGCCCCCACTGCCTGCACATCGGCGGGCAGCGCTTGCGTGCCCGTGGCAATGGCGCGCATCACCGGGCGCAGCAAGGTCGGCACTTCGCGGCGATCATTGACGCAGATACTCACCAGCAACGCATTCCCGACGGTGGTGTCCTGACGGGTGATCGGTTCTGCCGCGAGGGTGTAGCGTCTCAACCCGGCCAGCAGCGTTTCTTCAGCGGAGCCGACCACAACTGCTTCAGTCGCGGCGGGAGCCGACTCGGTGGCGCTGGCTTCGCTGGTCGCAGCGGCGTCCGTTTCGGTCGCTTCAACGAGTGGCGCGGTTTCAGTTTCGGTGCCAGACGAGGCATCCTCGGTCGCGGCGGGGGATACAGAAGCGGACTCGGTAGCGCTGGCTTCGCTGGTCGCAGCGGCAGCAGCATCCGTCTCGGTCGCTTCGACGAGGGGTGCGGCGGCGGTTTCAGTTTCGGTGACAGCCGCGGCGTCTTCCGTTGCCGATTGCCCTTCGACGAGCGGCGTGCTGTCGGGCGGGAGCGTCGCCAGCGCCACCGTCGTCGGTGTGACTGTCGGCGTCTGGGGCTGCGAGAAGAGCGAGATGATGAGCACGAGGATCACGACAATCAGCAGCCCACCTGCGAGAAGCGGGATCAGGAAGCTGCGCCCTTCTTCTTCCTCTTCATCCTCTTCTTCATCAGATTCTTCGAGTTCAGAGTCAGCCGCAGGCGGCACGTCGAGCTCGAAATCCGGTTCGCCGGGGGGCAGATCCGGGATATCGTCGGGCGGCGGGGGCGGCGCTGCTGGTTTGGGCGGACGACGCGGCAGGCGCTCCTGCAGGGTGGTCAAGAGTTCAGTTGCACCGGGATACTCAGGATCGACGCGCACCACGTTTTCCAACGCGTCGAGCGCGAGCTGAGGATCGGTAACCGAATGGCTGTAGATCCACCAGGCATCTGCGTTGTCGGGGTCCGCAGCGAGGACAGGCTCAAGAACAGTCCGGGCCGTCTCCAAATCGCCGGCTTCTATCGCGTCAAAGGCTTCTCTCAACGCCGATCTGGTTTCATCGCTCATGCGTGCGTATCCTCCGGTGGCAATTACTCTCTTGGAGTGTACAACGGATAGTGCGTCATCGGCAAGTTTAGAAAATTCGGAAATAGGGGGGAAACTAAGACAAAAGATAACAAAATCGCGCGGCTGGCAGTCACCGAAAACAAAAACATCCATCATGGATGGATGTTTTCTACTTGCCCCGGAGAGGACTCGAACCTCCACGCCCATAGGGCACAACCCCTCAAGCTGCTGCGTATGCCATTCCGCCACCGGGGCGTGAATATAAGCGTATTATACCGAAGTCGCCTCCCGTGTCAATGCCTGACTCCCGCTCATCCAGTCAGGAAATCTGCTCCTTATCTACCTTTGTTGCCGGGCGGATTTCCGGTACACTTCGCACGCAAAAATGTCAAGCAGGTGACTTTCCGGTTGACCGCCACCGCCCTGCATCCATGTAGGGTGAACAAGCGGTCAAAATCGGTTCTTGCCCGGTTGTGTTCGATTTCAGGCCGGTTCTTGTTCGGTTTTTGTATGGATGAGGCTTGACTCGTCTCCCGGCTTCAGGGCAAGTCCCGGAAGCTCAAGCACGCAAGCAAAGGATTAACTATGCGAATCGCCCTGGATGCGATGGGCAGTGATACATACCCGGCTCCCGATGTAGCAGGTGGGGTGCTGGCGGCGCGCGCCTGGCCCGACGACACCATCTGCCTCGTTGGTGACGAGAAGCAGCTGCAGGCCGAACTCGCCAAGCATGATACGGCGGGCTTGAAGATCGAGATCGTCCATGCGGGCGAGGTGATCACGATGGAAGATAAGCCGTCGGTGGTGGGCAAGGCCAAGTCCAATTCGTCCATGCACGTTGGCATGCTGCTCGTGAAAAACGGTCAGGCGGATGGGTTTGTCACGGCCGGCAACACCGGCGCGGCCTTGAGCATTGCCACGCTGTTCACGTTGCGGCGCATCCCGGGGGTCAAGCGCCCCGCGCTGACGACGATCCTGCCGCTGGGCACGGCGAACCCCATTCTGCTGGATGTCGGCGCCAACGCGGACTCGAAGCCCGAGTGGCTGGCCCAGTTCGCGCTGATGGGTAAGCTCTACGCGCAAAATGCGTCAAAGATCAGTGATCCGCGCGTCGGCCTGCTCTCCAACGGTGAAGAAGAAGGCAAAGGCACCGCCCTCATCCATGAAGCGGCGGCGCTCATACGTGATCTGCCACTTCGGTTCGTGGGCAATATTGAGCCAAAAGATGTGCTGACGGGCGGTGCCGATGTCGTAGTTATGGATGGGTTTGTCGGCAATATCTTCCTCAAGACGGCTGAAGCGGCCACCCGCACCATGGCCATGCAGTTGCGCGACGAAATCACCCGGACCACCATCACCAAGCTGGGCGGCGTGTTGGCGCGACCCGCTTTTCGCCGCGTGCAAAAAATGATCGACCCATTTGAGATTGGTGGCGCGCCCCTTTTGGGGGTGAACGGTGTTGTCATTATTGGTCACGGACGATCCAATGACAGAGCGATTAAAAACGCGATTGGTCAGGCCCGAAAAGCGGTGACTGGTAATGTGATCGAGTCGATTGAGTCTGGACTGAAGACCTTTACACTGGCTTGAGTTAACCGATAGAGCGATAGCGATAAGGAGGACGGCGGCATTCTCGCCGCTCAACGAGCATGGAATTACTGCGTAACGGTCGCCCCCGTGTTGTCATCACCGGGATGGGCGCAGTCACCTGTTTGGGCGACGTGAAGTCGCTGTGGGAAAATCTGAAGGCCGGCACATCCGGCATCCGGCACATCGAGACGATTCCGATTGATCATGTTCCTGTCCAGATTGGCGGGGAAGTGCGCGGGTTCGAACCGACCAGGTTCATCGAGCATAAGGAAGCGCGCCGCATGGGCCGCGCCTCTCAGTTCGCGGTGGCGGCGGCGACGATGGCGACCCAGGACGCCGGACTAACGCCCGCGATGATCGAAGAAGAAGGCGAACGCGTCGGCACCGTGATTGGGACGACGCTCGGTTCCCACGAACAGTCGGAGCAAAGCACGACCAAATACAAGACCTCCGGCTACAAGAAGCCGAATCCGCTGATGCTGATCAATTCGCTGCCGAACATGCCCGGTCACTACGTGAGCAAGTTCATGCGGACGCTTGGCCCGCTGATCGCCCCGGCGACGGCGTGTGCGGCGGGTACGCAGGCCGTCGGTGAAGCGAGCGAACTCATCAAGAATGGGCGCGCGGACATGGTGATCACGGGCGGCGTCGAAGCGGTGTTGCAAGACTACGCCATCGCGGGCTTCGAAGCGATGGATGCGTTGGCGACCGGCTTCAACGATACCCCCGCGCTGGCCAGTCGTCCGTTCGACAAAAACCGTTCCGGGTTCGTGTTCAGCGAAGGGTGCGCGGTCATGGTGATCGAGAGCCTCCAGCATGCGATCCAGCGCGGCGCGCGGATTTACGCGGAAATTCTCGGCCATGCCTCGTCGTCGGATGCGTATCATATTGCGGCACTCGACCCCGAAGGCAAGGGCGCAATGCGCTCGATGCGCTGGGCGTTGGAAAACGCGCATGTCCAGCCGGAAGACATCCAGTACATCAATGCGCACGGTACATCGACGCAGGCGAATGATGCGATGGAAACGCTGGCGATCAAGCGCGTGTTCGGCGAACACGCCTATAACATGGCGATTTCGTCCACCAAGAGCATGATGGGCCACGCGCTCGGCGCGTCCGGCGCTATCGAGATCATCGCGTGTGTGATGAGCCTCGTCGAAGGCGTGATCCACCCGACGATCAACTATGAGACGCCCGATCCCGAACTGGATCTGGACTACGTGCCGAATGTCGCCCGCGAGATGAAGGGTCTGCAATACGTGCTGTCGAACAGCTTCGGTCTGGGCGGACAGAACGCCTCAATCGTGCTGAAGGCGTGGACGTAAGCTCCCCCGATTTCACGGACACCGCCGCCTGTGATCGAGTCTCTCACGCCACCCCCGACTCTCACCGAATTCGGGGAGCCAGCAGATGCCCTGTTTGGCTCCCCTCTCCCCGCTTGCGTGGGAGAGGGGTTGGGGGTGAGGGGACACGCTTACTAACCATTGGTGCTAGTTACCAATTTGAGAGAAGATTTTCGTAGGGGCAAGGCATGCCTTGCCCCTACAGAAGACCCCATACCATCCGTTTAGAACCACGAACTAGCACCAATAGTTACTAGGCTCATCTTATCCATAATTGCAGTTGATAATCAGGTCAATCACGCCGCCCGTTCCCTGTGAATGGGCGGCGTGATCTTTGTGGGATACCCAAACGGCGACATTTCTGCGATGATTTATCCAGTCAGCGGGCGAAAATTGCGTATGTCCCCGGAGGATGAGATGCTGGAACAACTACAGACGATAGATGACCTACTGCTCAAGCGCGACATCAAGAAAGCAGAGGTGCTGATCGCTCGTCTGCTCCGTTCCGAACAATCGCTGCACGGCCGCGCCCGCATGTTGATTCTCCGTGCCCGCGCCCGCTTGTTCAGCGCTCGCATCGACGACGCCTTGGAAGACTTGCAGAAGGCGCAAAGCCTCGCGCCGGAGCAGTTTGAAATCCCCCGCAACTTGGAACTCTTGGCCGACACGCATTTTGCCCGCTTTGAACTGGCGAGCGTCGGCTTCGCGGATCGCGCGGATACAGCGCAAGCGCTGCTGGCGTACGAGAAAATCCTGAGCGAACATCCTACCTATGAAAATGCCGGCTGGATCTTCTATCAAAAGGCGCGTGTGCTGCTCACGGACAACCGGACAATCGATGCGGTTAACTGCTTACAGCAAGCCTTGCTCACGCCTAGCACCATCCCCCCGCTGACGGCCTATTGCTATGAGCGACTGGGGTTCGTCGCCTTCTACGAAGATCGCGATCCCAAAAATGCTTTGTCATTCCTGAATAAATCGATTGCCACCTATCCCAACACCGAACCGCGTCTGTGGCTGGTGCAGGTCCACACCCTGCGTAGTCGCATTCTGCGCGAGATGCACGATTTCGAGGCGGCCTTCGAAGTAGCGGCCACGGCGATCAATGTGGCGACGGCGGCGGGCGTCAAAGGCCGACCGGGGTTGAGCGATGCTCTGCTCACGGCGGCGGAAACGCTGTCGCACATGAGCGGCCGCGACCGCGAGATCATTACGTATTTGCAGCAATTCGCGCAGATCAACAAACGCCCGTTTGGCATCGACGTGACGTGGTCGCGAGCGCAGGAAATGCTGGGCGACGCGTATTTCAAGACGGCGCAGTACACTGCGTCGATTACCGCCTACCAGAATGCGTTGCAGTTTAACCCGTACCACCCGTGGGAGCTGTCGCTGCATTACCGGATCGCGCGCAGCTGCTATCAACTGGGCGAATACGAGAAGGCGATCAGCGCGATTCAGCGTTTGCTGCAAACCGCCAAAACGGATGATCAGGCGATCTACGATTACCGTATCTACTATGTGCTGGGCAATGCCTATTTCGCGCTCCGCCAGTTTGCGAAGGCGCGCGATGCGTATGGGGAAGCCCTTCAGCTTGCGCCGCCCAGCGCAGAGCATCTGGACAAGGTGCGCCAGTATCATCAGCAGGCGGCGGAGTTGAGCTAACCTCTCCCTTAAGTGTCGGGGCTGACCTGTGTGTCTGCCCATTTTCGGGCACACGCCCCGCCGGATGTTCTTGGATTTCTTTCGAGAACCCACTTTAGCGCTCCATCCGGTACATCGTCGCAAATTAATCGTCGGGACACGATCCGGCGGTTGCGACTATTTTCCTCGTCGGGACGCGATTTATCGCGTCCGCAAACCCCCAAAAACGACCTGTAACCCGTTTACACGGTATTCTACGCACTTACCGGCCTGCCTTGTCCGCTCCAAATTAATCGTCGGGACACGATCCGGCGGTTGCGCCTATTTCCTCGTGGGGACGCGATTTATCGCGTCCGCCAAACTCCGAAACCACGATAAAACGTGGTTTCACGCTATTCTATGTAGCTGCCAGCCCTCTGTGCTGGTATGCAGACAAGACCGATAGTGTGCGCTTGAGCGCGCGGGATGGGATTTAGCGCATGACGATTGTGAAGGTGGTTGGCGGCGGGTTGGCCGGTTCCGAGGCCGCGTGGCAGCTTGCCGAGCGCGGTTTCGAGGTTGAATTGTATGAGATGCGACCGCAGAAGACGACGGGCGCGCATGTGAGCGACCGCCTCGCCGAGCTGGTCTGCAGCAATTCGTTCGGGTCGAAATTGGCCGACCGGGCGTCAGGGCTGCTCAAGACCGAGTTGGATTTGCTGCGCTCGCTGCTGCTGGATGCGGCGGAAACAGCGGCGGTTCCGGCGGGTGGGGCGCTGGCCGTTGATCGCGAATTGTTCGCGGAGAGCGTGACGAACGCGCTCCTGAACCACCCGCGCATCCGGTTGATCCGGGAGGAAGTGACCAGCGTGCCGGACGGGCCGACGATCATCGCGACCGGGCCGCTCACATCGGAGACGCTGGCAGCGGATATCGCCCGCCTCACCGGACAAGAGTATCTGTACTTTTATGACGCGCTCGCGCCGATTGTGACGGCGGAGAGCATCGACATGAGCATCGCCTTCCGCGCCAGTCGCTACGGACGCGGCGACGAGGACGAAGGCGATTACATCAACTGTCCGATGAATAAGGCCGAATACGAGCGCTTCATCGACGGGTTGCTCGGCTCGGAACGGGCAGCGCTGCGCGACTTCGAGACCGAAGATAAGCTCTTCTTCGAGGGTTGCCTGCCGATCGAACAGCTGGCGTCGCGGGGTGCAGACGCACTCGCGTTTGGGCCGATGCGTCCGGTCGGGCTCACTGACCCGCGCACCGGGCGTCGACCGCACGCGGTGGTTCAGCTCCGGCAGGATAATGTCGCGGGGACGCTGTACAACATCGTCGGTTTCCAGACGAACATCAAATGGGGTCAGCAGGAAGCCGTGCTGCGCCTGATCCCCGGCCTGGAGAACGCCGAGTTCGAGCGTATGGGTCAAATGCACCGCAACACCTTCATCAACTCCCCGACCTTGCTCCATCCGACCCTGCAATTCAAGACGCGCGCCGAT
>CALKIA010000618.1 GCA_937988705.1 uncultured Chloroflexota bacterium | reverse complement strand
GCGGTGCGCACCGCGCGTCTCGACGAACGCGTGCCCAAGAATCGCGTGATGATCATTCCCGCCAAAACGATGACGGAAGTCGCCCGCGTGGTCACCGACGAAGACAAAGAAATCGGGATTACGCTGCCAGAAGGCCGCGACGGGGTGATGTTCTACTACGAAAGCACCGTGATCACGTCGCAATTGCTCGAAGGCAAATTCCCCGACTTCGGCGCGATCATCCCCAAGACGTACAGCACCGCCATGACCGTCTACACCGATGAGCTGCTCAAGCAGTGCAAACGCGCCGAAATCTTCGCCCGTGACAGCAACTTCAGCGCGCGCATCTTCATCAAGCCCGCCAACAGCCCCAGCGAACCCGGCGAAGTGATGATCGTGGGGCGCAGCGCGGAACGCGGCGACAACGAAGGCATGATCGATGCGGCGGTCGAAGGCGAATCGATGGAAGTGGCGTTCAACATCCGCTACCTGATCGACGTGCTGAACGTGATCGACAGCGAACGCGTGATTCTGGAGAGCAACGGCGCGGCGCATCCCGGCGTCATTCGCCCCGAAGGGCGCGACGACTTTGTGAGCGTCATCATGCCGATGAGCTTGAATCGGTAGAAGTTTGAGGTGAAAAACCGGATTGAGTCAAGAAATTGAAAGTTTCATGGGCGGAGTAGGCGGCCTAACGTTCGCGCTTCATATCTCACGTACCTAAGTGATAGCGCCATGGAGGCTAACATGAAACGTTCAATTCGGTTACCCAATCGTGTCGTCAGGGTTACTAGAGGCGGCAACCTCTATTGTAACTACTGCGGTCGATGGAATCGCGTGTCCGCAGGGATGATCAACCCCATCTGCGGTTACTGTCGGAATCCGCTGGCTTAACTAGCCCTGAAGGGTTAGCAGCTTTATAACGGTCGTCAGGCCGCCTACTCCGCCCATGAATTTGTACCATATTATACAGCGGGATTTGTGCTCACGGCAATTACTGTCGTGTGTAGGGACGCCATTCATGGCGTCCGTTTTTATTTGCGGACGCGATAAATCGCGTCCCTACGAGGATTGCTTGAGGAAGGTTTCGACCTGTTCCCGTGTCACCGCAGGAAAATCATCGAGGAAGGCGTCGATCGTTTCGCCTGTAGTCAGGTAATCGACCAGATTTTGGACGGGGACACGTGTGCTGTAAAACACAGGTAGGCCGCCGAGAATATCCCGCTCTTCGCTGATAAGCGGTTGTTGGTTCATAGCCCAAACCTCTCTATCTCAGTAACTCATCTTAACATGATTCACGGCCGCCTTACTCTCTCTATAAATCCCGGTTTCGGATTCAGCGCGCGCCGCGTTACTATTAATGGCAACAAGCGCAGGCAGAGGGGGTGTGACCATGCAGTTTCCGAGCGATTTCGTGTGGGGCGCGGCGACCGCCTCCTATCAGATTGAGGGCGGCGCGACCGCCGACGGACGCGGCCCCAGCATCTGGGATACCTTTTCCCACACACCCGGCAAAGTGCTCAACGGCGACACGGGCGATGTAGCCGCCGATCACTATCACCGCTGGCGCGAGGACATCGCGCTGATGCAGGCGCTCAATCTCGCCGCGTATCGCTTCTCGATTGCGTGGTCGCGCATTCTGCCGACCGGACGCGGCAAGGTGAATCAGGCGGGTGTCGATTGGTACAGCCACCTGATCGATGGGCTGCTGGCGGCGAACATCACCCCCTACATCACCCTCTATCACTGGGACTTGCCGCAGGCGCTGCAAGATGAAGATGGCTGGCTGCGGCGCGGCATCGCCGACGATTTCGCCGAATACACGGACATCGTCAGCCGCGCGTATGGCGACCGGGTCAAGCACTGGATCACGCTCAACGAACCCGCCGTGATCGCGTGGGTGGGGCACATGTTCGGCGAACATGCCCCCGGCCTGAAAAGTGAGGTGCCGACGGACGCGCTGCTCGTTTCGCACCACCTGAACCTCGCGCACGCCAACGCGGTGCCGATCATCCGGCAGAACGTCCCCGGCGCGCAAGTCGGCATCACGCTCAACCTGACGCCCGCCGACCCGGCCACGGGCAAAAGCGCGGATATGGAAGCGGCGACGCGTTATGACGGCTTCAATCGCTGGTATCTCGACCCGGTGTTTCGCGGGCACTATCCCGCCGATATGGTCGAAGCCTATGGCGCGTATATGCCGGAAATCCGCCCCGGCGATCTCCAGCGCATCCAGGTCCCGCTCGACTTTTTAGGCATCAACAACTATACGCGCGCGGTCATCGCCGATGACCCCACCAGCCCGATCCGCCTCAAGCAGATCAAACCGGAGGGCGAATACACGGCGATGGAATGGGAAGTGGCGCCGAACAGCCTGTTTCAACTGCTGATGCGCATTCACAGCGAGTACGCGCCGCGCGCGATTTTCATCACGGAGAACGGATCGGCGTGGGCAGATACGGTCACCGAGTCCGGGGAAGTCCACGACGAGCGCCGCGTCGCCTACCTGACCGCCTATCTGGAAGCCTGCCGCCATGCGCTTGCCGACGGCGTGCCGCTCAAGGGCTATTTCGCGTGGAGTCTGCTGGACAACTTCGAGTGGGCGTTCGGCTACAGCAAACGCTTCGGCCTGATCCATGTGGATTACACGACGCAGAAGCGCACCATTAAGGACAGCGGCAAGACGTTCGCGGCGATCATCGCCGGGCAGAAGTAACCCTCATCCCGATCAGGATTCGGAACGGAGTCGGGGCGAATCTCAGGGGTAGGTTCTTAATGGCGTGAAACAAGGCTTGGTCTTGGTTTCGGAGTTTGGCGGACGCGATAATGCAGTTTAACTTATGAGTACGGAGATCGTAGGGACAGCGCCTGCGCTGTCCGTTCGCGTCGGACAAGGCAGGCCTTGTCCCTACAAACACAGTGATCTTTTCTTAAACTGCATAATCGCGTCCCTACACAAGCACGATTTCCTCGTAGGGACGCGATTTATCGCGTCCGCCAATCCCCTAAAACAAGATAAAACCTTGTTTCACGCTATTCTGCGGAGCTGCCGCCCTGCCTCGTCCGTTAGTCAAGCATCTGGTACAGTTCCCACAGATGACCTTCGGGATCGGCAAAATAGGCGGTGCGCCGTCCCCACACCTGATCTTTCGGCGGCTTGATGAAAGTCACCCCCTTGGCCGTGAGCGCCTGATACACGGCGTCCACATCATCCACGCCCGCGCACAGCAGCACCCGCTGCCCCTGAACCGGCTCCAGTCCCACCGCCGCCGCGCTGATCATGTCCGCCGCCGCGTCGACCGTCAGCAGCACAAAATCCTGATCTTCCAGCTTAAAGGCGTGCGACGCCCCATCGCTGAAGGTCAGCTTAAAGTCGAGCGTATCCCGGTAAAAGCGCAGACATGGCTCCAGATTGTGGACGAATAACACTGTCGCATTGATCCGTTTGAACATCCTCTATCACTCCATGTGGGTTAGTATGGGCGTTGGAGATGTGCCATCCAGCCGCCCATTTGGTTATAATGGAAATCAAGTATAGTATAGAACAAAAGTTCACATTCAACCATTCAGCGACGAGCGAAAGCAATCTATTCAAGCCATGAGGGGCGGCTCGGCACGCCCACATCAACTTTTTCCAGCGGACGACACAGGCGTCGTCCCTACATGACTCCCCTGAATCGGGAACTGCTGTCAGTTCGAACGAGCCGGGGAAAAGGATAAGCCCAGAATGACACCTCCCCCGATTCGTACGGACGGCAGCAACTGGTTTGCTGCGAACACGATGCGTGTGCGTGTGCCAAACATCCTCCGCGAGACGCAGCGGCTGAACAACTTCCCCATGCCGATCCATACGGCGCTGGATCGTCTGCGCATGTCAATTGAGAATGACGCCCCCATCCACCCGCTGCCGGACTCCGCGCCCGACTATGATCTGTGGTTAGAAGCCTTTGCCGCCCGCGAGGGGGATACATGGCTGAACACCGAATGGTTCTTCGCCGAGCTGTATCTCTACCGCCAGATCATTGGTGCGGTGGACTGGCACACCACGGGTGTCGATCCGTTCGTCGCCAAGAAAGAAGAAGAAATCACCGGAGCGGGAATTCAAGCGGCGATCCGGCACGCGCTCGCCTCCCCGCCAGAAACGCGCTTGGCGAGCCTGCTGCACCATGCACTGTGGGGCAACCGCGTCGACCTGAGCTATACGGTCGGCACGACGCACGCCGCGGCCACCAGCGACGATCTGCTGGTAGATGACACCGCGGCCGTCCTGGAGCACCTGCACGGGCGTGAACCGGGCCACATTCACATCGTGTTGGACAACGCCGGGACGGAACTGGCGCTGGATCTGCTGTTCGCCGATGCCCTACTCGACAGCGCCGATCGCATCACGCTGCATGTCAAAGATCATCCGACCTTCGTCAGCGATGCGACGCGCGGCGACGTCCTCGACCTCCTCAGCGAAATGGCGCTGCGGGGTTCGCTCACGCGCGGCTTCGGGCAGGAAGCGCGCGAAGTCAGCGAACGCGTGCAGGCAGCCATCATGGATGATCGCCTGCGCATCACGCCGGATCGCTGGTGGAACAGCCCGTATTTCGGGTCGCAGCTCCCGGCACGGCTGCTGTGGCAGTTCGAGGAGGCCGCACTGGTGATCTTCAAGGGGGACGCCAACTACCGCCGCATTGTCGGCGATGCGCTGTGGCCCGCCGATGCGCCTTTCGCGGAGGCCGTGAACTATTTCCCCGCCCCGCTGCTGGCGCTGCGCACCTGCAAAAGCGACTCAATCGTCGGGCTGCCCGCAGGCTTGGCGGAAAGCCTCGACAAAGTGCAGAACGATTGGCGCTTCAATGGCAAGCACGGGCTGATTCAGTTTTACAAGCCATAGAGCCGCGCCGCTCAAGGCAGACTAGCTTTCACCCATGCGCGGTGATAGCATGGACGCCGACAAAAACAGAGTACGGAGTCGTATGGTGCGCAGTAACCATTTGATCGTTATCCCGGTGCCCGCCCCGGTTCAACAAGCGGCCTTTGATCTCTACGCGACGCTGACCGAATCCCTGGCCGCGGCGGGCGAAGCCTTGCAAACCGGCGATGTACTGGCTGTGTCCAGCAAATACGCCGCGATCAGCGAAGGCCAAATCGTCAAGCTGGATGAGATCGCGATCACGCCGGAAGCCGCCGCGCTCGCCGACCGTTACAGCATGAATCCGAGCATTGCCGCCCTGGTCGCGCAGCAGGCCGATCATGTATTTGGCGGTATTCCCGGCTTTCTGCTCACGTTCAAAGATGGCATTCTTTCTCCCAACGCCGGAATTGACCGCTCGAACATCCCCAGTGGCTACGCGGTCGTGTTTCCAGCGCACCCATACCGCACGGCGGCGCGCATCCGCGCGGAAATGCGGGCGCGCCTCGGCGTGGATATTGGCGTCATCCTGACCGACAGCTGGCTCATGCCGGGACGCATCGGCACCACGGGCGTCGCACTGGCGACCGCGGGTTTCCGCCCGGTGCAGGACGAGCGTGGCAAGCCGGATCTGTTCGGTAACCCGATGATGGTCACGCGGCGCGGCATCGCCGACACCATCTGCGCGGCGGCGCAGTTGGTCATGGGCGAGCGCGACGAGGCGACCCCGTTCGCCATTGCCCGCAACACGGGGGTCATGCTCACCGACGAAGAAATCACCGTCGAGGACGTCGCGATTGAGTGGAACATGTGCATCTACGTGCAGTCGCTCGGCGAAGGTGCGCTCGTTCCGGCGGAACGCACGATCCGCTAAGCCCCTTGCAGGTATTTTCTCAGCTTTGAATAGATAATATGAAGCGGGGCGCAGCGATCT
>CALKIA010000617.1 GCA_937988705.1 uncultured Chloroflexota bacterium | reverse complement strand
AGGCCTTGTCCCTACGAGAAAAATAGGCGCATACGCCGGATCGTGTCCCGACGATCAATTTGCGACGATTTACCGGATGGAGCACTTAAGTAGACTCTCGAAAGTCCCAATGTAGGAGTAGACCTGTGTGTCTACCCGGTTTCGGGCGCACACACAGGTGCGCCCCTACATCCATTCGTGGATTTGTTTCGAGAACCTATTTTAGAAAGAAACAAAAAGGACAAGGCATGCCTTGTCCCTACAAAAGCTCTGAACACCTTGTCTTTCAACTAACGGCTCATGGCTAACCGCTGGCCTAACAATTCGTGCAGTGGTGATCGTCCACGAAGACGCTGACTTCGCGTCCGTTTTGCCACGTGACCAACCGCTGCCCATACAGCTGCGAGAGCGTTTCCGCGGTCAGCACCTGCTGCGGTGCGCCGTAGGCGATCAGGGTACGCTTGAGCGCCATCACTTTGGGGAAGCGCGCGAAGGTGAGATCGAGGTCGTGGGTAGAGAGGAGAATTGTCAGCCCGTCGCGATTGAGGCGGTCGAGCACGCCCATCAGGTCAGCTTGCGCGCCGGAGTCGACGCCGCTGAATGGTTCGTCGAGGATGAGCAGTTCAGCATCCTGCGCCAGCGCCCGCGCGATGAACGCCCGCCGCCGCTGACCGCCGCTTAACTCGCCAATCTGACGGTGCTGAAAATCAGTCAGGCCGACGCGTTCCAGTGCCTTGTCGACAATCTGCTGATGTTCGCGCTTGGGGGGTCTGAACCAGCCGATCCGCCGGGCGCAGCCCATCAGCACCACGTCGCGGACGCTGACCGGGAAGCTCCAATCGACCGCCTCGTGCTGGGCCACATAGCCGATGTGTTCGCGCGGTACGTTGAGCTCAAACGAGCCGGATGATGGACGCAGCAAGCCGAGCAGCGTCTTAATCAGCGTGGACTTGCCCGCGCCGTTCGGCCCGATGATCGCCACCTGATCACCGCGTTCCACACGAAAGCTCACGCTGTCGAGCGCAGGTTCGCCGTTGTAGGTCGCGGTCAGGTTATGCGCCTCGATCAACGGCGGGTGCGCGCGCTCTTGCGGGCCGGGGCGGACGGTGGGGCGTTCGAAAATTGCCATTGCTGATAGCCTTATGAAATGAACAACGTAGGGGCGACCCAACTTGGTCGCCCGTGTCTTTGTTTAAAACGAACGGACGCGATTTAGCGCGTTCCGACAGCCTCACCCTGTCCCTGATAGGATGAGGTGTTTTGTGACCCCCTCACCCTGCTTGCTGCGCAAGCCGTCCCTCTCCCACGTAAACGGGGAGAGGGACAAAGACCGCTGTATTCTCCTCTGCTTCCCGCTGGCGTGGGAGAAGAGGTTGGGGGATGAGTGGCTAACCGAGCGCCGCAACAATCGTCTGGGTGTTGGCGCGCATCATGTCGATGTAAGTGGGCGCGTCGGTGCCGAGCGCGTCACTGTAGAGCGTCGTGACCACGCTCACGCCAGCTTCCTGCGCGATCAGTTCGGCGATCTGGGGCGTGGTCGTGTTCTCCGCGAAGATCGCCGGGACACCTTCGGTCCGCACCAGTTCGATGAGCGCGGCGAGCTCCTGCGGCGCGATTTCCGCGCCGGTGGCGCTGGCGGGCAGCACCGTCGCCGCAACCTCGAAACCGTAGGCGTGGGCATAGTAGCCCATGAATTCATGGTTCGTGATCAAGACGCGCTGATCTTCGGGAATCGTACTCACGGCCTGCTGAATTTCAACCTGCAAACTGGTGAGCTGTTCGATATAGGTGGCGGCATTCGCTTGATAGGTGGCGGTATGGGCGGGATCCAGTTCGGAGAAGGCGGCGGCAATGTTGGTCGTCCAGACGATCACATTGGCAACAGCGTGCCAGACGTGCGGGTCACATGCGCCATGATCGTGCTCATCTTCGGCAGCAGCAGCCTCTTCGTGGGTGTGCGCTGCGCATTCGAGATCCACGCCCAGCACGCCGAGATGTTCAGCGGCATGATCCGCTTCCGCGGTGGCGGCGGCCTCGTCGTCGTGATGCTCATGGGCGCCATAGGGCAGAATTTCGATGCCGTTGGAGGCGACGCTCACGGGGATGTTTTCGCCCACAGTCGTCAGCAGATCGGCGAGGAAGGCTTCATAGCCCGCGCCCACACTCAGCAGCAGATCCGCTTGGGCGACGAGCACCGCATCCGCGGTGGCGGGTTCGAAGGCGTGCGGATCCGTGTCGGCGGGAATGAGCGACTCGACGGTGAACAGATCCCCGGCCACGTTCTGGGCGACATCCGCGAGGATCGTCGTCGTGGCGACCACGGTTGGCGCTGTTTGTGCGTGGATCGCCCCTACAGAAAACGCGAGAATCAGAGGTAGAATGAGCATAACACTACGACGCATGGTTTTTCCTGTTTGCAATTGATACGATGTCTCAAGTGATACAGTATCTCAATTAGAAGTGTTTGTCAAGGAAGAAGGCGCGATGTCAGAGGAGATTCTCAGCCCCCGGATGCAGCGGCTGCGGGATTCAGGCTACAAACTCACGCACGCCCGCATCACGGTCTTGAAGGCGCTGGAACGCGGTGGCGGTCACATGACCTCGACCGAGCTGCTCGATGAGGTGGAAGCGCTGGATTCGGGCATCGGTCGCGCCAGTGTCTTCCGCGCGCTGGATTTGTTCACCCGGCTGTCGATTGTGCGCCCAACGTATATTGACAGCAGCGTCACGCCGACCTATGTGCTCATGCCGGACGGCCACCATCATCACATCATTTGCACGCAATGCAGCCGCGTGATTGAGTTTGAGGACTGCGGCTTAGGGGCGCTCACCCACACGCTCGAAGAACGGCTCGGCGTGCGCCTGACCGGGCATCTGCTGGAATTCTATGGGCTGTGCAGCGACTGCAAAGATCAGCCCGTGCGTGAGGAATAAGT
>CALKIA010000616.1 GCA_937988705.1 uncultured Chloroflexota bacterium | reverse complement strand
CACTCGACAATATCCCCCAGAACGGCATCCCCGACCTGAACATTCCGACCGGCGCACCGATGCGCTATTTGATCGACGGAAACGGGACGATCCTCGAACGCGGCTATCTGGAAACGTCGGGCGAGAGCGAATGAACTAACACCGGGGCAAGATCGAGTCGGATGACCGCTTGCCCCGTTCACCGGGGAGAAGTCCGTCCGGCGAAAAAAGGGGTGTAAACTAAAAGCAATGGACGTGTCGGCTTTTCCGTTTCCGCCCATTTGCAACCCGGTGTCGTCGACATCCTCCAGCCAGGGCAGGAACTGCGCCTCAATCTCGCTTTTGGAGGTAGGCTCATGCGTTTCTATGCTTGGCTCGTCGTACTGGTCGTGATCCCCTTTCGCCTGATCTGTCTGCAAATCCCCGCCCAAGTGACCGTCCGTGTCGGCCCTCAATTTCACGTTGTTCTGACCGGACTGCCGACGGATATCCAACCGGAAACCATCTATCGACTGGATCGATGGCTTGAGCAACGGGTCATCGCGCACAGCGCTGATCAATTCGCTCACTTGCGCGATCAGTGCCCGGTGGTCGTTCGCTTTGCGCCCACGATGTCGAACGCCGTCTTTCCGCAGGGGACGGATGGCTTTGCCGCCTTAGTCGGCGTGGCGTGGCGGCAGTGCGTTCCCATAACGGACAGCGCGTATCAACTCTGCACCTTCGTTTCCGATGCTCCTCCCACACCGGCGGAGCGCATCATCCTCATCGTGGTCACGGATACGGGCAGCCGGGCCGAGAACTGGGGACTGCTGGCGCACGAGATCACCCATGTGCTCGGTACGGTGGACGGGCCGTTATGCCCCGGGCATGACGATTATTTGATCGAGTCAGCCGAAGAAAGTGAACTCAGCGATGCGTACTGGTGGTACGGGGTCAGTGGTATGTTCACACTGACCCCGCATGGACTGGTCTGGGACGCGCTGAATAGCTCGTGCGCGACCAGCGCCGCGCCCGATCTCTGTGTTGAGCTGGCTAACATCCTGGCAGACGATCAGTCGGCCTGAGCAGAACGTTACGAAATCTGTTCCTCGAAACTCTTGCTGCCCGACTCAAATTCATCGCTGACGATCTTGCCGTCGCGGAAATGCAGAATGGTGATCCCAGTTGCGCTGACCGGCTTGCCCGTCGCCGCGATGCCGTGCAGGTCGCCGCGATGCGTACCGCTCATCGACCAGCGGTAGACGACAGTCTCCCCTTCGGCGATCATCTCACCGAGGTTCGCTTTGAGGTCAGGGAAGGCTTTACGATAATCCAGAATAATTTGCTTAAGATCGGCGATGGTCATGTCTCCGAGGCGGTAATCCGGAGAGCAAACCTCGTCAAAGATGGCGACATCGCCGTTCCACGCATCGACGGCGAACCGTTTGGCCACGCGTTTGAGTTCTTCCACAGGTGCCATACTGGAGACCTTTCCTGGTTAAGATAGGTGAAAACAAGCACTATTTCTATAGGCAAGGCATATCAAGAGGTGTTAGATTTAGCGCTGAACTTCATAATATATCAATAAAATGTACCAGCCAAGATTTTGACTGATTGCTGAAGCGGACTCCGCGCCAGGATTGGGGCGACCTGCTGTGGCTACCCGCCGAAGGCCGTTTGCACAAACCGCAGCCCGGCGAGGATTTGCTCGATCCGCTGGGCGCTGACGGAGCCGATGTAGTCGCCTAATTCGGCTTTGGCGAGGGTTGAGACTTTCGCCACTTCGACGACGCTGGGCTTGGGCAGATCGGCTTCACCCGTGTCGAGCAGGACGTTCCCCGGCAGGCTGACGCGCTTGAGGTTCGAAGTCAGCGCGCAGGCGACGACCGTCGTGATGCGGCTGTGGTTCAGCTCATTCGCCTGAATGATCACGTAGGGGTGCGGGACAGCCGCGTCGGCTGCGCTCGGATTGCTCAACTGCACCCAGTAGATATCGCCTTGATTGATGCTCATACTTGCCCTCACGCGGCTTGCGGTAATGGGCTTGTTTTGGCGACATGCGAATTGTGCCGCCACGCCTTTCAACGGACTTCAAACTTCTTGAGTAGAATACTATTATCCATTAACCAAGGCTAACATAGGATTCTCCATGCGCATTGTCAATTTCAAAGTAGAGAACTACAAAAGCTATAATTCATCGGAAGAAGTCATATTTCTGCCTGGCTTTAATGTGATTATTGGTAAAAATAATAGTGGAAAGAGTGCGTTATTACAGGCACTTAGTATTAGAACATTATCGGGGCAAGGTCACCGGAGTTTGCAGACATTACCTTCTAGAAATACTCCCATTCCCTCAAACGCTAAGATTGAAGTGGAGTTTCAATTTGAGGCACAAGAAGCGCTCGATTGCTTTCAGCGCCAAGGTGGCGCATACATTCCAGTTGAGAATAGACGTGATCTAGGCAGTTACGCAAGATCATTTCTTTACCTTATACAGCAAGGTTTAAAGGTTAACTGTCAGTTCTATGAGAATAGTATTCAACGTGCACATATTGTTGGACTAAAGGGGCCTCTTGAATCTGACCAAGCTATTCGCCTAGAGTTCGATTCAATTGGCGACCTTATCAATCCCGAAGCCGCTGTGACTCAGCGCATCAAACCACCGGCGCAATCCGCTGTTGCTCTGGCAACTTTAGCTCAACGAACTATCTATCAGTTTTCGGCAGAAAGGTTGAACATCGGTCGACATCAGACAGGCCAAGTAACTGAACTAGATCCAAATGCGCAAAATCTTCCACAAGTGTTACATTCCCTACAAACGTCAAACCCAGCACGCTTCAAACGATATAAGAATTATGTTCATTCAGTTTTTCCGGAAATACTAGATATTACTATTCCGTTAGTGGAAAACAATACGGTTGAGATCAAACTTTGGGAAATACCACCTGAAACGGAACGCGATGACTTGGCAGTTTCTCTAAAAGAGAGTGGTACGGGGATTGGACAAGTTCTAGCAATGCTCTATGTTCTTGTGACCAGTGATGTGCCGCGTCCTCTTATCATAGATGAACCACAAAGTTTTCTTCATCCAGGTGCAGTTCATAAGTTATTTGACATTTTCCGTCAGCATACTCAGCATCAATACATCGTAAGCACACACTCACCGTCAGTAATTGCGGCTGCTGATGCGCAAAACATCGTTTTAGTTCGTAAAGAGAATATGGTGAGTCATATCCGAAATCTTGATCGTGAAACTACGAAGGATCTATGGTTAGCGCTCGATGAAGTTGGTGCTCGACTGTCTGATGTATTTGGCGCAGACCATATTCTTTGGGCTGAAGGCCCTACTGAAGAACGTTGCTTTCCATTAATCCTCCGTCATTTTTCAAAACACCTGGCTCCAACAACGAAGATAGTTGGTGTACGTAATACGGGAGATTTTGAAGGGCGTGACGCTAGAGTTGTTGCCGAGATTTACCAACGCTTGTCAGAAGGCTATGGAATAATTCCTCCGGCTTTAGGGTTTGTGTTTGATCAGGAAATTCGAACTGAAAAGGCACGTGAGGAACTAGAGCGTGTGGCCTCAGGACTCATCCATTTGCTTCCACGACGAATGTATGAGAATTACCTACTGCATCCGGACACAATAGCATCCTTGATGTCGAGTCTGGATAACTTTAGGGAAACCCCGGTCAGTTCCGAAGAAATCACACAATGGATCAGTGAAAATGGCTTAGCACCTAAATACATCAGACGATCGTCAGAAACTATAATTTTTGACGAAACTTGGTTGCGTGATGTTGATGGAGCGAATTTGCTTAAGGACCTGTTCAAGCAGTTCTCCGAAGCACGTTATGAGTACGATAAAGTCAGATTCGGTGAACAACTCACGGATCTGATTCTCCATCAATCGTCTGCCGACTTTGAAGAATTAGCTGATTGGCTTGAGAGTTTGCTAAACAAAAAATAGTAGTTTCTACTTCGGTGCCATGCGAATCGCCCCATCGAGTCTTATAACTTCCCCGTTGAGCATGACGTTTTCGACGATGGCCTGCGCTAACTGCGCGTATTCTTCCGGGCGACCGAGGCGCGACGGGAATGGCACCTGCTGTCCCAGCGACAGGCGCGCGGGTTCAGGCAGGGCGGCGAGCAGCGGCGTGTCGAAGATGCCCGGCGCAATCGTCACCACGCGGATGCCATCACGGGCGAGGTCGCGGGCGATGGGCAGCGTCATGCCGACAATGCCACCCTTCGACGCCGAATACGCCGCCTGACCGATCTGCCCGTCGAAGGCCGCCACCGACGCCGTGTTGATGATCACGCCGCGTTCGCCTTCGGCGTTCGGCTCATTGGTGACCATGTGCGCCGCCACCAAGCGGATCACGTTGAATGTGCCGATCAAATTGATGCGGATGACCGTCTCGAAGATCTCCAGCGGATGCGCGCCGTTCTTGCCGACGGTTTTCAGCGCCATGCCGATGCCCGCGCAGTTAACGGAGATGTTCACCGTGCCGAACGCGTCGACCGCGGTCGCAATCGCGTTCTGGATGTCGGCTTCGCTGGTCACATCGGC
>CALKIA010000615.1 GCA_937988705.1 uncultured Chloroflexota bacterium | reverse complement strand
GCCGAACCGATGCCGCGTGGGTGGTATGCCGCGCCAATTGGCTGGCTCGACCACAAGCTCGATGGCATGTTTGCGGTCGCCATCCGCTCAGCGGTGGTGCAGGGCGAACGGGCGTGGCTCTATTCGGGCGCGGGGATCGTGGCAGAATCGACGCCGCAGCGCGAATGGGACGAAACCGCGCTCAAGTTTCGACCCATGCTCAATGCACTGGGAATTGGCACAGCTCAACCTCACCCCCCAACCCCCTCTCCCGGGGGAGAGGGGGAGGTGAACGCGGCCAACCGGGGTGAGGCTCACAACACTGAGGTGAAGCATGTACGCGCCTAATCGCAATTTTCTCTGGACGCGGGTCTTTGTTGACGAACTGGCGCGGGCGGGTTTGCGCTCGGTGTGCATCGCGCCGGGGTCGCGCTCCACGCCGCTGACGATGGCGTTTGCCGAGCATGATGGCATTCGCATCTACCCGCATCTGGACGAGCGCAGCGCCGCGTTTTTCGCGCTCGGTCTGGCGCTGGCGACCGAGGAACCGGTGGCGCTCGTGTGTACGTCGGGTAGCGCGACCGCCAACTTCTTCCCGGCGATCATCGAAGCGCACGAATCGCGCGTGCCGCTGCTCGTGCTGACGACGGATCGCCCGCCAGAACTGCGCTACAGCGGCGCCAACCAGACGATTGATCAGATCAAGATGTACGGCGATTATGCGCTGTGGTCGGTCGATGCGCCGCTGCCGGAAAGCCAACCTGCGGCGCTGACGATTCGCGCGCTCCGTACACTGGCGGCGCGCGCCTACGCGACCGCGGACGGCATCGGGGGCGGGCGTAAGGGTGTGGTGCATGTCAATCTGCCGTTCCGTAAGCCGCTCGAACCAATTCCCGTCGAGACCGATCACGCGGATGCCATCGACGATGCGGGCTTCGACTACGCGGGCGCGTTCACGGTCATGACGGGCGGCGCGACCATTCCGACCGTCCAGCAGATGCAGACGCTCCTCGCCCTTCTGGAGCGGCACGAACGCGGGATCATCGTGTGCGGGCCAAAGTCGTTGGGCGAGAATTTCGTCTCGGCGGTCGCGCAGCTCTCCCAGCGCACCGGCTATCCGATCTTCGCCGATCCGACTTCGGATGTGCGCTTCGGTGGGCATGTGCAGGACACGGCGGTGATCGGCGGGTATGACACCTTCCTCAACGCGCCGCCCACGTGGGAAGCGCCTGATGTGGTGCTGCGCTTTGGCGGCGTGCCGACTTCAAATGTGCTCAATTCGTATCTCGAACGGATTGACGTCAAGCACCGCGTTCAGGTCAGCGCGGATGGTGTTTGGGCGGATGATACGCACCGCACGCACCTGTTCGTCCATGCCGATCCGACGCTGCTCTGCCTGTCGTTGAGCGGACGCCTACCAGCGCGGCCTGAATCGCTGTGGGCGCAGCACATCCGGATGGTGGAGGCGGTCACGTGGCTGAACCTCAGTCAGCGGCTCGGCGATGAATTCTTCGATGGGCAAGTGGTTGCCGATTTGCTGGATCGCTTGCCGGACGGCGCGAACCTGTTCGCGGGTAACAGTCTCCCCGTGCGGCATGTCGAGCAGTTTGCGCGTCCCTCGACTAAACACCTACACATCTTCGCCAATCGCGGCGCGAGCGGCATTGACGGCAACGTGTCGACGGCTTTGGGGCTGGCCGCGGCGACGGGAAAACCGACCGTGCTGCTCGTCGGCGACATTACGTTGTATCACGACATGAACGGCTTGCTGGCAGTGCGCAACTGCGGCGTGGATAACCTGACGATTGTGCTGCTCAACAACGATGGCGGCGGCATTTTCCAACGACTGCCAGTCTCTAAATTTGACCCGCCGTTCACAGAATTGTTCGTCATGCCGCATGGCTTGCAGTTTGAGCATGTCGCGCGGCTGTATGGCCTCGATTTTGTCAGCGTGACCGATCGGGAGACCTTCCGCAGCGCCGTCGATGTGACGGTGGGCGGGCGCACACCGCGCATCATCGAAGTGCGCACCGATGCCGCGCACGACGATGCGCGGCGCAAGCAAATTCAACAGCTGGTAACGACCGTATTGCAGAGGTAAAAGACACATGGTGAACTGGGTAGAAGCTAAACCGTACGAAGATATCACATATCACAAAGCCGACGGCATGGCGCGCATCGCCTTCAATCGTCCCGAAGTGCGCAACGCCTTCCGTCCCAAGACGATTGACGAGATGATCGATGCCTTCCGCGATGCGTGGCGCGATCAGAGCGTGGGCGTCATCCTGCTCACGGGCAACGGCCCCGCCGCCGATGGCAAGTATGCGTTCTGCTCCGGCGGCGACCAGAAGGTACGCGGTCACGCAGGCTATGTTGGCGATGATGGCGTCGCACGCCTGAACGTGCTGGAACTCCAGCGCATCATCCGCACGATGCCCAAGCCGGTGATCGCGCTGGTGGCGGGCTATTCGATCGGCGGGGGGCATGTCCTCTCCGTGATCGCCGATCTGACGATTGCCGCGGACAACGCGATTTTCGGACAGACGGGGCCGAAGGTGGGCAGCTTCGACGGTGGGTTCGGCGCGAGCTATCTGGCCAGCATCATCGGGCAGAAGAAAGCCCGCGAAATCTGGTATCTGTGCCGCCAGTACAACGCAGAACAGGCGCTGGAGATGGGGCTGGTCAACACGGTCGTCCCGGTCGAACAGCTCGAAGCCGAAGGCGTGCAGTGGGCACAGGAAATCCTCGACAAAAGCCCGATTGCCATCCGCTTCCTGAAGGCGGGTTTCAATGCTGCGCTCGATGGTCAGGCGGGTTTGCAGGTGCTGGCGGGTGACGCGACCATGCTGTTCTACATGTCGGAGGAGGGCAGCGAAGGCCGCGACGCATTTGTGAACAAGCGCCCGCCGAACTATCGCAAGTATCCCTGGCGGCCGTGAGCAGGAGTTTTCAGTTCGCAGTTTTCAGTCGATGGTGAGAACCCGCGCCAGATCCGTACGAATCGCATGCGTCGATAAAAATATACGGTAAACTGGACACTGTGAACTGAATACGTCGAGGCTGATATGAAAGATTGGCTAGCGGCACAGCGGATTGCGCGTCCGGACGGAATCGCTCTGATTTCCGAGGATGTCGAGTTGACCTACAGCGAACTGGATCGGTTCGTCAGCGTGTTGTGCGGACGCATCGCCGGGATGGGTGTCCAGCAGAACACCGTTGTGGGGGTGTTGATGCCGAATCAGGCCGACTATGTCGTGATCATCCACGCGCTGGCACGCTTGGGCGCAGTTCTGCTGCCGATTAACACGCGCTTGACCGTGACGGAGATCGAGTATCAGCTCGACGCGACCTGCTGCGCGCTGGTTATCTGTGCCTCTGCCACCGAAAGCACCGCCGCGCAGTTGAGTACAGGTGCGCGGCGGGTCGTCTCCGTGGATGAGTCCCACAGCCCACAGGTCCAGTCATGGTGGGATATTACGCTGACCGACTCGTGGCGGCCGCTCGACTTCAACCCGAACGCGCTGCAATCGATCATGTTTACCTCCGGCACGACGGGCACCCCGAAAGGGGTGCAGCTCACCTTTGCCAATCACTTTTACAGCGCGACAGGCTCGGCGTATCGCATCGGCGTCCAGCCGGATGATCGCTGGTTGTGTACGCTGCCGCTGTATCATGTCGGCGGTCTGGCGATCATCTTGCGGGCGGCGCTCTACGGGATCACGGTGGTCTTGCAGCAGGGGTTCGACTTTGACGCCGTCAATGCCGCGCTCGATACCCAGCACATCACACTGCTGTCAGTCGTGCCGACCATGCTCTATCGACTCCTCAACGCGCGCGAGACCTTTCCCGCCTCGCTGCGTCTGGTGCTGCTGGGTGGGGCGGCGGCAACCGCTGATCTGGTGGGGCGGGCGCTGGATCGCGGTGTGCCGCTGGCGACCACCTACGGCTTGACCGAGGCCGCCTCGCAGGTGGCGACCATGCTCCCCTCGGAAGTGGTGCGCAAGCCGGGAAGCGTGGGCAAACCGCTGATGTTCACGTCGCTGCGGATTGTCGATGAATCCGGGAAAGCGGTCAAAGTGGGCGAAATCGGCGAAGTTGTGGTGACCAGTCCGGTTGTCATGCAGGGGTATTTGTCTTTCCCCTCCGCGAATGGCGAACTGTACACCGGGGATATGGGCTACCTCGACAAGGACGGTGATCTGTGGCTCGTAGATCGACGCAGTGATTTGATCGTCACAGGTGGCGAAAACGTGTATCCCTCGGAAGTCGAAAATACCCTGCGCCAGCACCCGGCCGTCTCGGATGTGTGTGTCGTTGGCTTGCCGGATGCCGAATGGGGGCAGCGGGTCGCCGTGATGGTCGTCATCCGACAAGGCATGGATTTAACTATCCCCGAGTTGATCCTGTTCAGCCGTCAGCGTCTCGCCGGCTACAAACAGCCGCGCACCGTCGTGTTTGTGGAGCAGCTGCCACAAACCTCGAATGGCAAGATTCACCGGGCCGCTGTGAAGGAGCAGCTTCTATCCAACATATGAACATTAACGGCGTGGACTATCATGTGCGAGTGACAGGGGAGGGCGCACCACTGGTCGCCCTGCATGGCTTTACGGGGAGTGGCGCGAACTGGTCGCCGGATTTGTTTCCGGCCAACACGCAGTTGATCGCACCGGATCTACTTGGGCACGGGCAGACCGAGTCGCCGGACAACTACCGCCGCTATGGGATGAGCACGGTGGCGCGCGACCTCGTGGATCTGATCACGCGGACGACCACCCCACCTGTCACGCTGCTCGGTTATTCGATGGGTGGCCGCCTGGCGCTGGACTTTGCGCTGCACCATACCGAATATCTGTCCAAGCTGGTGCTTGAAAGCGCCTCGCCGGGGATTGAGGATGAGTTCGAACGGATGGCGCGCCGGGGCAATGATTACGCGCTGGCGGAGCGCATCGAGCGCGACGGCGTCGAAGCCTTTACGGCCAAATGGGAGAATAATCCGCTGTTTGCGACCCAAACCCCCGCCATGCGCGCTCACTTACGGCCGGTGCGCTTGGCGCAAAACCCCATTGGACTGGGGAATAGTCTGCGCGGCATGGGGACGGGCGCGCAGCCGAGCTACTGGAATCGCTTGGGCGAACTGCATCTGCCGGTGCTGCTGATCGCCGGGCAGCTCGATACCAAATTCACCGGGATCGCCCAGCGCATGCGCGACCGCCTTCCGAACTGCACACTGGCGATCATCCCCGGCGCGGGGCACATTGTGCATTTGGAACAGCCAACTCTTTACGCAGAAACGCTGCAGCGCTTCCTAACGGCTTAAAGAACGGCTTGGTTTTCTTAATAATTCCGCGCTATAGTTTCTGTGCGTAACCGCATTCTTTTAGGAGAGACCCATATGCGTAAAGTGCTGTTGCTCGTTGTCTTGTTTGTTCTGTTGACCAGCGCAAGCGTCATGGCGCAGGCTGATATCACCATCGAATTTTACTTCCCTACGGCAGTTGACGCCCCGATCAATGAGATCATTCAGCGCTACGCGGATCAATTCCACGAGCTGAATCCCAATATCACGGTTGTCCCAACGTACACAGGCTCGTATACGCAGACGCGTGACACCATCCGCACTGAACTCAATGGTGGGGGTGCAGGCCCTGATGTCGCCGTGATGCTGACGACTGACCTGTACAGCTTCATTGACGAAGGCTCTATCGTCCCGATGCAGTCGTACATCGATACGCTGGAAGACCCGGAAGCGTTCGTGAGCGACATTTTCCCGGCCTTCCTGGCCAACAGCATGGATGAAGAAGGCACCATCTGGTCGCTGCCGTTCCAGCGCAGCACCGTGATTCTGTATTACAACGCTGACCTGCTGCGCGAAGCCGGCATCGAAAACCCGCCGACGAACCGTGACGAACTGCTGGCGGCTGCGCAGGCGCTCACGCTGCCGAATGGCGAGCGCTGGGGTCTGCTGGTACCGTTCGCGGGTGGTTTCCCGATCTGGGTGTTCCAGCCGTTTGCTATCGGCAACGGCCGCAACATCACGGGCGAAACCCCGACGACCGTGTACATGAACGATCCGCAGGTGATCGACGCGCTCGACTTTGCAACCAATCTCGGCACGGAATATGCCGTTGGCCCGGCGGGTGGCAGCGTGTGGGGCGATACCCCGACCGCGTTCCTCAACGGGCAGGCGGCCATGATCATTCACACCACCGGCACGATGACCAACCTGCTCAACAATGCCACCTTTGAAGTGGGTGCGGCCTTCGTCCCGATGGGGCTGCCCAATGACGAAGGTCTGGGTTATGGCACGGTGACCGGCGGCGGCAACACCTATATCTTCAACCCGCCCGGCGCAGAACGCAGCCCGGAAGAACTGGAAGCGGCGTGGCTGTGGGCAGAATTCCTCGCCTCGCCCGAAATCCAGTCGGACTGGGGTGCAGCGACTGGTTACATTGCGGCTCGTGCGAGTGCCTGGGAACTGGATCCGCTGGCTTCGCTGGCGGCGGAACGCCCGCAGTATCTGGCGGCGCGTGACCAGCTCGCCTACGCGGCGGCGGAATTCACGTCCTACCGGGCAATCGACACGCAGAACATCATCAATGCCACGCTGAGCGGTGTCATCAGCGGTGCGGAAACCGATGCGGCGGCGGCGATGGCCTCGGCGCAAGAACAGATCGACGCACTGCTGGCGGAATATCGCTAACGGATCGTCTGTAGTCATGGTATCGTAGGGACGAGGCATGCCTCGTCCGAGGTAGGGGCGCAGCATGCTGCGCCCCTCTGTTATTATCTGTCGAATAAGGACCTGCATGGATGGGATCGCCCGGGCTGAAGTGACGAGTCGGACAGCCGTGAATAAACGCAAACCCCTGTTTTCTCTGCTTCTGCCCTACCTGTTGATCGCCCCAACGATGATCCTCGTGTTCATCTTTACGGTTTATCCCTCGATTAATTCGGTCGTGGACAGCCTGTATGATCCCGCGCGCAATGCCCGTGATCCGTCGGAGTTTGTTGGGCTGCAAAACTATGCCGACTTATTCGATCCTGATCACTACATTGGCTCGGCGTTCGTGCAGATCATCGGGCAGACGTTGATCTTTGCGGTCGCCACGGTGGTGATCAGCGTGCCGCTCGCGCTGTTGTTCGCGCTGCTGCTGAATCGCAAAGTGCCGCTGCAAGGGGTGTGGCGTTTCAGCCTGTTTTATCCCTCGCTGCTGCCGCTGATCGGCGCGGCGAGTATCTGGGCATTTCTATTCTCCGATACGGTTGGCCTGATCAACACCGTCCTCCGGTCTTTCGGCGGGCGTGGCGTGAACTGGTTGGGCGATCCTGGTTTCGTGCTGTGGGCGGTGATCGCGGTCAATGTGTGGAAACAGGCGGGCTACTACATGATCTTCTACCTCGCCGGACTGCAAAACATCCCGCGCGACTTCTACGAGGCGGCCTCGCTGGATGGCGCGAATAGTTGGCAGCAGTTTCGCTTTCTCACGCTGCCACTCCTGCGACGCACGACGCTGTTCATCCTCGTGGTGGCGTTCACCTTTGCGTTCCAGACGGTCGAACAGCTGCAAGTGCTCGGCATGGGCGGTCCCGGTGATCGCAGCAATCTGCTGCTGTACTACATCTTCCAGACGATTCCGGAGCGGCGGAACTGGGGTTATGTCAACGCGATGACGGTCGTCCTCGTGCTGATTTTACTGGTGTTCACGGTGAGTAATTTCGTCCTGTTTGAGCGGGGGCGTGAAGATGAATAACAGTCGGCGCGCTGAGATCGGGATCACGCTCCTCACGTCGGTGCTTGGGCTGCTGTGGCTGCTGCCGCTGGTGTTCGCCGTGCTGATGAGCCTGCGCCCGCAGGCGGAAGGCCTCACGGTCGGGAGCGTCTTCTTTGCCAGCCGCATCACCTTTGACAATTATGCCGCCGCGCTCAGTGTTGCGCCGTGGGCCTGGCATGCCATCACCAGCGTAATCTTTGTGTTCGGAACCCTGGCGGTGCAGTTGGTCACGGTGACGATGGCGGGCTACGCCTTCGCCCGCATGAAGTTTTTCGGGCGCGGGGCGCTGCTGTTCATCATGCTGCTGCAAATCATGATTCCGACGGCGGTACTGCTGGTGCAAAACTTCGCCACTATCCGTGAACTCGGTCTGTTTGATACGCGCTGGGCGCTCATGCTGCCGTACTGGGCGTCGGCGTTTGGGGTGCTGCTGCTGCGCCAGACCTTCCGCGAAGTGCCGCGTGAACTGGAAGAAGCCGCGCGCATCGATGGGGCGAATTTGCTGCAAATCCTGTTTCGCGTGTACATCCCGCTGAGCGTGCCCGCCTATGTGGCGTTTGCGCTCGTGTCGATTAGCTCACACTGGAACGAGTTCATGTGGCCCTTCATCGTGACGCGCTCGGAAGAAGTGCGTCCGCTCACGGTCGGGTTGAACAAGCTGTATTCGACGACGGAAGTCGGGGCCTTGTACGGGCAGTTGTTGGCGGGCACCGTGATCGTGATCGCACCACTGGTGATCATGTTCATGCTGTTCCAGCGCCGCTTCATCCAGAGCTTCGCGTCCAGCGGCATCAAGTGAAGCAAGACAAGCAAAGAAGGAAAAGAAAGAGCGTAACGCAAAGACGCAAGGACGCGAAGGCGCAAAGTGCAGTCTAAAATCAAGCGTGTTGTAGAGCTGAGATTTATCGCGTCCGCTTGATGTAGCAGCGGCGGACGCCATGACTGGCGTCCCTACACGTCGCTTTGAATTCTATCGCTTGGCGTCTCTGCGTCTTAGCGCCTTTGCGTTGAGTCTTTTCTTTCTTTACTCGACTTCGGCGACCACCTGATCGCGGGTGACGGTTTGCGCCGCGTTCACATGGATCGCCTTCACTTTGCCGGTGAAGGGCGCGCGGATCTCGTTCTGCATCTTCATGGCTTCGAGGTACAGCAGCGGTTGACCCGCTTCGACCGCGTCACCGGGCGCGACCAGCACGGTGGTGATCAGGCCGGGGATGGGCGCCTTCACGCGACCATCCCCGCTGCGCGGCCGTGCTACAACGGCTTCACTGTCCACAATTTCCAGTGGCTCGATATCGCCTTTTGAGCGAATCCAGTGCAGATCCCGGTCAAATTCGATTTCTAGGGGTCGCCCATCGATGATCATCCAACTGCACGCCTCAAAGGGGAGATGCGCATCCGGGCGCACTACCTGAATCGATTCGCCGTTCACGGTGACAGTGATATCCGCGGCACCTTCGGTGAGCATGAATTCAACATCAAAGCTTTGTCCGCCAATGGTCACAGTGAGCTTACTCATGATTCCTCCAGACCGCGGCGATGCCAACCACTTTGTAGGCGTTCTGGCACAACGGGTTTAAACGACAGGTTGCGCCGGGCGTACAGGATGGCTGCCGCAACGGCGAGATCGCGCAGGTTGTCCGCCGGGATGCGTTCCTGCGCCTCGACCTCATAGTCGGCGGTGTAACATCCATCGATGAAGACCTGATCATTGACGATCCGCTTGATCAGCGATAGGTTCGTCGTCAGCCCGCTCAGGCGAAATTCATCGAGCGTGCGTGACAGGCGCGCGACGCAGGCCGCACGGGTTTCTCCCCATACGGTGACTTTGGCGACGAGTGGATCATATTCGGCGGGAACGGCACAGCCATCGTAGATATACGTATCGACGCGCACGCGAAAACCACCGGGTAAGCGCACATGGCGCACGACGCCGGGATTCGGCATGAAGTTCCGTAAGGGGTCTTGGGCGGTGATGCGGCAGGCGATTGCGCAGCCACTGAGCTTGATATCATCCTGCTTGTAGGCGAGCGGTTCACCGGCAGCGATGCGAATCTGTTCCCGGATGAGGTCAATGCCGGTCATGGTCTCAGCAATCGGGTGATCGGTCTGGATCCGGCCTTTGAACACGGTGAAGAAGAACGAGCCTTCTTCATTCATGCCAAATTCTACGCTGCCCACGCCGACGAAATTATATAACCGCGCCATTTCGATAGCCGCTTGCCAGATGCCGTGACGCTGTTGTTCGCTCAGGCAGCAGGGAGCAGGCGATTCTTCGATTACGCGCATGTCGCCGAAACGCAGCGAGCCTTCGCGCTCACCGAGATGGATCACATGCCCCTGCTGGTCGGCCAGGATTTGTACGAACACGCGATGCTGTGGTTTGACCGGTGTATCAGTCACCGTTTGCACACCGCGCTCCTGAATGTGCGCCAGTACCTCGGCCGGTGGCGCAATGGGGGTGATGCCCGCCTGGACGCACGTGCGGATGAAGGTTGGGTTTTCGGACAAGAAGCCGTAGCCGGGATGCAGGCTGTCTGCGCCGACCTGCTGTGCGATAGCGATGAGCGCCGCACCGTCGTTAAAGTCGGTATCGAGCTGGATCGCTTGATCCGCCAGACGGACATGCAGGGAACCGCGATCCGACGGCTGATACAGCGCCACCGTCTCGATTCCCATTTCCTGACAGGTGCGCATGATGCGCACGGCGATTTCGCCGCGATTGGCGATGAGCATTTTCTTGAACATGTGCGCCTCCCTAGGCGGGCGAAATCCCGTGCTTGCGGCTGACATGACGTTCGCGCTTGGCCAGCGTCAGTTCCAGCCCTTGAATCAGGATGCGGCGCGTATCCCGGGGCTGGATCACATCGTCGATCAGACCGCGCGCGGCGGCGACATACGGGTTGTTGAATTTCTTCTGGTAGTCTTCCACCAGTTCCTTACGCTTGGCGGTCGGATCGGCGGCGGCCTTGAGCTCGCCCCGGAACAGAATGTTGACCGCGCCTTCCGCGCCCATCACCGCGATTTCCGCGTTCGGATAGGCGTACAACAGATCGCCGCGCAGACCCTTGCTGCTCATCACGCAGTAGGCGCCGCCGTAGCTCTTGCGCAGGATGACCATGAGTTTCGGCACGGTCGCTTCGCTGTACGCGTAGATCATGCGCGCGCCGTTGCGAATGATGCCGCCGTACTCCTGATCTTTGCCGGGGAGGAAGCCGGGGACATCTTGCAGGGTGATGATCGGCACGTTGTAGGCGTCACAGATGCGGATGAAGTGCGCCGCCTTCACCGACGCTTTGATGTCGATACAGCCCGCCAGAAACATCGGCTGGTTGGCCACAATGCCGACCACGTAGCCATTGAGCCGCGCGAAGCCGACGACCATGTTTTCCGCCCACAGTTGATGCACTTCGAAGAAGCGGCCGTCATCAACCACGCTGGCGATCACCTGGCGCACATCGTAAGGTTTGTAGGGATCGACCGGGACGATCTGTTCAAGTTCGGTGGTGAGCCGCGCCGCATCATCAACGGGCGGGATGTAGGGCGGGTCTTCCTGATTGTTGGAGGGCAGGTAGCTGAGCAGCGTCCGCACTTTGTTGATGCAGTCGTGATCGTCGCCCGTGAGGAAGTGGCACACACCGCTTTCCTGAGCGTGCATTTGCCCGCCGCCGAGTTCTTCGAGGCTGAGGTTTTCCTGCATCACCGATTTGACCACTTCTGGCCCGGTGATGAACATGTAGCTGGCTTCCGTCATGAAGACGAAATCGGTCAGCGCCGGGCTGTAGACCGCGCCGCCCGCGCACGGCCCCATAATCACGCTGAGCTGCGGGATCACGCCAGAAGCTTCGCAGTTGGCGTCAAAGATGCGGGCATAGCCGCCGAGGCTGTCCACGCCTTCTTGAATACGCGCGCCGCCGGAGTCGTTCAACGCGATGAACGGGCAGCCGTATTCCAGCGCCATCCGCATGACCTTGACGATTTTGTTAGCGTGCATTTCGCCGAGCGAACCACCCATCACCGAGGCATCCTGTGCCGCTGCGCCGACATGGCGGCCATTGATCAGGCCGAAGCCTGTCACCACACCATCGCCGAAACGCGACTCTTTGCCGCCGAGGTAGGTTTCGAACCGCGGCATAACGAGTGAGTCGATTTCCATGAATGTGCCGGGGTCAAACAGAAGTTCGATGCGCTCACGGGCCGTCAGGCGGCCTTTACTGTGCTGCGCGTCGGCTTCCTTTTGCGTACCCTGTGAAATTGTCTTCCGGCGTTCCAATTCTGCGATGTAGTACGCCATGTCTTTTGCCATTGCTTCAATCATGTTGATGTCTCCGTTTGTAGGGCGATCAAGGTCAGCATGTATTCGCCCTCTTGCCGCCACCACCCGCTGGCCTGACCGCGCGACGTTTGCGGGACGCCGTCATACCAATTGGTCGTGAGCGAATCGGGTTGGGCGTAGGTTACGGTCAGGGGATTCCAGTCCTGCGCGGCGTCCGCTTCGACAGAACAGTTGATCGCCCGAACATCAACCGTTAGTCCCACATGCAGGGCTTTGAGCGCCGCTTCTTTCGCACTCCAGAGAAGGGTGACCAACCGGTCTTTGTCCTCACACTGGTCAATGCTCATTTGTTCGTCTTCGGTGAAGTAGTCCTCCACAAACGCGTCGATGCGCGGTTCGATATGTTCGATGTCCGCGCCGATTTGCAGACCTTCGCCTTCGATCACCGCGCACAGCGCGTGGTCGCCGGAATGGCTGATCGACAGGCTGTACTGCGGATAATCCGGGCAGTAGGGCACACCGTTCGCATGGTTGAAAATGCGAATTGCGCTGTGGGGTGCGCCGGTCAGTTTGTGGATGAGCTGTTTTGCCGTCCAGCGACCCACCAGCCAATCATGGGCGCGCTTCTCGGTTCTCAATTGGGTGAAAATCCCCCACTCTTGGTCGCTCAACAGCCCTTCGGGAGGCGAAGTGTGCTGCAACGCGGGGTGCGCGTCGGTGGTCTGTATGAGCCAGTGAATCATCATGATGCGTTGTGTCCTTGTTTAAGCCTCACCCCTCAACCCCCTCTCCCACGGGAGAGGGGGAGTCGCGTTTTTTGCGGCGGGGGCGAGGCGAGAACTTACTCAAATTTCACCGTGCCGGGGAGCGCTACCGTGCGGTAGCCCTTGAGCGACACATAGACCGTGCCGCTTTCCCCAACCACCAGTCCGTTAAATTGGTCGTCCGCCGCTTTGATCAGCCCGTACAGGCGCTCGCTGCCATCCGGCACGCGGTGCGCCGAGACGGATTCGACGGCCATGGGCAGCGCCATCTCGCCTTTGGCGTTGATTTGCCACACGCCCGCGGTTTGGAACAGCAGCTCGATCAGCCGGGGCTGCATGAGCGCGGCCGCCTCGGCGGGATGGCTGTTCGGCGGCAGGGTGGCGCGCAGCAGCGTGATCGCCGTGTCGCCCTCGGTGCTTGCTGCTTCGATCACCTGATAGGCGTCACCATGGAAGTATATCTGGTACACCTGCTGTGCTGTGAGGGGCAGTGCCGCTGGTGGCGTGAATTCAATCCTCGGTTGGTCGAGGGTCTGCTTGCTCAAACGAACTTGCGCCGTGAAGTGCGTCTTTTCTTGCACGCCCGCCTTGCTCTGGCGGATCGAACGCATTTGCGTGTAAGCGATCAGATCGCCGGATGCGTCCGGCGTGATCCGTGCGTTGAGGTACAGCGTCGCCGGTTCCATGCGGTAGAACTTGAACGGCGCGTCAAAGCTCACGTTCGTGACTTCGAGGATGTGGTAATCGGGCGCGATTAAGCTGGCGAGTTCCGCGAACGTTTCCGTGCCCATCACGCCGGGGAGTAGGGGGGTGCCATCCAGCGCGTGATCGTACAGGAACGGCTGCACGTTCGGATCAAGTGTCGTTTCGACCTCAATGCCGCCGTAAACCTTCGCTGCCTTGACCTCGCCAATCATGAGCAGGTTCTTTGTCCGCGCCAGTGCGGTCAGCTTGGCGGCATCCAGACCGCCGTCCGCGTCCCATTCATCGACCAGCACGCCGAGTTTGCCGCCGACCACGATTTCGCCCTTGAACCCGCCCGCCACCAGTTCGCGGCGCACGGTCGGGATACCGCTTTCGGGCGGCAGCATCTCGATGCCCGCCATTTCCATGATCTTCGGGATTGAGCCCCGGGTCGCCATGCCGATGCCGCCCCACGCCGTCCAGTCAATCGCGATGCCGCGGGTGTTCGGACGCCAGTTGCGGAAGCTGCTGCTGATCTTGCACAGCAGGTCGTTGGCAGCGCTGTAGTCGGTCTGGCCGTTGTTGCCGAAGCGCCCGGCAACCGAGCTAAAGGCGACGGTCGCGCC
>CALKIA010000614.1 GCA_937988705.1 uncultured Chloroflexota bacterium | reverse complement strand
TCGCTGATCGTCCAATCGGTTGCCAGATTGGGGACGATGGTCGAATCCGGGGCGACTTCCACCAGATAATCATAGATCGCCCGATTGAGCGCAGTTTCCGGATCATTCGTGTGTAGGGCTGGGTCGAGCACGACGGGAGCGTTCATCCCGACACGTAGTACTCCGGCCTCCTGGGCGCTGACCGAGACGCCCACAGCGAGCATCATGGTAAACAGCAAGAACAATACGAGTCGTACAGACTTGTGTAATGCCATTTGCATCTCCTTGTTGGGTGAAGCGTGAGACAGCGGGTACTGCCCGCTACTCTACGTCAGACGCGTGCACATCGAGTAATGTTACCCCTTGCGGCACGGACTGACCGACGCTGAAATAAATGCCCGTCACGACGCCCGCCTGCGGCGCGGTGATGCGATGTTCCATCTTCATCGCCTCCATGACGAGTAAAAGCTCTCCTTTTGCAACCCGCTGACCCGGCAGCACGTTTACACGGATGACCTGACCGGGCATCGGTGCGCGCAGTGAACCTTCGGATTCCTCTACCTGTCTGCCCAGTGGCAGCGGGGATACCCAATCCAACCGGAAGGTTCCGGCTGAACAGTGCACCCACCAATCTTCAGCGGGGCCACGGACCACAGTCAGGCGCTGGCGGTGACCATCCACAGCCAGATCGAGTTGTTGATCAGAGAAGCTCCATAATTCTACATGATAGACAACCTCTCCGATGTGAACATCCAATGAGTTTGCGCCGTTGGATGAAGTCGGGTTCGGCGTGAGGTTGATCGTGATCGCTTGGTCGTCGTGCTTGAAGGTCTGGCGGATGGGGCGGAACGTGTTGTTGCGCCAGTACGCCGACATATCGCCCATTTTGGCGAGCGCGGCGGCGATCAGCGCGGCGGGTGGGGGCGCAGGTTCGTTGGCGAGCAGTTCGGTGTGCTGATCGATGAATTCGGTGCTGATGTTCCCCGCGATGAAGTCGGGGTGCTGGAGGATGCGGCGCAAAAACGAGATGTTCGAGCGAATGCCGAACAATTGGATTTGCGATAAAGCGTAATCAAGACGAAGGATTGCATCCTCGCGGTTATCACCGTGGGCAATGATCTTCGCCAGTGTCGGATCGTAAAAGGTTGTGACCGAATCGCCTGAGCGCACACCTGTGTCCACGATCACCTTGGACCACGCCCAGACGCGCTTACTTTCGATTATGTGTTGCGTAGAGGGTTCGCACCAGAGCAGCAGCTTGCCCGATACGGGCAAAAAATCGTTAAATGGGTTTTCGGCGTAAATACGCGCTTCGACAGCATGCCCATAAGCATGGATGTGCGGCGGCAGATATTCGCGCTGCGCCACTTCAATCTGGAGGCGAACTAAGTCTTGCCCGGTCACCATCTCGGTGACGGGGTGTTCGACCTGTAAGCGGGTGTTCATCTCCATAAAATAGAAGTTTTTCGCTTCATCGAGGATGAACTCGATCGTCCCCGCGTTCACATAGCTGATCTGTTTGCCCACAGAAACCGCTGCGTCGCACATACGCTGGCGCAAATCATCATCGAGCGCGGTGGAGGGTGTCTCCTCGATGATCTTCTGGTGGCGACGCTGAATCGAGCATTCGCGTTCGCCGAGCGCGATCACATTACCGTGCGTATCGCCGAAGATCTGGATTTCGATGTGACGCGCGCGTTCGATGTACTTTTCTAAGATGAGCGTGGCGTCACCAAAGGCGGCTAGGGCTTCCCGGCGCGCGGACGCTAGTGCTTCCGGCAAACCGTCCGCCGCAGCGACGCGGCGCATCCCCTTGCCGCCGCCGCCCGCCGCCGCTTTCACCATGAGCGGGTAGCCGATCTGGCTGGCCGCCGTGATCAACGCTTCGTCCGATTGATCCTCGCCGCTGTAGCCGGGAACAAGCGGCACATCTTTGAGCAGCAGCTTGGCACGGCGCTTGTCGCCCATTGCCGCGATGGCGGCGGGCGTGGGGCCGATCCAGATTAGCCCGGCGTCGGTCACCGCCTGGGCGAATGCTGCGTTCTCCGAGAGGAAACCGTAGCCGGGATGAATCGCATCGGCGCCCGTGCGCTGCGCCGCCGCAATGATCTTCGCGCCGTTGAGATAGCTCTCTGCTGCCGGACTCGCACCGATGTGCACCGCTTCATCCGCCAGTTCGATGTGCAGCGCGCGCGCATCCGCGTCCGAATACACCGCGACGGTGGCGATCCCCATCTCGCGGCACGTTTTGGCGATGCGGCAGGCGATTTCGCCGCGGTTGGCAATCAGCAGCTTGTGGATCATTTAGCCCTCAGTCCACTTTGGCGGACGCTTCTCCCGGAAAGCGCTCATCCCTTCCTGACCATCTTCGCTCGTGCGCAGTTGGTTGAGCAACCGTGCTCGGTAGGGGAGTGACTGCTCGTTCGACTGGTCAATCACCGTGTGGATCAAGGCTTTAGTCGCCGCCAGCGCCGCCGGGCTGCACAGGCGCAGTTGGTCGAGGATGGCGGTCACACACTGGTC
>CALKIA010000613.1 GCA_937988705.1 uncultured Chloroflexota bacterium | reverse complement strand
ACGCCGCACCCGACCTGAGGCACAAGATCGACGAGCCAGAAATGGATATAACCCGCGCAGCCCGCCGACCGCAAGCGGCGTAGATGCTCCACCTGATACTGGATGAGCGCCGCCTGATAGGCCCACAGCACGTCGATTTGCCCCTCAAGATGCTGGAGACGTGACCATGTTTCCGGGTTGGCACGCAGGGTAGCGAGTGCAGCCGGGGCTTCAAAGCCGAACTCGGTATGCAGGCGCGAATGATGCCGATAGATATCGGTATAGTTCGTACTCCAAATCGCCCCATAGTAGGAATGCGCGTCGCCGGAACGCTGCCAGTCGTCATCCAATTGGCCGGAAGCGATGAAGACCGGCCGGGTCGGATCTTGTTCCTGAAGATCAGCGTACAGCGCGGGATCAGGATGTTGTTCCAGGTTGTGACGCCGCGCGAACAGCATGGTCGGCTCATTGTGACAGGCCCACGTGATGATCGAGGGATGGTTGGAGAGTAAGTCGACCATCGCGCGCTGCAAGGCGCGGGCGCGGCGCTCAAATTCGACCGACGGGTCTTGAATCCAGTTCAGTTCGAAATCCTGCCAGACGAGCATCCCGGTGGCATCGCACAGGTCGTAAAATTCCGGCGGCGCAACGTGCACATGCACGCGCAAAAGATTCAAATTGGCGTCACGGGCGAGGTTGAGATCGCGCCCAAGGGTCGCTGGGGTGCACTGCGACAGGTAGAGTGCGGGCATGTACGACGTTCCGCGAATGAAAACGGGGCGCTCGTTGAGCCAGTACACAAAGCGCTGCGGTTGGCGTTCGAGCTGGATGGTACGCACCCCAAACCGCTCCCGCTGTTCGCTGACAGGCTGCTGGTGAGTGTCAATCAGCCGCGCTTCCAGACAATAAAGATCCGGTGATCCCTGATCCCAACACCACCACAGGTGCACATGGGGGATGTGCAGGCTTTGCTGGAGCACATGCGATCCCGGCGGCAGCGTCACCACCTGCGCCGAGTTCACGCCCGCCCCGGAATGATTGTGCGGGGCGATGTCGAGCGTGAGCGCCCCGTGCCAGAGATCTGGTGTACTGTTGGTCACACGCACCTGTAGATCGACGCGGCCATCGAGCGCGGTGCGAATCTGGATGTGATCAAGGCTGATGCCGTGGTCGAGCAGGAGCCACGCCGGACGCCAAATGCCGATGGGGTTCACATCGGGTGGTATGACGCCCTCTCCGTGTTCGTAATGACCTTTCACCAGACCGCGAATCACATGGTCAGTGGGGTAGGTGCCAGAGGGATTCGGCGCATCCCACGGCGCGCTGACCCGCACGGTGAGGGTATTGTCTCCTTGAGTGATCAACCGGGTGATATCCACATCGAACGGGACGAAGTGGCCTTCATGCTGTCCGACGCACGTGTTGTTGACCCACACTTCCGCAAAGTAATCAATGCCTTCAAAGCGCAGTCGAGCCCGGGTGAAGGGAGAGGCGGAAGGACTGAACGAGCGCTGGAAAACCCACGCAGTCTCATTAAGGGCGCGCAGATGCGGACCCCAATAGGGGCAGTCGGGATACAACAGGGGCTGCAAATAGCCGCATTCGGGAATAGTGCGCCACGACTCGGTCAATTGGTCGGGCGAGAAGGGGGCGTTAAGCGGAACGGGTTGCAGCTGCCACGGGCCGGTTAGGCGGAGAGCTTGGAGAGAGGCTGAGGAACTGGGTGCGGTCATGGACGCCTTTTTGCTGAGGGAGGAGCACACTGCTCACAGGCGCAAACTCGCTGATTTTAGAACCATTTCGTCATTTGCGCATGGCAAGTCGGCAGCGGATCTGGTGGACAAGACGCGGAACTGTTTTCAGTGCAGCACAGACGGCGTCACCTCAGCCCGTTGCGCTGCGCTCAACCGCCCCTCGTCTTATGGCGAGGGGCAACAACTTGTCAGATTTTTGGGTGAGGCGTGCTCAAAAAATGGCCATTCGGGGTGAAGTTGGATTTTCGTGTTACGCGGGACTCGTCCCCGTGAGTAGGGCGCGCATGCGCTCTGGAGAGGCGTCGACCTTCGCGCACATCAGGGCGGCGGCGGCGCTCGCATAGTGCACGGCGGCTGAGATATCCAGGCCGCTGCTCAACTGGGCGGCGAGCGCGCCGACAAAAGCGTCGCCTGCGCCATGCGTATCCACGACCTGCACCGCATACGCGGGCAGATGGATTAAGCTGCCACCGGTGGCAATGATCGCGCCTTCACCCCCGAGCGTGAGGATCACCGTGCGTACCTGCTGCGCCAGCCGTTCGGCGGCGCGGAAGGCCGCGGCGCGGTCCGTGATGGGGATGTTGGACAGCATTTCGCCTTCGACTTCATTGACTACCAGAATATCGACATAGGGCAGCAGATCCGCGGGCGGGGGATAGGCGGGCGCGGCGTTGAGCACGACTTTGGTGTTAGCCTCCGCTGCGGCTTGTGCGGCCTGCGCGACGGTCTCCAGCGGCACTTCGTATTGCAGCACCAGCACGTCGGCCGCTTGAATGATCGGGAGCGTGCGGGCGATATCCGCCGCATCCATGTGCATGTTCACGCCGGAGACGATCACCGCGCCATAATCGCCCGTTTCATCGACGATGGCGACGCTCATGCCGCTGCCCGCTGTTTCGTCGAGCAGCACCGGGTCGGTGTTTACGCCCGCGGCGCGCAGATTGGCGAGCAGTTTCTCACCGAATTCGTCCGCGCCGATGCGGCTGATCATA
>CALKIA010000612.1 GCA_937988705.1 uncultured Chloroflexota bacterium | reverse complement strand
CTCTCTACCCATGGAGTCTATCATCGATTGGAGGGTGTTGCCAATCTAAACGGTGTTATAATGGTGTGCTGTCTGTTAGAGGAGAAGGTCAAGTATTATGAATTTACCTGGTGGCATTGAACTGATCATCATTCTGGTGATTGTGCTGCTTTTGTTCGGTGTGGGTCGCGTATCACGAATCGGCGGTGAATTGGGGAGCGCAGTCGCTAACTTCCGCAAAGGTCTCCAGACCGGCGCACAAGAGAAACCGACAACGACCGACGCCGAAGAACCGAAGGTCTAGCAACCCGTTGACAGCCATCAGTTCACAGTAGCCAGTCGAAGCTGTGTTTACTGTGAACTGTCACCTGTGAACATTTAACCGAGTTTTTGCAGTTCCCGCTCGAAGTCGAACAGGGGTTTATGGGCGATTCCGCGCGGCGCTTTGAGGTTAAAATTGAGCGCCAACCGGTTGAGCGCCTTCCCTGCTTCCCGCAGTGCGGCCAGCGTTGTTTGCCACGCTGCTTCCACTTTGAGCCGCGCCTGTTCCGGGTACTCGGAACGCGCCGCGTCGTTGAGTCCCCCACGATAGCGCCGTACTGCCCCACGCATATCTGCGAGCAGTTTTTCCCGCCCTGCATCCACATCCTTGCCCGCAGCGATCCAATCGGGCGGCAGATCATTATCCTTGAGAATTTTGTAGGCTAAACGCAGTTCAGCGGGTGTGTGCGGATCGTCGTTCAGTTTGAGCGGCTTGCCCGCCCCCGGCAGATTGTCGAATTCGCCCTTCTGCATGGCGTCTTTCAGGATGTCGTCCATCAGCGACATAGCTGCTCCTCTATGTCTCTACCCTTCACCCGTTAACGCTATGCTGTCCATGCCAACCTCACCCTAAATCCCTCTCCTAAAGGCGAGGGACTTGACTCCCCCTCGCCTTTAGGAGAGGGGGTTGGGGGGTGAGGTTTGTGTACAGACTGCCGCTTCTGAAGCACCATCATGCATCGTTCGACAGCAGCGCTAGCGGGGAGGTCGGCTTACGGCACTCTAAAGGTGGACTGGACGCGCCCTTCGCGGTCGCTGAGCGTCAGCGTGGCGCCGGACACCCAGACCGCCGATTGGCGATCCCAGTATTTCGCGCTCGGCGTGTCATCCCCGGTCCGGGTGTAGACCACCAACCGCCCATTCGTGAAGAAGCGTTGATCGGCGAAGGTATAGGTATTCTGCCCGCCGTCTGAGAGCGTCCAACCGGACAAATCGACGACCGCGCCATTGTTCTGAACTTCGACGCCTTCGGTCGTGATATCGCCCGCACCCATCACCCGCAGAATCGAAACCTGCGCATTGACCGCGGTCGGCGGCAGCGTCGATGTCGGCGTGTTGGTGGGCGCAGCGGTGACGCTCGGTGGGACGGTCGCGCTCGGCGGCGTGCCTTCGGTGGCGGTGGGAGTCGACGTCGGCAGAACGGCGGCGGTAGCCGTTGACGAGACGATCTCAGCCGTGAGTTCACAGCCCGGCAGCGGCACAATCAGCGTTTGTCCGACCTGCAAGAAGCTCGCCGTCACATCATCCAACCCGTTGACCGCCATCATCTCAAAGCCATCAATCCCATACTGCTCCGCGATGCCGAAAGGCGTGTCGCCTTCCTGAATCTCGTAGAGGATGCAATTTTCCGGCAGTGCCGTCCCGGCGGTGGCCTGCAACAGTTGGCTCGATTCGATCAGCGCGGGATCGATGGTCGGTACGTTGGGATCAAACGTCGCGTCGATCAAACCGGTGGGCAGCGCGGCCACACGGGGCGTCCCCGGCAGCGGCGTGGTCGTGATGATGAACGGCGTCTGCGTAAACTGGTTCGGATTCGGCGTCGCGGTGATCAACACGGGAACGGTGATCACGATCTGGCTCTGTTCGACCGGACGCTGCGAGTCGCTGATCGAAATAACGGTCAGCACCACGACCAGCGAGATGATGACGTTCAGAATGATGAAGGCGATCTGCCCCAAGCGCCGCATAATAACCCTCTATTCAGTAGTGTGCTTCGTCACCAAGCGTCTGTGAACTTTAGCACAATCCCGGACTCAACGCAATCAGTTTGTTTTCCATGTATACAACGTGTAGCGGAGGCCATCCGTCCACACGGGCGTCATGGCTTGTTCAATGGCCTGCGGGAACAAGCGATCCAGATCGCTGTGATGCGAGAACGTGGTGTAGACATCGTACCCCGCATGGAAGAACAACACATAATCATCGCCTGAATCGCGGAATTGCGCGAATACCTCGTCTGGCGCTGCCCCCGCGAACTGCGGCCGCACCCAGTGATCGAACAGAATGTCTGGGATGCACGTCACCGTCTCCGGGCAGTGATAGGTACGCGGTTCCCAGAGAAAACGTACCTGCGACCCGGCAGGGAGTGTGCTCAGGTTTTGCAGCGCGCCGTAGTACGCGCCCGTGTTGCTATACATGAAATCGCCCACCGTGACCTGCCCCATGAGGTACGGCAGCGACTGCTCGCGCGTGAACGTCGCCAGCTTATCGATGAAACTGAGGGCGAAGGTCACGGCGAAGGCGGCGCGCACCATCCAGTTGATGTCGATGGGCTTTTTGGGGAAGTTCGCCAGCCCCGCGAAACCAAGCGCCCCGGTCACGGCGAACGCAGGCAAGCTCATCAGCATGAGGCGCGTCTGAATCCCCACCGCCGACCACGCCGACATCACCATCCAGAAGCCGATCAGCGGGAGGAGCAGCGTCAAGCCGTCTTTGGCCAACCGCCGCGCCCGCTCGTCGAGGCTGCGCCAGACCAGCGGCAGCAGCAGCCAGGACGTGAGTAACCACGCACCCGCCGTGAAGCCGAAACCGTCGTTGTTATCCTGACCGAACACGGTCGCCGCGACCGGGATGATCGGGATTTGCCAGCCGTTCCCCAGCGCCAGCAGACTGCGATCCGCAAAGCTAAAAGCCGCCGCCCGCGTCGCATCCCAGTTCAAGCCGTTGAAGAAGAAGGGATAGACCGGATTGCCGTAGAGCAGCGTCCCCTTGACCGCCCACAAACCGAACGCCAGCGCGGCGGCAATCCCGAAGACCGCGCCATTGCGGAGGATCTGGCGCGGCTCGTGCACGAGTAGAAACACACCCAGACCAACCCCCAAGCCCGCCGCCGTGTATTTGACGCCCATCGCCAGCCCGAGGATCACGCCCATCACGATGATCCAGCCACGCCCACGCGTTTCCCGCCAACGCACGGAGGCGATCAACGCCAGCGTGCCGAACAGCAGATTGCCAAGATCGATGTACGACCAGCCCATGAGCGCCCACAGGTTGTACGCGCTCAGCAGGAGGATCACCGCCAGCCACGCGGCGGCGTGTCCGGCGAAGCGGCGCGTGAGTCCCGCCACACCGATCAACGCAAGCAGCCCGATTCCCCAATGGATCGGGGCGGCGGTCGTGTCGCGCCCGAACAAGCCAATCGCGACGCCGTAGAGCATCTCGACGTTTTGCGACAGGCCGAGATAAAAATTGTCCGCCTGGGCCAGAATGCGACCGTCGCGCAGGTAACGCTGCACCGCGACGAGGTGATAGGTCAGACCGTCCCAATGCGCAGGCGGCGTGAGCGCCATGATCAACGCCATGATGAGCAAGATGCCCGCGAATACCACCATCAATGTGACGCCCGTGCTCTCCAAGCGAATCGAGCGCAGGAGCGCGCGCCCATCCCGCAGCCAACCGAGCACCTGCTGACGCAGGAGGATCAACGCAACGATTAGACCAATCGCGAACACCGCGCCGCGAAACAAGCCGACGAGTCCCAAGAGCAGCGCGACCAGCGCGATCCCGCCGAGGCCGATCCCGCCTTCGAGCGCGAAACGTTCCGCACGGGTGGGCATGTCCAGCCGCGCGAGCAGCCGCCGACCGAGTCCACCCGCCGCCGCGAAGATCACGCCAACCGTGAATAGGTCGAGCAGCGCACCGCCGAAGCGCACCGCCGCATCGGGAATTGAACTCCCCGGCTGAATATCGAAAGGTCGATGCACCCAGTAGTACGCGGTGAGCAGCACCGCCATGCCAATGAAGATGATGAGCGCGCGCAGCAGCGTGTTGATTGAGTTCCGCATAGTGACTCCCAAGCGCGGGGATAAATTCGCTGGATAAGATCAAGCACGTTTAGTGTAACCTCATCCCCTCGTGCGAAAAATGAACAAGTTAGCGTTGGAAGAGGGAAGGTGAAATCTCACTCGACTTTGGCGTTTTGGCTTTTAACTTTTCGCGTGGAGTTTATTACAATAGGCGACAAACAACAGGATCGCATTCATGTACTTGATCGACGGACACAACCTCATCGGCCAGCTTGAGGATATTTCCCTCTCTGACCCCAACGACGAAGCGAAGCTCGTGCAAAAGCTGATCGGGTTTTCGGCGCGCATGAAGAAAAAATGCGTCGTCATCTTCGATCGCGGCATCACGGGCGGCAAGTCGCGCATGTCCACCGCGACCGTCGAGGTGGTGTTCGCCGGCGGCAACACGGACGCCGACCGAATCATGATCGCGCGCATCAAAGCCGCCCGCAGCGTCGATGAATGGGTGGTCGTCTCCAATGACCGTGTCGTGCTGGACGCAGCCCGGATGCGCAAGATGCGTGCGATCAAGAGCAAAGACTTCGCCCAAATCCTCAAGCCCGCGCAAGCCCCCAATAAAGACGATGTGCTCGACAAAGACGGTCGCAGCAGCGAGATTTACCCTTCGCCCGCCGAGGTCGAGGCGTGGCTGAAGATCTTCAGCCAGCGGAAATAGGCGTTTACGCGATGGGGTTTCACTGATATACTGGTTTTTATGTTACGGGGCATAGCGCAGCTGGTAGCGCGCGCCGTTTGGGACGGCGAGGTCGTCGGTTCAAATCCGGCTGCCCCGACAAAACAGGTTGAAATTGAGGCGCAGTTCTGCTAAAATGCCTCGCATTGCAGGTGT
>CALKIA010000611.1 GCA_937988705.1 uncultured Chloroflexota bacterium | reverse complement strand
ATGAAGTCAAACCCACTGTTGCGGATGGCCGACCGCACGCGCTCCCGGCTCTCTTTCACAGCGTTGTCAGGCAAGCCGACAATGGTAAAGCTGGGGAGGCCAGCACGGGGATTAAAATCGGTTTGTACTTCGACGATGCAGCCTTCCAAGCCGATCACCGCGCAGGCCTTGACAATCGCCAGCATGAGTCCCCCAAACGGCACACAAAATCGCTAGCGCCAAGTATAGCTGTCGGCGTGATTTCGGCAATTGGTGCGCAGTGGCGAGGGACACGCGCCGCGTCCCTCGCCGGATAACGCTATGGCTGATCCGTTGTCACAATGATGACGGTATAGACCAGCGTTCCCGGTTCAGCTGCTGTTTCGGGATCGCGTTCGGCCACCTCGAAGACCGAGGCCATCCCTTCGACCACCTGCCCGAAGATCGTGTATCCCCCCGTCAAGCGATCCACCGGCGCTAGCGTGATGAAAAACTGGCTGCCATTGGTATCTGGCCCGGCATTCGCCATACCGACCACACCGATCCCGTTATAGGTCAGGTCGTTATCCGTCTCATCGACGAATTCGTAGCCGGGGCCACCAAAGCCCGTGCCGAGCGGATCGCCACCCTGCGCCACGAAATCAGGAATTACCCGGTGGAATGTCGTGTTGTCGAAGAAGTGATTCTGCGCGAGGTAGACGAAGCTATTGACCGTGATCGGTGCGTCGGCCTCGTACAGATTGATACGGAAGTTGCCCGCTGTCGTGCAGAAGACCGCACCATAGTCTACGCCAGCTTCGAGCACATCTCCCGGCGCGAAATACTGCAAACGCGGAGGTTCAGTCATGCTCGCGGCATCCGCGCAGAGTTCATCCGGCGTCATTTCGCCGAGCACCACCGGCATTTCGGTGGACGGTGTGTCGACAGCGGCGGCTTCAATCGTGAAACGATAGTCGCCCGCGCCAGAGTCGCCCGCCGTTGCCACTTCCAGCAGAACAGTAGCTCCGCCGGGAATAACCAGCGCTTCGAAACCGGCAGACGTATCCTCCGCGCTGCGGTCGCTGCTTTGAACCTGGGGCGTATCCAGCCCTTCACCGTACACACGCAGATAGGTATCCGCGTCGGCGCTTTCCAGCAGCACGCGCAGCGCGGTCGTCTCGTTGAGTGTCAGCGTGTAACGGTAGCGCGTATTCGGCTCAAATGTTCCTTCAACCACATCGCCCACGCTGATTTCACCTAAATCTTCGACGGTGGCGGGCGGCGCGACGCGCAGTGTGTACGGACCCGCCCCGGTATCACCATACGTCCCGACTTCGATGATCAGGGTGTCGCCAGCGGCCGCTTCGACTTCGGTCACGGCCGAGAACAGCGTGCCATCGCCGCGGTCATCGTTCTCAGCGAACGGTTCCGCTTCGCCATCACGATACACGCGCAGGTAAGTGTCTGTGTCCGCCGTGCCATCGAGGAACACGTTGATCAGCCCATCTTCCGCCACGTCGAGCGTATAGCGGTCGCGCACGCCCGCTTCAAATTCGCCCTGCACGGTCTCATCCAATGTGATTGCGCCCACATCATTCGGTTCATAATCCTGCGCATACACCACCACAGCATACGCCAGCAGCAGCATAAGAACTAAGCCTAATCGCCGCATCACCACACTCCTTTTGGATAGAATATGTCAAACAACATTTTAACCGATTGCTTACGGATTTGCGCTGATTCCATTCCTTCATAGAATAAGACTACTGTCTGAAGCAGATCCCGGAGTTGCATAATGGCTCGGTTACGCTGGCGCATCGCTGCGCTGTCTACCACTATCGTCCTGATTGTGCTGGCCGCCTTGTTCCAGCGGCCGGCGCTGCTGCGCGCTGCGAATGACAGCCAGATCATCCAGACTCTGCCAATCCTCCTCCCGGTCAACTTCCCAACTGCAACGCGCACGCCGACGCCCGTCGTGCTGGGGAATTTCGTGTGGGATGATATTGATCAGGATGGGCGGCAGGATGCGGGCGAACCCGGCCTGAGCGGTGTCACTGTGCAGTTGTGGAATCCGGCGAAGACGCAAATGCTCAGCCAGACGGTCACCGGTGCCAGCGGCCAGTACACTTTGATCGCGCCCTTGCCCGGCAATTATCGGATTCGCGTCGTACTCGCCAGCGCGCAGGACGCGTTTTCGCCCAAGGATCTGGCGGGCGGCGACGATACCGACGACAGCGACATCAACCCCAGCGGCTCGAATCTCGGCTTCACCGACATTCTAGTCCTCTCCAGCAATCTGATTTCGACCAGCCAGATCGATGCCGGGGTCGTCCGTTACCGCACCCCCACCCCGACGCGCACACCGACGCCGATCAACCTCGGCAACTTGGTGTGGGACGATCTCGATCAGGATGGGCGACAGGATGCGGGTGAACCGGGCTTGGCCGGTATCACCGTGCAGTTGTGGAACAGCGCCAAAACCCTGCTCATCGCCAGCGCGGTCACGAGCGCCAGCGGAACCTATACGGTCGTCGCGCCCTTGCCCGGCAATTATCGCATTCGCGTCGTACTCGCCAGCGCGCAGGATGCTTTTGCGCCGAAGGATCTGGCGGGCGGCGACGACACCGACGACAGCGATATTAACCCCAGCGGCACGAATCTCGGCTTCACCGACACCATCTCCATTGCCAGCAACGTGATTTCGATGACCAGCCTGGATGCGGGCATCGTGCGCTACCGCACACCGACCCCGACACGCACCCCGACGCCGATCAACCTCGGCAATCTGGTGTGGGATGATGTCGATCAGGATGGACGGCAGGATGCCGGAGAACCTGGTTTGAGCGGCATTACCGTGCAGTTGTGGAACAGCGCCAAAACCCAACTGCTCGGCCAAACCGTGACGAACGCCAGCGGCAGTTACACACTTGTCGCTCCCCTGCCCGGCAATTATCGCATTCGGGTGGTCTTGCCAGCGGTGGTAGACGCCTTCGCGCCGAAAGATCTGGCGGGCGGCGATGATACCGACGACAGCGACATCAACCCCAACGGCTCAAATCTCGGCTTCACCGATACCATCTCGATTGCCAGCAACGTGATTTCGATCACCAACCTGGATGCGGGCATTGTCCGCTACCGGACCCCAACGCCCACCCGCACCCCCACCCCGATCAACCTCGGTAACTTTGTATGGCGCGATGCTGATCAAGATGGGCGGCAGGATACCAACGAAACCGGCATCAGCGGCGTCACGGTGCAGTTGTGGAACAGCGCCAAAACCGTCCTAATCGCCAGTACGGTCACCAATGCGAACGGCGCGTATGCGCTGGTCGCGCCGCTGCCCGGCAATTACCGCATCCGGGTGATCCTGCCCAACGCGAATGCCCAGTTCACCGGCAAAGATCTGGCCGGCGGTGATGACACTGACGACAGCGACATCAACCCCAGCGGCACGAATGCTGGCTTTACAGATACTATCAGCATCGCCAGCAACGTGATTTCGATGACCAGCCTCGACGCGGGGATCATTCAGAGTCTGCTCATCCAACCGGTCACGACGATTAGCTTCATTCCGCTGGCGACCGCGACCCCAACCCGGGGGCAGCTGGCACCGCCAGTTATCAACATCTGCGGGGGGTTCCGCCTCACCTCGCCGCTCGATGGCCTGCCCAACGGAGTCGCGACCTTCTACTGGGATCCGGCGATTAGCGCAGGTTTGACCTACGAAGTTCGCATCCTCGATGAAGCGCGCAACCCACTGGCGCTTGTTCCGGCGGGCAGCAGCACGAACGTGGCGATCGATGTGAGTCAAGGGACAATCGGCGGCGGGTTCACGCTGATCGTGCAGGCGAACGCCTTGCAAAATGGGCAAATTGTGTGCACTGACGAACACGCCATCCTGCGCGCCGCACTCATCGCGCCGCCGCAGCCATCCCCCACGCCGACGCTCCGCATCCGCGGAAACTGAGTCGGAAACCCGCCGAGCGCGTCCCCATTGCGAGGACGCGCTCAGCACTTGGCAGTCCGATCTCCGGTAGAATATCCAAACATTTGCAGACTATAACCAGCGCCCCGATCACTTACGGTGAGCCAAAATACTCCACGCGGATCGGCGCGACCAGTTCGATCTCTTCCGGCGTGAGCAGCGACCAGAAGTCGTCCGGCGTGACGATGCGATTCGCCCCCGCCTCGGCGTAGCGGCGCAACCAGTCGAAGAAGACTTCCGTGCCCAACGCCTCGCGCAGGTCGTCCAACATGATCGCGCCGCGGAGATACACCGCGTTGATATAATCGCGAATGCTGGCGAACTGATACACCGTGCTGTCGACGTTATTTCCGCTGAACCTGTCGCCGACATACTGGTTCACCCGGAAATTCCACCACCAATCGACCAAATCGGGCTCGAATTCCTCGTAGTAGACGAGTTCGCTGTAGGTGGCGAGGGCTTCATCCAGCCACGGGACCAGCGCCTGATCGTTGCCAACGCGGGCATACCACCATTGATGCGACGTTTCATGCACGGTGATGAACGTGAGATACGACTCCGCCGTGCCCGTGTTGATTTCGAACCACCGATCCGACACGAACACCAGATCGCTGAACTCCATGCCGTCGGGAAAATCGCCCTGCACCACGACAAAGCGCTCATAGGGATAAGCGCCGAATAAATCGGCGTACATCTCCAGCGCCTGCGCAGCGGCGCTCAACGCCTGCTGCGATCCATTCGCCCCGCCGACGATATTCTCGCCGAAAGCGTACAACTGCACAGTCACACCGTTGGCGGTTTCCTGCTCGAAGACATCATAAAACGGGCTCAGGCTCAGGGTGAAATCCCGAGAGTTCGGATGCACAAAATGCCAAGTCGTACCGGACTGCGTGAGCGTGCCGGGGGCGGCGATCACCATATTGGGCGGCGCATTTTCCAGCGTCAGCGTAACATCCCAGTCGGCGATCTCGGCGACGGTCTGCTCACCGATGGGGATGGCATCGTGCGTCACCCAATCGTCGATGCCGTGAACGGCGACCATCGCCAGCCAATGACCGAGATTCAACTGGCGGATGCTGAAGCCGAAATAGCCAGTGAAGCCGCTCAATCCCCGCTGAATTTCGGGAACGCGCAGACTGTAGTTGAGCGTCACATCGAGGCCGCAGTCCGGTTCCACGGGTGTGGCCAGCTCCAGAGTCAAGCGGCGTCCAGTCAATTCGTAGCTGAGCACGGTCTCGGTCGGCAGGACGCTGGCGAGCGTGAAGGCGTTAGGAACACGGTTCGGCTCAATATCGAGTACCAGCGTGGAAAGCGGCGAATCAGTGCGATTGACATAGAAGATCGCCTGTTCCACCTCGACCCGATGTGCCTCATAATCGACCGTCGCCTGAACCCTGTGCTGCGCCGAGGGCAAGCCTTCTGTGGCTTCACAGTCGGGATGAATCGGCGTGGTCGGCGCTGGCGTGATAGTGTTGATCGGCTGTAACTGCCGATCCATCGTTGGAACGAGCGTGCTTTGGATCACGCGGACGGTGGTCGCCGTTGGTGGGATCGCATCGACCTCCGCCGGACTGAGCGAACAGGCCGCCAGCAAAACCATAGACACGATATAAAGACGAAACATAAGTCCCCTTTGGTGTAACTTTCTGTTGACCTACTGCGTAACAATACTACAATGTGGAGCTAGCGTAACAAAAATGCAGTTCTCGTGTTATCTTTAGCGAGGACTCATGCAGTTTTTAACTAGGAGGAGAATTGAACAAAGCAACTTTTGCTGAACAGGTGCGCGGACTGATCCAGCTGTCACGCTGGACCGAGTATGTGCCCTTTGTGATTCCGTTGACTGTTCTCGGCGGTTTGTTGGCGGCGCGCCCCCATGGGGTAAATCTCGACTGGCGCCTGGTCGCCGTCACGCTGGCGAACATCCTAGCCGTTGCTTATGCCTTTATGATTAATGATATCGAAGACGCGCCCGATGACGCGCGTGATCCCGCCCGCGCCGCCCGTAACCCGATTGCTACCGGTCGCATTGGCACGCGGATGGGCTATAACGCCTGCCGCCTCGTGGCCGCAGTAACACTCATCCTGTACGCGATTGGCGGCGGTTGGGCATTTGTGATCGGTGTGGGAACGCTGCTGCTCTCGCACTTATATTCGTGGCGTCCGGTGCGCCTCAAAGCATGGCCCGTCACCGATATTGTGTCGCACTCGCTCATGCTTAGCGGACTCCTGCTGCTAGCCGGGTACTTCGTCTACCACGACGCGCCGGGTCTCGTCTGGTTCGTCGCGGCGGCGGCCACGCTCGTCTCGGTGTATGGTCAGCTTTACAATCAACTGCGCGACTACGACATGGATAAGGCGGCGGGGCTGTACAACACAGCAATCATCCTCGGCGAAAACAACACGCGCCGCGCTATGTATCTCGCGGTTGGGCTGGCGTTGATCTGCCTGATCGTCGCCATCACGCAGGGCGTCTTCCCGCTGTGGCTGGCCTTGGTCGCCGTGCTCAGCTTCCCGGTGAGCATGTTGTTCAAGTCGCAGACCGATATGCGCGGCGGCGCGCTGGTCGATGTGAGCGGCGGTGTGCAGCTGCAGGCGCTCGTCGTCATGAATTTCATCATCGCCGCTTGGGTCATTGAATCGATTGTGGTGCAGTTCCGTCTGCTCGGGTGATCGTGAACGATATTCACAATGTTTTGTTTAACGCGCACATCCTGTTTTCGATCGCGCTCGGCATCTGGAGCGCCATGATGGCACTGCGCAGCCAGCCGATCTCCGGTAATTTCTGGGGATCGGTGGCGACTATTACGATTCTGGCCGCAGCGATCACGCTCGTCGGCGTTGTCATGACGATCATGGGACTGCGGCCACCGCGCATGACCACCTACTACCTGTACATGTCGTGGCTGGTGGTGATCATGCCGGGGTTGTTTACGCTGCTGCGCGGTCGTGATGACCGCAACGCGGCCATCGCCTTCTCAATCCTGTGCTTCTTCAATGCGGTCACGTCTTTCAGCATGCTTCAGCGCGAAATCGTCGGCCCGTGGATGATGCCCGGTGCATAAACGGTTGTGCCTGCTCCTCATGGTGGCGATCAGCGTGATCGCCGCCTGTGAAGCGCCACCCACCCCGCTCCCAGTGGTGATCGAACCCACCGCCATCCTCACGGCCACGCCGCCCACCCGGACGATCCGCTATGCGGTTGCGCCGAACGCCAGCAGCAGCCTGATGGATCGGGCCAGCATTGAACCCTACGCCCAACTGGTCCTATTGGATGTGCCGCCCACTGCTGACGGCCTCGGCTCACAGTATGACATCGCCATCGCGCTGGGTCGCTATGCGGATGCACAGCAGTCGACGGTTGACTACGTGGCCGCGCTCGTCATGCAGACGCAAGTCCCACCCTTGGATAACCCGGACGTTCAAGCGATCATCCGCCGCGCCGCTGTGCCCGCCGACTTGGTAGCCGGATTGGACCTTCCCGGCGTAGAATTGCTGAAAGATGAACCGCTCGGCAATCTGCGCGCCGATCTCGCCAGCGCCGGCTATCCGGACGGTTTCGACCTGACGATCAGCAGCGTCTACGTGCCGGGGATCGAGGCGTTCGCCAACCGACTGCGCGCCGCGGGGATCAATGTGGAGGTGGTATCGATGGAGTCGACCGAAGCCGTCGTCCAACTGGTGGCGGGCAGCAGCGCCGAGGGGCGAATTGACCTGTTCCGCGCACCGATCAGCTACTGGATCGCGCCCGGCGTGCCGCTCGAATTGAGCGCGAACGGGTTTCCCCTGCCGCCGCACCAGACGCCGTAAATCATGCATCTGATTCTCTGCCACGATAACGCTGATTTTGACGCGGTCGCGTCGCTGCTGGCCGCGCACAAGCTGTATCCGGACGCGCTTCCCGTCTTACCGCAGCGGCTGAATCGGAACGTCGAGCGCTTTCTCGCCCTCTATCGAGGCGGGCTGCCATTCGTCGCCTACGACGATCACCGCGGACGGGTGACACAGGTGACCTTGGTCGACACCAACCGCGCGCCGGAACGGATTCGCGGCATCAAGCCGAAAACGCCGCTCCACATCATCGACCATCATCCGCTGACGCGCGAACTGGAAGCCTACCAAACCTTCGAGGGCGAAGTGATCGGCGCGAACACCACTCTGTTGATCGAGAAGCTGCAAGCCGCCGGCATCACGCTCAATTCGCTGGAAGCCACACTGCTCGCGCTCGGTATTTACGAAGATACGGGGTCGCTCACCTACCGCCCGACTTCACCGCGCGACATTCGTGCCGCCGCATGGCTGCTCGAACAAGGCCTCGCCCTCGACGACGTGCGCCGCTTCCTCGACCCACCCCTCAACGATGATCAGCAAACACTGTTCGAAGCGCTGGTCACGTCGATGGAGAGCCGGACCGTGCAAGGCTACGCGGTGCTGGTCGGCACCGCACAGCTCGACCGCTACCTGCCGGAGATCAGCGCGGTGGCGCATAAGCTCCGCGACACGCTCGACCCGGCGGCGCTCTGCCTGTTGATCGAAATGCCCAAATCCATGCAGCTTGTGTGTCGTTCAACCGACGACGCGATCAACGTGGGCGAAATCGCGCGGCACTTTGGCGGCGGCGGGCACGAACGCGCCGCGGCGTCAACGGTACGCGGCCTCACCCGCACTCAGGCGCTGGAAGTGCTGTGGGAGCAAATCTATCTCACGGTGCAACCGGCGGTGCGTGTCGCCGACCTGATGTCGCAGGGTGTACAAACGCTCGACGCGACTGCGACCGTGGAGAGCATTATCCGCCGCATGCGGCGCATCGGACATGAGGGTTTTCCCGTGGTGAGCGACGGCCAGATCGTCGGTTTGCTCACCCGCCGCGACGCCGACCGCGCCGCCGAACACGGTTTAGGCGCGCTGACAGTCAGTGAGATCATGTCGAGCGGCGCAGTCACCTTGCAGCCAAGCGATTCGGTCACGCTGCTCGAACAGAAGATGGTCGAAAGCGGCTGGGGGCAAATCCCGG
>CALKIA010000610.1 GCA_937988705.1 uncultured Chloroflexota bacterium | reverse complement strand
TGCGCGTGGAACCGAACGCCGAGTCGAACTATGAATTCAAATGGGCGGTGGTCGGTGGCGCAGTGTCCAGCTCGTTTGGCCCGTCGATTGAAAAGGGCATCAATTCGGTGTTGGATCATGGCGTGCTGGCGGGCTTCCCGATTGTGAACGTGCGCGCGGTTGTGTTTGACGGCAAGGAACACCCCGTCGACTCGAAGGATATTGCCTTCCAGACCGCCGGACGCGAAGCCTTCAAAGAAGCGTTCCTGCTCGGTGAGCCGATTCTGCTCGAACCGATTATGGACGTGAAGATCACCGTGCCGGAAGCGATGATGGGCGAAATTCTCGGTGACCTGAACACCCGTCGCGGGCGCGTGCAGGGCATGGACACGGTTGGCAATAAGAGCGTCGTTACGGCGCAGGTGCCGCAAGCCGAAATGATGCGCTACGGTAACGACCTGCGCTCGATGACGGGCGGTCGCGGCATCTACACCATCAGCTTTAGCCGCTATGACCCCGTCCCGACGAACGTCGCGCAGCCGATCATCGCCGCGCACAAGGCCGAAGAAGCCGCCGCGCACAGCTAGAGTTCGTTTTCAGCAGACAGTGAACAGTTCACAGAGGGTGCAGACGACCGCGCTCACTGTGAACTGTTTTTGTTTGGGGTAGACTTGGTAAGAATGCTATTCATCGCGTCAGCTGCGCCTGTCATGTATATACAGATGTTCTACACTTTGCGCACGTTTGCGTGTCCCACTTGTGTTGACGATATACACCAAAGGTCTAGCACTCTTTCTCGCTTCAGGCTCTCCTTTGCTTAAATGTGTCGTCCCCTGAATTACTTGAGGGATAGGGCTGGGGTGAGGTGAACGGAAAACTTTCACTTATTTGACAACCATGTCTCCGTCTCAATTATGCAATGGGGTGGGGATCAGAGCATTTAGCGACCTAGGGACTTAAAAGGAGCATCAATTATGCACCAGATTGCCCTTCAACGCCTGAATAATCAACGCCTTGTCGGCACACCTTTTGATAAGCCGGAAGCTGTCGTGGCATGGATGGGGGCGGTTCAATCACAGGAATATGCTCTGGCAAAATGGGCATTAGGTCAACGCACTGCCGCTATGAGTGATGACCTAGTTGATCAGGCGTTTGCTGATGGAAAAATCTTGCGTACGCACGTCATGCGTCCGACATGGCATTTTGTTACACCCGTTGATATTCGGTGGATGCTTCAATTGACCGCGCCCCGTGTCCATGCCTTGAATGCCTACATGTACCGCAAACTTGAACTGGATGAAGCGCTCTTACAGCGTGCCAATGGTGTGCTTGCCGAAGCCTTGGAGGGTGGTCAGCAGCTTACTCGTGAAGAACTGGCAACCGCGCTTGAGGCAGCAAATATTGCTGCAAAAGGAATGCGCCTCGGCTACATTATGCATTATGCTGAATTAGAGGCGGTTGTTTGCAGTGGCCCTCGTCGTGGGAAGCAATTTACCTACATGCTGCTGGATGAGCGTGCGCCCCACGCCAAGACGTTAGGACCTGATGAAGCATTGGCTGAACTAGTTACACGTTTTTTCACCGGGCATGGACCCGCCATGATCCCTGATTTTGTCTGGTGGTCAGGGCTAACCGTTGCCGACGCTAAACGCGGCCTAGACATGGTACGGTCTCACCTATTTCAGCAAGTCATTGATGACAAAACTTATTGGCACGGCGCACTGCTCCCCACCGCACCGATCCCTTCACCGACAGCCTGCTTATTGCCACCGTACGACGAGTTCTCCAATTATCGGGATCATTCCATTGTGCTAGATCAGCAGTATCTTGACCAGGCCAGCAGTACGGTTTTTGGCGGTTTTACCGTCATTGATGGCAAAGGTGTCGGCAATTGGCGGCGTACTTTCAAGGGTGGGGCAGTTGTCGTAGAATCCGCGCCATTCCGCCCCTTTACCCGAACCGAAAATGCGGCGTTTGCCGCTGCCGCCCAGCGCTTGGCAGATTTTCTCCAAATGCGACTGGTATTGGCTTAAGTCATCAGCAATGATGCGATGTTTGCAAAGCAGAAAACCACTACAATTCTAACGGGTAGGCGAGTTTTGGCGGAAATACGGAAAGGCGAACGGCGGATGTACGGACTATTTGGAAATATGCAGGCGCCTCCCGTTGACCGGGCTGCGCTGCTCGGTCACTTACTGCACGCGGCGGCGCTGCTGCGCGATCTCGACGGGTGCAGCGCACACGATTGTTCGTTTTGCGACAGGTTCAATTGGCCTACGGCTTCGGCGGATACTTTCTCGTCCTTGGCCATCTGACTCTTCTCCTATTTTCATCTCTCATATGGAGAAAGTAGCTCTTCAGTTTAGCTCTGTTTCTGTCTCACTGGTTCTGACGTTTTACAGTGTGAACGTTGCCGTGAAGGTGCTGGTTGCGGTAGGAGTATAGGTCGCAGTTGGCGTGAATGTGGGTGTCAGCGTTAGCGTCGGTGTTGGCGTAAATGTCGCCGTAAATGTCGGAGTGAAGGTTGGTGTTAAAGTATCGGTCGGCGTAGCCGTTGCGGTAGCCATAGGAGCTTCAAATGTAACCAAGATACTGTCGCGCCCAATTAACCCATCGGTGTCGCTAACGGTGAGGGTGAACAGTAATCCGCTCCCGACTTGTTCACGAGACAGATCAAGCTGGACGACCGCACCATTGCTTCTGAGTGGATCAGACCCAATACTCCACACAAAGGTCAGCACACCTCCATCGGGATCGACGCTGCCTGTACCGTCAAGGGTGAGTGACCCCCGCCCATCCCCGGAACCACTCGTCAAAACGACATCCGCGCCGGCATCTGCGATAGGAGCCAGCAGTGCGGGAGCGTTCATTTCAGCAATGCGCTGCACAATGTCCTGAAAGCCGACGTGCCCTGAAGTGTTGTAAGGTACTGCTAACCAACGTCCGTCAGGAGAGAAAAAGTTCGCTTGGCAGCCGGGTGAGTTCTGTCTCGATAGAAATTGCACTGAGCCGACGTCCGTATCGTAAAGGGCGATACGTCCATCCTGAAGTGTCACGACGATACGAGCAGGCGCAGCGGGCGCGAAGGTCGCCTGACAGATAGCCGCCGCATCGAGGATTGGAAGGACCTGATTGGATTGTGCATAATTCGGTCGCCATAGCACAAGCTGTGATGGATGCGCCGTGCCCTGCGTCAGGAATGGATCTGGAGCGCCAATAAACAGCACACTTTCACCATCCGGTGAAATAGCCAACAATCTGTCATTGGTATTCACGGTCGTATAGGTGATGCCATTTACCTGAGCATTCCCTTCGCGCACAAGCCCATCCAAGGGTGCTGCTGAGTTAATCTGCACATGGTAAATCTTCAACGGCTCCACGACACCTGCACCAGCGCTCGTCGTACTGAACGCAACCGCTCGATTTGTCGCCGCCCAATAGACTTGTGCATCGGACTCGGGAGAAAAGGCGATGCGGATGGGGATGTCAAGTGGAAAGCTTTCTCCGGTTGAGGCGTTGGCAATGGCTGTATCCGCTGCATCGGGTACCGTTGGAAGATTTAACGCCTCACCTTCTCGCATGTAAAGAAAGAGCCCGCTGTCAGGCGAGGCATAAATGAACTGATTGGCTATGTATTCTGGGAAATTTTGCGTCATCACATCGGGCTGAAGCGGCCAACTCTGAGATGTACTCTCCACCATGCGGGTATCGATGTTGAAGGCCAGCCATGCCGCATCTTGGAAAACAGGTGAAAATACGTCGATCGGTGTGATGAGCCGTGTGGTATCGACGAAGGTGAATAAAGTGCTATCTGGCGACCATTCGTACAAACCCGTATTAGCCGAAGGAATGTCTGTGATGACATCAATCTCTGCCTGTGCAAAAGTGCGGTGAACATATAATCCGAGTATATATACAGTCAGGGAGAGCATGATGAAACGATTGCCCAATTTGGTGCGTGTAAACATTGTCCTTCATCTCCCCCTGTATTCTTCCGGCAGATAAGTGAATGGGCTTGCAAGCTCGTCGCTAGGTGCGCCTGTTGTCATTTCAAATCCCCAGAAGAGACCGGAGTTTGTCGAGGCATCGCCAACACTATCACTGTAAATTGTAAAACGTCAGAGCAAATGAGACACGTTCGACTTACAAATAAGAGGTACTTTCCAGCGCAAAGCCACTACAATTCTAACTGGTATGCGGGTTTTGGCGGAAATACGGAAAGGTGAAGGCGGATGTACGGATTGTTCGGCAACATGCAAGCGCAGCCCGGTCAACGGGAGGCGCTGCTCGGTCACTTATTGCACGCGGCGGCGCTGCTGCGCGATCTGGAAGGCTGCTATCACT
>CALKIA010000609.1 GCA_937988705.1 uncultured Chloroflexota bacterium | reverse complement strand
TTTTGCGTAGTCAGCGCTGGACAGATCTTTCCTCTGCGGGTGTCGCATCGGCTCATTGGTACTGAGACGCGCGCCCGATTTGTGCTCGCGCATCGCGGAGGCTGCACCACGTACGGGTCTACATGAGGTTCTCTGGCAACAATGATTATTAGGTAAAGCTGAGTATAAATATTGCCCTCATATTATTTAGACTGCGCTCGAATGAATCTGCTGGTTTTCTATTGACAGAGCCAAAAAAAGAGGTATCTTTTAGGTAAGACATCAGACCAATTTTGATTGTCGAGCGGCTTCACGGTGTAGTTTCTCACAAGTGCCCCGAACGAAGCCAAGGCAAGGAGGGGGATGAGATCGAAGAAACCATACCGTCCAGGGTATGCGGGGTAGCACACGATCACTCGGCACTTTGCGAGCCGCTGCGGACTCCAGGGGGTCGAGCTTCAAGGAATGTCCAAGGTTTAACCTAGCGGTCGCGGGCGAACAGAAGGCGCAGGCGCACCCAACACCGGTCTAGACGAGGATCTTGGGGTCTCAGATACGTCAGAAGACGATCCTTGAGTTCCTGGCTTAAATGCAATTTAAGTCACAAATCAACAATTGGAGCTGAAAATAATGGCAGAAAAAAAGTTGTCACGTAGAGATTTTCTACGCCTTTCCAGCGCAGTCGGGGCAGGCCTAGCGCTTGCTGGTGTTCCGGCGGCGAATGCGTTAGGTCTTGTCAAACCGTCTTATGCTTCTCCCGCCGTCGGGGCAGCCGCCCAGAGCGGTCGCTACAAGGAAGCCCCGATGCTCGCCGAGCGCGTCGCCGCGGGCACGCTGCCTGCCGTCGATGAACGCCTCCCTCTGGAGCCGCGCGTCCGGCAAGTCCCCGCCGTCGGCAATTACGGTGGCGTCATTCACGAACAAACTTATCAGCAGGGTGGCCACTTCTTCCTCGACGGCGCGCTGCTCGTTTTCCCCCAGCAGACGAACAACAATGGTACTGTGATCGAACCGGATCTGTGCACCAGTGTTGAGATTTCCGCGGACGCGAAGGAATTCACCTTCCACTTCCGCGAAGGTCTCAAATGGTCGGACGGCAGCCCCTTTACCGTTGATGATGTGCTGTGGTGGTGGAACGAAGAACAGCTCAATACCGATCTGTTCCCGCAGGGGCCGTATTCGACGTGGCGCGTGGGCGGCGAACTCGTTGAGTTCACCAAGATCGACGACTTCACGCTCCTGATCACGTCACCCGAACCGTACCGCCCGATCCTGAACATGTCGGCGCACGAACGCATGTCGCTTGGTTCCACGTTTGCGGAGCCGGTCGCCTACATGAGCCAGTTCCACATCGGTTTCAACCCGGATGCCAACGCCGTTGCCGCTTCGCTGGGCTACGACTTCTGGTATCAGGCGTTCCTGGCCCGTACCTATCATCTGGGGCCGTTTGCCGGCAAGCCGCATATGGGCCCGTGGGTCAAAATTGAGTCCACCACGGCGCGCGAAGTGTTCGAACGCAACGCCTTCTACCACGAAGTCGACACAGACGGACAGCAGCTGCCGTACATTGACTACATCTACATGGATGTTGTGACCGACTCGACGCTGCGTGAGACGGCCGTCCTCGCGGGTCAGATGACCCAATCGGATGTGCGCCTGTCGCAAATCGAAGCCGCCCGTGGCAATCAGGAAAACGGCGACTTCCAGATCCTCAACTGGGCGAACTCCAATCCCAGCCAGTGCGTCCTCTCGTTCAACCTGAACCACAAGAACCCCGTTCTGCGCGAAATCTATAATGACCTTCGTTTCCGTCAGGCGATGTCGTACGCGATCAACCGTAACGAGATGAACGACACGCTGTATTTTGGGCTGGCCCAGCCGGTGTAGGCGACGATCAATCCCAACGCCAGCTACTTCCGTGAGGAATGGAGCACCAAGTACGCGACCTACGACGTCGATCAAGCGAATGCGCTGCTGGACGAAATGGGGCTGGAATGGGACGCTGATCATGTATGGCGTTTGCGCCCCGATGGCGAGCGCCTGAGCAGCATTTATCTCTACTTCCCCGAATTCACGGTCGAGCATCTGGAACTGGTGCGTGGCTACTGGGCAGCGGTTGGTCATGAACTGATCATCACTGAAGTTGCTCGTGCCCTGCGCGACGAACGTGGGCGCGCCGCTGACCACGATGTCACGGGCTGGAATGTCGATCTGGCGGAAGAAATCGCCTGTTACCTCCCGTACGCCACCAAATTCCAACCGAATTTGGAAATGTACTACGCCGTCAACTGGTGGCAGTGGTACGAGACGAACGGCGCAGCTGGCGAAGAACCGCCCCAGGAATGGAAAGATCAGTTCGACCGCATGGCTGCGTGGTATGCCGCACCTTCGGATGCCGAATATACCCGGTTGGCGCAAGAGGTCTGGCAGTTCTTCTCGGACCAGGTTCCGCTCATCGGCACGGTTGGCTATCCTCCAATGCCCACGCTGACGAAGAATGGTCTGATGAACGTACCCGAGGTTGCTCTCAAGGGCTACGGAACCCTCCATGCGCAGACGCTGTTTGTGCAGCAGTACTTCTGGACGGATCCGGCCAGTCACGCGGAGTAATCCCGTTCGCTTCAGCGCCGCCCACAGCGGCGGCGCTCGGAGTTTGGTTATGGTGTAGTACAACCTCTACATGCGGGAGCAGCTTCTCGCATGTAGAGTCTAACGATAACCCCTACAGCCGATAGCTGTGGGCCTTTGGTAGAAAATAGTGATGGGACTGCTGTAGTTATGGCCTTAATGAGATATATCGCGCGACGCTTGTTGTATGGCTTCATCGTTCTCATCGCTGTCAGTGTTGTTTCTTTCATCATCATTGAACTGCCTCCGGGCGACTTCCTCACAACTTACATCTCCAATATGGAAAAGTATGGCACGCGGGTAGACGAGCAAACTGCCGCCGCACTCCGCCGCAGCTACGGTCTGGATCAACCGAT
>CALKIA010000608.1 GCA_937988705.1 uncultured Chloroflexota bacterium | reverse complement strand
TCTTTACCACACCACGCCGTGGACAACCGCCGATGGCGAAAACGTCCAGCTGCCCAACTATGACCCGATTCGGCAGACGCTGATCGATTTCTACAGCCCCGCGACCGACAGTCAGCTTGTCTCCGAAGGGGCGAGTATCCGCGTGCTCAATGGCACGACCAATGTCGACTGGGATCGCGTCGCCTCGGAGCGCTTAGCGTGGGATGGCTTCAACCCCACGGCGGCGGGCGTGGCGGATACGAGTGAATATACGGATACGGTGCTGATTGACTATACCGGACGTAGCAAGGGCAGCAGCCTTGAACAGATTGCGCATACGCTCAACGTCCGCCCGGAGAACATTCGCTTGGAACCCAACCCCAATCGCGAATACGACTTCGATGTGATTCTTGGCGGCAATTACAATTCCTGCACCGAAGCGGGAGTTATCCCCGTCGGCAGCTAGAGCGTATTTGAGTATTCACTGTCGTTCTTGTAGGGACGCCCAACGGAGCGTCCACTGTGAGAGAAGAACCGACAATCATCAGATACTCTAGACATGCTCCATCCGGTATCAATTGTAGGGGCAGACCTATGTGTCTGCCCGATTGAGGGCGCACCTGTGAGGGTGTTTAGAAACCCCTCATCCCTGACCCCGTCTCCCACGTCTACGGGGAGACGGGCAAACCCGGCGCGGGCTGTTGGCTCCCCTCCCTGAATTCGGGGAGGGGCCGGGGGTGGGGTCGGACTCTGCCTACCAGCGGTGATGTACCTGCGCGCGAATCATCTCATCGTACACGCGCTGAACTTCCGCCATGGCGTCTGGCGTGAGCGGCGCGAGGTCCGACGCGGCGGCGTTGCTCTCCACCTGTACGGGGTTCTTCGCGCCGGGGATCGCACAAGAGACGGCCTCGAACATGAGAATCCAGCGCAGCGCAAACGCTGCGAGGCTCACGCCCGCGGGCAGCAGCGCCTTGTAGCGTTCGACTGCGGCCAGCGCCGTGTCGTAATCCACGCCCGAGAACGTTTCGCCCATGTCGAAGGCTTCGCCGTGGCGATTGAAATTGCGGTGATCGTCCGCGGAGAACTGACTCGCCTTACTCATCTTTCCGGTGAGCATCCCGCTGGCCAGCGGCACGCGCGCCAGAATCCCCACTTTCCGCCGCTTCGCTTCGCTGAAGAACAATTCTGACGGTCGCAGTCGCATCATATTGAAGATGATCTGCACGCTCTGCACGTTCGGGTACTCAATCGCCTTAAGCGCCTCTTCGACGCGCTCCACGCTTACACCATAGTGGCGAATTTTTCCCGCCTGCACGAGATCATCCAGCAAGCCGAAAACTTCGGCGTGATAATACAAATCGGTCGGCGGGCAGTGGAGCTGCACGAGGTCGAGCGTCTCGACTTCCAGATTCTTCAGGCTGCGTTCGGTCCACAGCGTCAGATTTTCGCGGCTGTAACCTTCGACCGTTTGCTGCGGCAGGCGTCGGCCCGCTTTCGTGATGACATAGAATGGTTCGCTGCGTTCTTTGCGCAGCCGCGCGATCAACTGTTCGCTGTGTCCGTCGCCATAGACATCGGCAGTGTCAAACAGGTTAATCCCCAAATCGAGCGACCGGTGCAGCGCCGCCATTGAATCATTATCGTTCACCGAGCCCCAGGCCGATCCAATCGCCCATGCGCCAAAACTAATCTCGGAGACTTTCCATCCCGTTCGCCCAAAATCACGATATTGCATAAGCTTGGTTCTCCTCAAGCGGTGCGGAGGCCTCAAAACCGAGCCTCGTATAGAAGATTCTGTAGTATTTTGCCGTTTTTCCGGCTGCTTTTCCACTTCTCAGTTTTCACTTTCACTGGGTTTTGGCTACAATGAAAGAAAATAGTTTTCTTTTGACTCCGTTTTCTGTCTTTTTTGCCAGAGTCAGCATCTAAGAAAGTTGTGTCCACATGTCTGACCCGATGTTTGTTGAAGAACGACGCCGAATTATTCTTGACCAACTCAAGCAGCACGGGCGCGTCTCCGTTAAGTCCCTGAGCGAACTTATGAACGTCAGCGCCGTGACCATCCGTCAGGACTTGCGTGCTCTGGAAGACAGTGGGCTGCTCGAACGCACGTATGGCGGAGCCGTCAGCCGTGAAAGCAGCACCATTCCTCCGGAGCTCTCGTTCCATGTGCGTTTAGCCAAACGCCGCTCGGAGAAGCTGGCCATCGCCGCCGCCGCCGCTGATCTGCTGGAAGATGGTTGCAGCCTGGCGCTCGACGCCAGTACGACCGCCTACGCGCTCATCCCCTACATCAAGAACCTCCGGAAGGTCACCGTTATCACCAACAGTTTGCTCATGGCGCAGCACTTCCTCGATAGTCCGCAAATTCAGGTGCTGGTCTCGGGCGGGCGCCTGCGCCGCGACTCGATTTCCACTGTGGGGCGACCGGATGGCCTGCCCGACATCAACCTGAATCTCGGCTTTTTCGGGACGCGCGGCTTGTCGCTGATCGGCGGTTGCACGGAGATCGATCCGGACGAAGTGGCGATGAAAAGTGCCATGATCGCGCGCTGCGTCCGCACCGTCATCCTCGCCGACGGCTCCAAGTGGGGGCAGGTTGCCCCGTACACGTTCCTCAGACCAGAAAAAATTCTCCACATCATCAGCACGCAGGATGCGCCGGCTGAACTGGTGGAGGCGTTCCGCGCTGGCGGGACGCGCGTTGATCTCGTTCCGGTTGAATGAAAAGGATAGTAAGGCACATGACACACCTAGTGGCCGTCGATTTGGGCGCGGAATCAGGACGCGTGGCGAAAGTCACGTTTGATGGCGCGTCGCTCGCGATGGAAGTTGCGCACCGTTTTCCGAATGTTCAGGTGGAGATCGGCAAGACGCTGTATTGGGACACGTTTCGCCTCTGGCATGAGATCAAGACCGGGATCGATGCGGTGAAAGTCGATGCCAGTGCCATCGGCGTCGATACGTGGGGGGTCGATTTCGCCTTCCTTGATCGAGATGGGAATTTGATTGGCAGCCCGGTGTGCTACCGGGACAGCCGCACCGAAGGCCTGATGGAATGGGTCTTCCAGCGGGTGCCGCGCCGCGAAATCTTCGAGCGCACGGGCATCCAGTTCATGAGCCTCAACACCCTGTATCAACTGGGCAGCCTCGTACGCGCCAACAGCCCACTTTTCGAAGTGGCGGCGACCTACCTCGGTTTCCCCGATCTGATCAACTACTGGCTGACGGGCG
>CALKIA010000607.1 GCA_937988705.1 uncultured Chloroflexota bacterium | reverse complement strand
GGTGATCCGTGGACGCTGGCGCGGACGCTTCACGACTTCCCCGCCGACGAGGTGATCTCGTCGCTGCAAAAAGAAATTCGCCGGGGCAACACGGAAAACGCGGCGCTGCTAGCCTATGAAATGCTCACCACGAGCGCGGAACTGGAAGAATATTTGTGGGGACGCTTGCAGGTGATCTCGGTCGAGGATGTCGGCTTTGGCAATGTGCAAGCCCCCATTCTGATCGAATCGCTGTTTCAGATGCATTTTCGCCTGCCTCGTCCGCGCGGTGATCGCTATCTCTTCGCGATTCACGCGGTGCGCTTCCTGTGCCAGTGCCAGAAGGAACGCGGCAGCGACGATTTGTTGAACTGGATACGCCGTTCGGTGGAAGCGGGGGAAGTCCTCCCCACCCTGCCCGATTACGCCATCGACATGCACACCAAGCGCGGTCAGGAGCTGGGGCGCGATTACAGCCACTTCCTCAACGAAGCGTCAAAAGTGAGTCCCGAGCTACCAGATCGCGATACCACGTATCTGGATCGGCTCAAGGCGACACTCAAGTAGCGGTCCGCGCACAGCTGCGGTCGGGGCATGGCGTGCCATGCCCCACAATTACCCAATTACCCTACCCCGCCAGCGCTTGCTTCAACAGCGCATTCAGCAATTGCATATCGATATCGGTCACAATCTCGACGTTAGCGGGCTGCCCCAACCGTCCACTGTGATCGATGACAGTTTGGCCGCGCGTGTGCGTACCGTGCAGTTCGACGGTCATGTGCCGCGTTTTACTCTGCCGAATGATCGTGGGTTCGAGCGCTACCGCCATCGCCAACGGGTCAGGCAGCAGATAGTACGGCGACGTCCGCCCGGTGATGGCCGAGTCCATGAACACACCGTTGATCGCCTTGAAGAACTGGGCGCTGGGCGTCGGCAGCGCGATGAGCGCGTTATAGTCGTCGATGGGGAGCGCGTGCTGAAGGGTCGTCTCCCACGAGACGAGCCGCGCCTGCGGGAAGGCGCTCAAGGTGATGAACGCCGCTTCCGGGTCGCAATAGACATTCCACTCTGCGGCAATGTTATCGGTGTTGCCTTCGGCGGCAATTGCCCCACCCATGATGACCAATTCTTTGATTTTGCTCGGGAACGTTGGGTCGAGCCGCGTCGCCAGCGCGATATTCGTCTGGGGCGCGAGCGCGACGAGCGTGAGTTCGCCGGGATAGGTGTTGGCGAGGCGAATGAGCGCATGCGCGGCGTGTTCAGCTTCCGCGCCTTTGGTGAGCGCCGGACGCGGCTCGTAATTGCCCAAACCGTCCGCTCCAAAGATGCTCTCTGCCCCCCAGCGCGCGACCAGCGGCTGCGTCGCGCCGGGGTACACGGGTACTTGCTGGCAGCCCGTGATTTCCAGCACGGTCAGCACATTGCGAATAACTTTCTCCAGCGCGACGTTACCATAAGTCGTCGTGATGGCTTCAACGGTCGTTCCGGGGTGCGCCAATGCCATCAGCAGCGCAACGGCATCGTCAATTCCCGCGTCAGTATCTATGAGGAGGCGCATCGTTTATCCTTACAGGTCAGAAATGAACAATTAAGTCTTGCAAGCCGCGAATCACGTAGCTGTCGCGGTATTCCGGCGCATACTCGAGCCGCATGGTCGGCAAGCGCCGCAGGAGTGTCGCCAGCGCGATTTGCAATTCCATGCGGGCGAGGGGCGCGCCGAGGCAAAAATGAATGCCGAGGCTGAACGTCACATGCGGGTTATCGACCCGCGTAATGTCAAGCTGATCCGGCTGGGCGAACGCTTCCGGATCACGATTGGCCGCGCCGAACAGCAGCGCGATCTGCTCGCCCTGCTTGAACTGGATGCCGCCAAATTCCAAGTCTTCCAACACCCAGCGCCGGAACAATTGCAGCGGCGTATCGTAGCGCAGCAGTTCTTCGACCGCCGGCTTGAGCAGTTCGGTCGGGCGCGCGCGCAGCAGGTCCAGTTGATCGGGGTTCTGGAACAGCGCCAGCAGACCATTGCCCATGACGTTGACGGTCGCCTCATGCCCTGCATTGAGCAGCAGCACACATGTCGAAATCAGCTCATCTTCGGTGAGCATTTCGCCCGCTTCTTCGACGGTCGCCAGCGCGCTGAGCAAATCATCCTGCGGATTCCGCGCCCGCTCCCGCGCTAGCTGGCGCAGATAGTCGGAAAATTCTTCCGCCGCTTGAATGGCGCGGTCGGCCTGTGGCGCGGTGTGATTGAGTTCATACAGGGCGACGATGTCGTGCGACCACGGGCGCAGGCGGTGGCGATCCGCTTCGGGCACGCCAAGGAGTTCGGCTATCACAGTGACTGGGAGCGGTACAGCAAAGTCCTCGAGGATGTCCAGCTCGCCGCGCGGCATGGCGGCATCCAACAGCGCGTTCGCAATCGTCTGAACCTGATCGCGCAGGCTTTCAATGCGCCGGGGTGTGAACGCCTTATGCACCAGTGAGCGCAAGCGCGTGTGATCCGGCGGCTCTTTGTCGAACATCGAGTTGGCGCTCAATTTGTCAAACGATGCATACCGCGGGTTTTTCGCCGGAACGCCCAGCTCAGCGCGGCTCAGCACATGATCGATGGAACGCCCGAGACGGCGATCACGCAGCAGCGCGGACACATCGGCATGGCGGCTGACGAACCAGAAACCGGTACTCGCATCGCGGAAGATCGGCGTTTCGCGGCGCAACTGCGCGTAAGTCGGGTAAGGGTCACGCTTAAAGTCAGGTGAATTGGGATCGAAGGGCATAGCGGGTTCACTTTCTTTCTGGGCGCGCCAAATTGTAACACAAGTGAGGGGACAGGCATAAAACCGTGTGATGTTCTGGCAGAGATAAGGTGAGTCCTCTCACACGGCAGCGGCGGCTCTTTGCCCTACAATAAACTTAACAGTGCAGCAGAGAGAGGTCAGCATGTGTCTCGGAGTACCCGGTCAAATCACCGAAATCTACGCCAGTGAAGGTTCGGGCGCGCGCATGGGCAAAGTCAACTTTGGCGGCATCGTCAAAGAGGTGTGTCTCGAATATGTGCCGGAGGCCGTCGTCGGTGACTACGCCATCGTGCATGTCGGCTTCGCCATCACCCGCCTTGACGAGGAGTCAGCGCTCGAAACCCTGAAGCTGTTCGAAGAGCTGGGCGTGCTCGAAGCGGAATTGACGCCAGAAACAGCGCAGCCCACCTCCCATTCTGAAGAGTGATAGATTTAGGTCGTGCATGAAATATCTAGCTGAATTTCGCGACGGCGAACTCGTCCAGAAGCTGCTGGCAGAAATCCGCGCAGTAGTGACCCGTCCGTGGGCCATGATGGAAGTGTGCGGCGGCCAAACCCATTCGATCATCCGCAACGGCATCGACCAACTGCTGCCAGCGGAAATCGAGCTGATTCACGGTCCCGGCTGTCCGGTCTGTGTGACACCCCTTGAAACAATTGACAGGGCGCTGGCCATTGCGGCGCAGCCGAACGTGATCTTCTGTTCGTTCGGCGACATGCTGCGCGTCCCCGGCAGCGACCGCGACCTGTTCACGGTCAAAAGTCAGGGCGGCGATGTGCGCATCGTGTATTCGCCGCTGGACGCGCTCAAGATCGCCCGTGACAACCCGACCAAACAGGTGGTGTTCTTCGGCATCGGCTTCGAGACGACCGCGCCCGCCAATGCGATGGCCGTCGTCCAGGCGCACAAGCAGAAGCTCACCAATTTCTCGATGCTGGTGTCGCATGTGCTCGTGCCGCCCGCCATCGAAGCACTGATGAGCGCCCCGACCAACCGTGTCCAGGCATTTTTGGCCGCCGGTCATGTGTGCAGCGTGATGGGCTACTGGCAGTATGAACCACTGGCGGCGCAGTATCACGTTCCCATCGTCGTGACGGGCTTCGAACCGCTGGATGTGCTGGCGGGAATTCACCGCGTCATCCTCCAACTGGAGTCGGGACGGGCGGAGGTCGAAAACGGCTATGCGCGGGCTGTCCAGCGCGAGGGAAATGTGACGGCGCAGCGCATCCTCGCGGACGTGTTCGAAGTGTGCGACCGCCAGTGGCGCGGCATCGGCCTGATCCCCCAGAGCGGCTGGCAGTTGAGCGCCGCCTACCGCAACTTCGATGCGGCGGCGCGTTTTCAGGTGGAAGGCGTGCACACGCAAGAGTCGCCATTGTGTCACAGCGGTAAGGTTCTGCAGGGGTTGATCAAACCGAATCAGTGTCCGGCCTTCGGCAAGGAATGCACGCCACGCAAGCCGCTCGGTGCGACGATGGTATCGAGTGAGGGCGCATGCGCCGCCTATTACAACTACGGGCGCTTTGTGGCAGTGGAGAGCATTGGGTCATGACTGAAATTGACATCAACGGCTGGGTGTGCCCCATGCCGCTGCGTGACTACCCGCAAATCGTGCTGGGTCACGGCGGCGGCGGCAAATTATCTGGCGAACTGGTCGAACACCTCTTCGTACCCGCCTTCCAGAATGACGCGCTCGCAGCGCTGGCTGATGGCGCAGCGCTAACGATCGCCGGAGCGCGGCTCGCCTTCTCGACGGATTCGTATGTCGTGCGCCCGCTGTTCTTCCCCGGTGGCAGCATCGCCGACCTCGCGGTCAACGGCACGGTGAACGACCTAGCGATGCTGGGCGCTCGACCGTTGTTTCTGAGTGTAGGCCTGATCATCGAAGAGGGGCTGCCGGTCGCCACGCTCGGCACGCTCGTTGAGCGCATGGCGGCGGCGGCGCGCACAGCTGGTGTGCAGATCGTCACCGGCGACACGAAAGTCGTCGACAAAGGGCACGGCGACGGTATCTACATCAATACCAGCGGCATCGGGCTAATCGCCGATGGCGTCAATATCGCGCCGCAAAACGCCCGCCCCGGCGATGTCGTCCTCGTCAGCGGGACAATTGGCGATCACGGCATGGCGATCATGAGCGTGCGCGAGGGTCTGGAGTTTGAAACGCTCATCCAGAGCGACTCAGCGCCGCTCAACGGTTTGGTCGCGGCCATGCTGGCGATCACGCCGGAGATTCATGTTCTCCGCGACCCCACGCGCGGTGGGCTGGCCTCGACACTCAACGAGATCGCCCGCTCCGCCGGAGTCGGCATTACCTTGGAAGATCGCCGTTTGCCGGTGCGTCCTGAAGTGGCGGCGGCTTGCGAACTGCTCGGCATGGACCCGTTGTATGTCGCCAACGAAGGCAAGCTGATCGCCATTGTGCCGCCCGAACACG
>CALKIA010000606.1 GCA_937988705.1 uncultured Chloroflexota bacterium | reverse complement strand
GGGCGCGATGGCAGCTTCACCTACTGGACGTACCTGTTCAAGGCGTTCTTGAACGCGCCCGCCGAATAACGGGTATATAACGTAACCTTCCGATCTTCTGTAGGGGCGCAGCAATGCGCCCCTACGTGCATCCAGAGAATGAGTGGTTGTCATGGGCGCATTTATCCTCCGCCGTTTGGTTAGTTCTATCCCGGTGCTGCTGGGCATCCTCGCGGTAACATTTTTTCTGGCACGCGCCATTCCCGGCGATCCCTGTACGGCGATTTACGGCGAACGCGCCACCCCCCAGTTGTGCGCGGCCTTTGCCGTTCGTAATGGTCTCGATCGGTCTATCCCTGAACAATTTGTGATCTACATCGGCCAGATCCTCACGGGCGATCTCGGCAATTCGATTCGCTACAGCGTTTCCGTGACCTCACTCATGGCGGAACGTCTGCCCGTCACGATTGAATTGGCCCTCGCCGCGCTCGTGTTTGCCATCGTGCTCGGCATACCTTTAGGGATCGTTTCCGCGTATTATCGCAATTCGGCCGTGGATGTTGGCACGATGATCGGCGCGAATATCGGCGTTTCGATGCCGGTGTTCTGGCTCGGTTTGATGCTGGCCTATATTTTTGGCGTGATCCTCAAGGATACGCCGTTCGCGCTGCCGCCTTCCGGTCGTTTGTCGCCCGGTTTCAGTCCGGTGCCGTTCTATGAACTGTGGGGCTGGGTAGTGCAGGGACAAGAGCCGAGTCAACTCCTGATCTTCGTTTCCCGCTTGAATATCTTGAACTCAATTTTGACACTTAACGGCGCTTTGTTCGCCGATGCACTGAAACACCTGATTCTGCCTGCCGTCGCAGTCGGCACGATCCCGATGGCGATCATCGCCCGCATGACCCGCTCCAGCGTACTGGAAACACTCAATCAGGATTATGTGCGCACCGCCCGATCCAAAGGTTTGCGCGAAATGCACGTTGTCCTCGGTCACGCTGTGCGCAACGCGCTGCTGCCCGTGGTGACGATTATCGGCTTGAACTTCGGCTTGCTGATCAGCGGCGCGGTGCTGACGGAGACGATCTTCAGTCTGGCGGGGGTCGGACGCACGCTGGTCGATGGCATCACCGCCCGTGATTACACCCTCGTGCAGGGCTTCACGGTCGTCATTGCCGTCTCGTTTGTGGTGATCAACCTCTTCACCGACCTCATTTACAGCTATCTCGATCCGCGTATTCGGTTAGGTTAAGCAATGGCTCAGGCGAATCCTAGCGTCACTCAACTCAACAAAGACTCGCAGGTGAAAAAAGCGCCTCGTTCCAGCTTACTGCGGGATACGCTCAAGTACCTGTTGCGCAATCGCAGCGCTGTGCTCGGCATGATCCTGATCGCTCTTCTGATTCTGATCGCTCTTTTCGCGCCGTTGATCGCCACGCATGATCCGCTGCAATCGATGATTGGTCAGCCGGGGCACACGGGGCAGCTCCCCGCGCGCACGCCGTGCATTCATCTGCTCGGCTGCCCGGAGACGGAACCGCAGCATTTTATGGGGTTAGACCTGAATGCCCGTGACCAGTTCAGCCGCCTGCTGTACGGGTCACGTGTGTCGCTGGTCGTCGGCTTCACCAGTGTGACCGTCGCGATCCTCGTCGGGTCGCTGCTCGGCATGGTCGCGGGCTTCTACGGTGGCTGGATCGACAACGTGATCATGCGCATCATGGATGTACTGCTAGCCTTTCCGTCGCTGCTGCTGGCGATTGCGATCGTTACCGTGCTCGGCCCCGGTCTGCAAAACGCGCTGCTGGCGATTGCGCTGGTGTCGATTCCGCAGTATGCCCGCCTCGCCCGCGCCAGCGTGCTCGCCACGCGCGAATATGAGTACATCACGGCCGTGCGCGCGCTCGGTGCGACCAACGGACGCATTCTGTTTCGCCATATTCTGCCGAACTCGCTCACGCCGCTGATCGTGCAAGGGACGCTCGGCATTGGCGGGGCGGTGCTGGAAGCCGCCGCGCTGTCGTTCATCGGCCTGGGCGCGCAGCCGCCGCAGCCGGAATGGGGCGCGATGCTCAGCGAAGCGCGCAACCGTGTGTTCACGTCGCCGCATCTGGTCTTCTACCCCGGTCTGGCGATCATGTTCACGGTGCTGGGCTTCAACCTGCTCGGCGACGGCATGCGCGACGCACTCGACCCCCGGTTGAACCGGAACTAAGTAACGTCAGGTCTGGATAACATTTCTCTCACCCCACCCCGACCTCTCTCCGCTTGCGTGGGAGAGGGGTTACGCGCGAATGAGGCTTATCCATAACTCGCGTCAAGTCAGCTCACCCGAACTTCTCCCCCCATAGAGACGAAGAAAAGGACGCTATACGCTATGTAAGGCGTCCTTTTTGTTGCTCGGCTTAGCCAAGTGACTACCCTCTTCCGCCTTGTGTCTGAAAACCGCCTCACTCTTTTCGCGCAGCCGAAATCCATTCGTTGGTGTGGCGACCGCGCTGCTTGATTGTGGTGTAATGAAGCCCGTAAACGACAGGCACTACAAGTGGAGAGCAACACATGAACAGCAACAGCTTCCTGCAGCGGTATGCAGATCTTTTGGGGATTTGTCTCGATACAGTGGATCGCACTATCGTCCACTGGCTAGCACGGCATGGAATTACTTTTCTACGCATCTCGGTCGGCGTCATCTTCGTTTGGTTTGGCGCGCTGAAACTCATCCCCGGCGCCAGCCCGGCTGAATCGCTCATTCAGGCGCTCATGCCCGATTTTATGGACGGGTTCATCGTGCCCGTCATCGGCGCGATGGAAGTCGCTATTGGACTAGGATATATCACCGGACGTTTTCTGCGTGCCATCATCATCCTCAATCTCTTCCAGATGGCGGGCGCGATGTCCCCGCTGCTCTTTGTGCCCGGTCGCATGTGGGAAGTCTTTCCCTTCGTCTGGACGCTGGAAGGCCAGTACGTCGTCAAGGACTTCATCCTCATCAGCGCCGCGCTGGTCATCGGTGCGACTGTGCGCGGTGGGCGCATCGTCACCAAGACGCAGATGATGCGCCGGGTTGTCACTGCTGAACAGCCCCGGGCGACGGTCAACGCAGCGCAGTAAAGCTGCAAGTCGCCGGACAGCAAAAGCGACCGTCAACATGACGGTCGCTTGTTGATTCAGAGGTCGCAGAAACCGCAGATTCTATTCCGGGAAGATGTCTTTTACCGGGAGCGCAAAGCCGGGTAACAGCGCGCCGCCGTCGAGAATATCGCTGCTGATCAACAGACGCGGTGCTTCGCCGGGCACAAGTACCTGAACAACCTTTTTATCCGGGTCAATAATCCACACTACCGCCCCCGCCCGCAGGTAATTGATCGCCTTCGCGCGGACATCATGCTCGTCGTCACTTGGGGAAATCACTTCGACCGCGAGATCGAGCGGGAGGCTGATCCAAGTTTCAGTTGGCGCTTTGGGATACTTCGCTTTTAGGATGAAGCCGACATCGGGCATGTAGCGGTCGCCGAGAACTTTGTAGCCGCCGTCGGGAACGGTCACCCAACCAAAATTGCCATGTTCCATTAAATATTTGTGCAGCCAGCCAATAATGAGACCAGCCACGATGGAGCAATAAGCATTCGAAACGACTTCGACACGCTCTCCTCCAATGTATTCAAAGTGTTTGTCTACGTTTTCGGGGAGCAGTACGAACTGGTCGAACTCCTCAACCGTCATTTTGCGTAACGGGGGTGTTGTGATCATCAGGAAGCCCTCACTCACTCTGCCTCCATTATGGGGCAAATTGGTGAGATTTTCACCTCGAATTGGAGCGGTTTAGGGGAGAACTAGCGCACTGATGGGGAAAACAGAGGTACGGTTAGCCAGCAGCGAGAAACAGGTGCTGCTGGCTGACCGGTAACGGCAACTCACTTATTCTTCCACCAGCGCTTCTTCGCCTTCAAAGGCAATGCCTTCTGGCGGGCGCACAGTGAACATGTAGCCAACACCGCGTTCGGTGCGGATGTAGTGCGGGTGATGCGAATCGGCCTCAAGCTTGCGGCGCAGGCGGTGCATGTGCACGCGCAGCGTATCTTCGTAGACTTCTTCCGACGGCCACACGCGGGCGATGAGCATACGATTTTCGACGACACGCCCGGCATTGCGCAGCAGCACATGCAGCAAAATCGACTCGGTCGGGGTCAATCCATACGGCTTGCCGTTCACGACAATGCGATTATGGGCGAAGTCGATATTCAGGCCATCAT
>CALKIA010000605.1 GCA_937988705.1 uncultured Chloroflexota bacterium | reverse complement strand
CAGTCGCTTGGCCTGGCGCGCACACAGGTGACATCCCTGCCGGATTGGATTGTCGAATCCCGTACCCTCAGATCTCTCGATATCAGCTATATCGAAGATGCTATCCCTGTTCGCCAGTTGACGAAGCTCCGCGCGCAAGGTGTGAGGCTAATAACAAGACCTTCGGCACCCATCTATGAAGAATTTTGAAGCGCTTACGGGGCTAGTGGACGTTAAGTCGTTTATGGAGAACGTCTACGGCAAGAGAGCCGTGGTCCTTCCCCATGAGCGGGAATGGTTCGACTCTACTTTTGGAATGTCCGCACTCAATCACATCTTGAACTTCGTCCCCTTGACCTATCCGCGAGTCCGGGCTACGGATCACGCTAACTCAGTTCATAAGTACGATCTAATACGTGACCAAGATCGTTACGCAAACAATCGGAACGATGATCTGGATCCAGAGAAGCTCGTCCGGGCAATTGCACACGGTGCCACTTTGGTCATTGACCAGGTCCAGAAGTTAAGCAGCCCACTGGAAGAGTTCATTGATGGGCTTTCCCGGGATCTTGGTTTCAAAGTGTCATGCAATGCTTACTACACCGCTCACAACACCGTCGGCGTCAATGCGCACTTCGATCGTCATGATGTATTCGCTGTTCAACTCCACGGCGCGAAACGGTGGTTCTACCGGCATGCGCCGCATGATTTGACGAAACCAATCCGCGGCCAAGCTAGCCCGCAAGTCCCTGCGAGCCGAGCAGGCTGGAGTTCGGTTCTGCTGAAGAAGGGTGACGTTTTCTATTGCCCCCGCGGCGTGTGGCACTTTACAGAAACGGGGGAATGCAGCTCCGCGCATTTGGCGATAGGTCTTTACCCACCTACGCTGCAAGACTGGCTCGATCGCATCTGCAAGCACGGCGAACTTCCGCAACTACTCGAGCAATATGTTGCGCATTCATTAGAGGAGAATGACAATTTTCCAGAAGCTCTCCTTGAGGTCCTATTTGAAAAAGTCCGCAAGGCGTCTCGCGAGATCACGGAGACCGCTCTGCCCAGTCAGCGTCCCTATATAGAACTCGAATAATGCAGCAAATCTATTTGGTTCTGACAGAACGGTGCAATCTCACTTGCAGCCACTGCATCCGCGATTCATCGCCCTTTCGGAGTGAGGCGGCGGAGGTCGCGCTGATGCTGAGAGCACTGTCGCAGATAAAAGAAGAGTTTCCACAAGCGACGGTGCTCCTTACGGGAGGCGAGCCGACGATTTACAAAGGCTTTCAGCTTTTACTAGACGCTTGTATCTCACATGGGCTCGATACGATAGTGAACACAAATGGCGCGACCGGCTACTTCCGTCGCGCGAATCTAGATGTCATCGCAGCTAGCAAGGTACTGGTGCAGGTATCAATAGATGGATCGAAAACACAGCATGACCTAGTCCGAGGAGATGGAACCTTTGATCGTTCTCTCAGTACGCTGCGGCTACTCATTTCAGCTGGCGTCCGTTGCTCGGTATCTACAACCGTCATGGAGAGGAGTTTTTTTGATGGGGCAGACGAGCTCATAACGGAATTGGATGATCTCGGTCTCACTCATATCGCGATTAAGCGCGCTACCTATGCAGGCAGGTCGTCCGCCGGCTCGCCACTTACGTCAGAAGAATGGAATGCAGGCGTTTACTCGCTTAGATCGAGAGCATGCAAGACCCTTGTTCGGATGACTCCTATGTTCGATTTCCATGCTCTGTCTGCGTTGAGCAATGCTCAGGTTGCCGCCATAGCTCCGGGTCCGTTTGACACAAATTGCGGGGCCGGTGTTGCAAAGGCATATCTTTATCCAGATGGCGACCTCTGCGGCTGTACATGTTTTCGAGACATCCCCATGGGGAATCTCAATACAGATACGTTAGTGGAGATTATACAGAGCTACATCCCTCCCCAAGTTCAGTCCGCTACTTGCACCTCTTGTCGGTATTTTTCCGCATGTAAAGGCGGCTGTTTAGGAAGTGGGTACCGTTACACCTCGATTCTGGGTTCCCCGGATCCGAGGTGTGGCACTGTAGCCGCCAGCGTGTCAGGCAGTGCACGGATAGACGTCACTCAGCT
>CALKIA010000604.1 GCA_937988705.1 uncultured Chloroflexota bacterium | reverse complement strand
AACGGATATGCACGATGTCGCGGTTCCACATCCCCGCGACCAGCTTGCCGATGGCGACCTTCGCCAGCCGCAGCCGAAAGGCATTCCCCATCGTCGCTTCGTTCGCCGTGCGTCCCCGCAACCGGAGCAGTTCGCCGGGCGGAAGCTGCGCCAGTGCCAGATCACCGACAAACCACGCTCCCTCGTCATCGGTGATCTGATCGCCGGGATGCCGCTCCGCGATGTCCTCTTGCGCAAACTTGAGTTCGCGGGCATGCCCCATCACCGAGGGGAACGTCACAATTTGATCGGTGGTCACCGCTTTCGTGACCCCATAGCCGATATCCAGCCCGACGGTAATGCTGCTGCCGGGTAATCCAGCTTGGGTTGTTCTGCGCTTGCTCATGAATGATCTCCTCGTTGGCTCGTGCTGCGGGCGGGTGTACGACTGCTGTCGAGTTTGGTGAAATGCACGTTGAGTGCAGCGCGGATTAAGGCGCCAGCCCGTCGATATTTGAGCGAAGGACGGAGTGCCTGATAGATCGCTGCCTCGTTGGGATCATCGAGCTTGAGAGTGAACTCGATACGCTTGATCATGCTTAAGCTCCTTGGAAAAACGGGTTGAAACCGGGTAAGCCAATCAAATAAACGCCTAGTCACCTCCAGTCACCGCTTCAGGCTGGGGTTGGTCTGTCTTGTCGGCCTCAGCGGATGCGCGTAAGGCGTCTCCCTGCCGGATGAGCTCTGCGAGCAGATCGGTATTGGCGCACAGCGCTTCGGCGAGACTGCCAAAGCGGTTGAGCTTAGGGTCAGCGCCAATCGTCAGTTGGAATGTGCTCTTCGGACGACCACGTCTTGCCAATCCATCGTTCCTTGCAGTGGTATTCGTTTTACAAAACGAATTTGTGGTAAAATGAAAGCTGCCTCACGGCAGCACCTTTCATTACGTTTTGTAAATCGATATTCGTTTCATAAAACACTATACTATGGGTTCGTTTGCTATGTCAAGGAGTTTGCGCAGATTTGGAAAGATCATCATCTCCCTTGTGTATAATGTGGGCAGAATCCGTATCGCTATTTCAGCGAGGACGTCGACTGGCCATGACTTACCCACCGCATACCCTCGGATACTTTGTTGCTGATCTGATGGAACAACAACACCACAATAACAGCTCACTCGCTCAGGCAGCGGGCGTGTCGGAGTCGGCTGTGCGCAATCTGCTCAAGGTGGGTCGTGATCCGCGGGCCAAAGATCCGGACGCCCGCACTCTGCGGCGCGTCGCCGATGCACTGGACGTCGATCCGTTGAAGTTGTTCCGGTTGGCGGGCTATATTCCGGCGCAAGCCGATCAAATCTCGGTGCGTGCGGAGTATCTTGGTACCCTCTTTGACCGTATGCCCCCGGAAAACCAGGCTGCGGTCTTGAGTCTCTTCGAAGCGTTAGCCGATCGCCCCCAGGTACGAGCAGCAATGCAGGCCATGCGGCAGGAAACGGCCACCGCCCTCACCGGTATCGACTTGGTCCAGCCTGGGGCACTCCGCGTCGCGGCTAACCGCTTAATCAGTGACTACCAGATGTTGGAAGCCGCCGACGTTCTGCGGATTGAACCGCAGACGAAGGTTTTCGGAACGCCCTGGGAGCGGCTCCCCGAATCCACACGCCAACGCGTTAAAGCCCTGATTGTTGCGAAACTCAACTTGCGCTTCGACCCGAGCATGGTCGATGAGCTATACCGCGGTTAGGTGTCCATGTCGAACGAACGTTATCTTCATCTGATCCGTCAAGATTGTCCGCTGCCCGTTGGTGCTCACGTGCTGGCCTACTGCCGCGACTCCGGGGGCGAAGAGCAGGATCGCTCGGTGCAGCAGCAGCTCGTCGCCATTCAGGAGTACTGTGCCAAACATCAGCTCATCCTGGAGCGTACCTACTTCGATGAAGCCAAAACCGGCTCTGATGCGGAAAAACGCAGCCAGCTCAACCAGATGCAAATGGACATCGCTGCGCGCTTTCGGCATATACGCAATCTCGACAAGCGCAAGAAACACATGGAGAAGTATCCATTTGGTCTGGTGGTATGGAAATCCAACCGTTTGGGTCGCGACAGCATCGAGACGACGCACATCAAATCGGATCTACGTTTACGCGGCATCACGATCATTCCGTTGATCGCCTCGGTTGAGACCGGTGATCCGTCCATTAACGCGCTCTTCGAGGTGGTCCAAGCCCTTCAAGATGAAAAGTTGCTGCAGGAACAGTCCGACAATACCCGGCGTGGTCTGGCGGACATCGTCACCCTGCGTGACAACGATCCCGGCTTTCGTGCCTACAATCCTGATTGGCCCACCCATGATGGTCGTTACTTGAGCATTCTTCCCGGACCACCGCCCGTCGGGTTTAAAGCTGAGCGCATTCTGGTCGGCGTGCGTGACCGCAAGGGACGAAATCACGGCGGTGAGAAGCATTACGTCCAACGCATCGTCCCTGATCATGAGGATGGCTTATGGGATCGCTGCCATCTGGCCTGGAAGATGCGCCATGAAGGTTTGCCCATCAAGAAGATCATGGAAGCGACACGGCTGTATAAGAACACCAGTGGCTATACCCACTTCTTTGAAAACCGGATCTACACGGGCGTGCTGGTTTACGGTGGGCATGTGCTGGAAAACTTCGTCGAGCCGCTAATCGAGTCCGCTTGGTGGGAAGCGGAACAGCAGCGTCGAGCCGAACGCGCGGCTAAACAGAAGAAGCAGGCGGTGAACCCGCTGCACGAGCCGCGCCGGGTGGCCAGTCGTCATCTGTTGACCGGGCTGGTGTTTTGCGGGGCGAAACCCGGCGAAGAACATCCCATGAATGCCGACACCGTGCCCGCTCGTGAAGGCAAACGCTCGCGTTGGGACTTCTACATCTGCACGCACAAGAAGAATTCGCGCGATCAAGCCTGTCAGGCTGGGCGCGTCGGTGCGGCCGCACTGGATCAGGCGGTCATCGATAACCTGATGGAACATGTCTTAACGGTGGACAATCTGCGTCCCATTGCGGATGCGCTCGCGACCTCGCTAGCCGAACGTAATCGGGACGTTTCAACGCGGATCGCCGCTGTTCAAGCCGAACTCGATGAGGTTCAGACAGCGATTCGCAAGCTGATCGACGCGCTGGAGAAACTCGGACTCTCGACCAGCATTCAAGCTCGCTTGCAAGAACGCGAGGCAGAGGAACGGCGCTTGATTGCAGAACTCGTCACTCTGGAAGATGTGTTAGTCAAACCCAAAGACATTCCCAAAATCGGTGAGGAACAGCTCCAGGAGTGGATCGCGAGTATTCGAGCTGCTCTGACTGGGGACGATATCGACTTGGCTAGGCAGGCCATTCGGCAGTTCGTGGCGAAAATTGTGGTCAACGAAAAAGCGGGAACGATTTTCTACACGTTCCCGCTTTCATATTTATCTAGGCTACGAAATTTGACCCTAACGGGACTCGAACCCGTGTCTTCACCTTGAAAGGGTGACGTCCTAGA
>CALKIA010000603.1 GCA_937988705.1 uncultured Chloroflexota bacterium | reverse complement strand
CGGAAGACGCAGTCATCGCTACCGACAACTATGCCTTTGTCGACCTGCGCCAGAATCGCCCGAACACCGAGCACTTCTTCCGCGTTGACACGGACCCGGAAATTCGCTACAACCTGCTCAACGACAACCTGTGCAACATCGATTATGTGCTCAGCACGCCGCAAGTGTACGCGGATATTCAGACCTACGGTTTGGATTTGATGCAGCGCACCTACGACAATTCGGAAGTGCTGATCACCTACACCAACAACGGTTGGCCGATTGAAATTCGACAGGTGCAAAAGACTAACTGTACGCCGGAAGAAGTGGTGCTGAATCCCGACACGGACACCCCGTAATCCGTACGGATTGGCCCGTTCGCAAGCATGATAAGGGGTGTGAAAGCACCCCTTTTCGATTGCGGTTGCTGGCAACCGCCCACTGGTATACCGCCCGCGATCCAGACTGCGGACGGTTGAATGGAACTGAACTTCAAGGAATCAACATGAAACAACGCTTACTAGTCCTGACCATTGCTCTGCTCTGGATGAGCACTTACCAGGTTAACGCTCAAGCGACCACACCGTCACCGCTGATCAACACGCGCCTCCTCGCGTACTACAATTATTACAACATCTATCCAGAGCAAGGGGAATTCATCGTGACCGATATCCCCGTCGAAATGCTCACGCATTTGCATTACGCCAATATCGGCATTTCGGATGCGGGTCAGTGCGTGTCAGTGGATGTTTACGCCGACACCCAGTACCTGTATCCCGGCGACCGCTTTTCCGAACGCCTGCGCGGCAACTTCAAACAACTGCCGATCCTGCGCACGCGCAACCCGAATTTGCAGATTGTCATGTCGATCGGCGGTTGGGAGAATTCCGGGCACTTTTCCGATGTCGCACTGACGGAAGACGCGCGCGCCCGCTTCATCCGCTCGTGCATTACGTTCATGCAGCAGTACGACTTTGACGGCCTGGAAATCGATTGGCGTTACCCGGTCGAAGGCGGCAAAGAGACGAATGTCACGCGTCCCGAAGATACGGCCAACCTGACACTGCTCATGCAGGAACTGCGTTTGGCTCTGGACGAGGCCAGCCTCGAAGATGAGCGCACCCGCCCCTATCTGCTGTCGATGACCATGCCCGCGCTTGAACCGCAGATCAGCCTGTATGATGTCGAAGGGCTGCACCCGTTGCTCGACTACATCAACCTGATGACCTTCGGCTACGAGGGCGCTTGGAGCGAGATCGCCGCCCACATGGCGCCGCTCTACGGCAGCGAACGCGACCCCCGCGAGGCGAATCAGGCTTCACATAGTGTCGATGGAACCGTGCGTGCGTATCTGGATCGCGGCGTGCCCGCCGACAAACTCGTCATCGGCGTGCCCTTTTCCGCGCAGGCGTGGCAAAACGTGCGGGCGGGGAATCTCTTTGGCTTGTATCAACCGGCTGATGGGGTACCACTGGGCACACGGGACGGTGGCACGCTCTTTTACGGCGACCTCGGCCCATTTTTGAACAACCCGGACTACATCCGGTATTTTGACGATCTCTCGTTGGTCTCGTGGATGTACAATCCCGCCCGCCATATCGCAATCAGTTACGAAAGTCCAGAATCAGCGCGCCGGAAAGCGGCCTATGTCCGTGGTTTCGGCCTCGGGGGTCTGATGGCGTGGGAGGTCAGCAATGATTCGGATGAACTCACGCTGATGAATGCGCTGTATCTGGGGCTAACGGAACCGTAACCTCAAGCCGCAGCGTTAATGAAGACAGCTTTAGACTTCGGCGGTGTTGTAAGCCGGCTTCGCCGCCAGGTGTAAAGCTGTTTTTATTTGCTTGACAACGGCTAACCCGACAAAACCCAGCAGCAGAATCGATGGCAGCGCGGTCAGAAGCGCGATCAGCAGAAACGCTGGCACAAAACCGCCAACAAAGGCGGAGAGAAACTCCATGATGATCTGCCCTTTTAGTACTATAGTCATGCTCAAATATGAATATGCTCTAACTATAGCACCTTTTTCGACAAATAGAATTGATTTTTTCAAGTTGAACAACTATTTCGCAACCAAAGTGACATATGTAACAATTTCTGAACTTTGTAAAGTTCCTACTCCATTGCGCGGCCGATTCAAGGGGCGCCGCTGAGAAACCTGCTTTTGAAAGCCGGTAAGCGCATGATTGGTAGGGGCGCACCTGCGTGTGCGCCCAAAACGGGCAGACACATAGGTCTGCCCCTACAAACATCTGTGATTCCCTACTTTTAACACGCTGTCGATCACCGCACTGACGATCTTTATCTCTCAGGTGGTTGACCAAAAGCGCCGCTCGTGGAACAATCGGTGCGACTGCACGGGGTAGCCCAAAAGAAAAACCTATGAAAACTGTTTCATTTCCGAATACTGATTTGACCGTCTCGCCCATCGTCATGGGATCGACTGATGCCGGGACGACCATCCCTGAAGCCGACACCTTTGCCCTCTTCGATGCTTATTACGAAGCGGGCGGGCGGTTTCTCGATACTGCGCACGTCTACGCCGTGTGGCGTCCCAACGGCGCGGGCGCGAGCGAGCGCACCGTCGGCAAATGGATCAAGTCACGCGGCGTGCGCGACCAGATCACGCTGGCGACCAAAGGCGCGCATCCATTTCTCGATTCGATGCACGTCCCCCGGATGAGCGCCGCCGAAATCGGCTCGGATCTCGACGAAAGCCTAACCCGTCTCGACGTCGACGTGATCGACCTGTACTGGCTGCACCGGGATGCGCTCAGCGTCCCCGTCGAAGATATCGTCGGCATTATGGATGATTTCGTGCGCGCCGGAAAAATCCGCTACTGGGGCGGCTCGAACTGGTCACCGGAGCGCATGCACGCGGCGAATCTCTACGCCCGTTCCTATGGTCTGGCCGGGTTGAGCGCCAGCCAACCGCTTGGCAGTCTCGCCAAGCCGAACATGACCGACATTCCCGACCAAACCTTAGTCAGTCTGGATGCCGCCGCGCTGGACTTTCACCGCGAAACCGGGCTGCCCGTTGTGCCGTATACCTCACAGGCCAAAGGCTATTTCACGAAACGCGCCGAGAATCGCCTCAAACCCGAGGATCGCTTGTGGTTCGACAACCCGACCAACGAGCGCCGCTTCGCACGCGCGCAAGAGCTTGCGCGGCGTTACGATAAATCGATCACAGTAATCGCGCTGGCCTACCTCACGTCACAGTCGTTCCCGTGCACGCCGATCATTGGGCCGCGTAACGTGCAGCAGCTGCACGAGAGCCTGTCGGCCGCGGATCTCGTACTGACAGCCGAGGATATCACCTATTTGGAAGTCAATTAGCGGCCTAAATGCGCGAATAAGTCTTTCAGCGCTGGGTAGGCCGCTCGATACACGGCATATTTAGCGCTGTACTGCGCGTGTTGATCGGCATTCGGTGTAAGTGTGCGCTCGATGGGTGGGAAATTTGGCGGGGCATACCCCGGCAGATCACCCTGCCCGACTTGCGCCGCGATCAGCGCCCCGCGTACGCCAACGTGTTCCGCCTCGCTGCCGATCAAAATCTCCAGACCGAGCACATCGGCAAACAACTGACACCACGCAGCTGACCGGGTCCCGCCGCCCGTCAAAATCAGATGATCTGGTGACTGCGGGAGCAGCGCGTCGAGCGCATGCCGGTAGCCAAACGCCACCCCTTCCAGCACCGCACGTACCAGATCCGGGCGTTCGGTCGCGCCGCCCATGCCGATGAACGCCGCCCGCGCTAGCGGATCGCGAAATGGAGTACGTTCCCCGTTGAGATACGGCAGATACAGCACATTCGTAAGCGGACGCGCCAGCGCCTCAACGATCAGCGCATCGACAGAATCGCTGGCGAACACGTCTTTGATCCAGTCGAGATTCCCCGCGGCGGTCAGCAGCGGCGCGATCTGGATATAGCGATCCGGCTGCGGGTGCACCAGCGTGAACACGCCGTTGAGCGGTGAGCCGGGGGAATCAGTCGTGAAAGCAACCCATCCGCTTGTACCGAGATAACCGTACGCCCGCCCGATTGCACCGCTGCCCGCCCCAATCGTCGCTGCACCCGCATCCCCCGGCGCGTGATAGATGGGGATGCCCGGCGACAGCCCCAACAGCGCGGCAGCGCGTTCCGTCACCGTGCCGACCCGCGCCCCGCCCGCGACCAATTGTGGCAGCTTGCCCGCACACGCCCCAATCCCCATCTCAGCCAACACATCCACGCCCAACCAGCGGCGTTCCCGCAAATCCATGAGTCCCGTCGTCGATGCGACGGTCGTATCCGTGCTGGCGCTCCCGGTCAACTGAAAAATGATCGCGTCGGCCGCGCCGAACAGAATATGCTGCGCCTGTTCCAGCGCGTGCGGTCGATGTCTTGTCAACCACAGGAGTTTTGCCCACAGGCTGTCCGCGCCCTGCTCGTTGCCCGTCAGCGCCAGCAGGCGATCCGCTCCGATCCGCGCAGTAATCGCTTCGGCTTCCGCGCCCGCTCGCGTGTCGCTGTACAGGATAACGGGATGCGTCGGATTGCCCTCGGCGTCGATCAGAATCGCGTCTTGCATCTGCCCGGTCACGGCGACCGCGCTCACCTGATGCACATCGTCTCCGAAAGACTGACACGCCGCGCTCACCGCCTGCCACCAATCGGCGACATTTTGCTCGTTGATGCCGCCCTCCGCGCTGAACGTCTCGTATGATTGAGCCGCGGTACGCAGCAATACGCCCGCCGCCGTGATCAGTGCGGCTTTCGCGCCACTCGTCCCGACATCGACAATCAGCCAGATAGCATCATTGGTCATAGGTACTTTTCTTTGCCTACCAATTTAACCTCACCCTCTGTCCCTCTCCTAAAGGAGAGGGAAGTGATTTTAACAAGGCCAAGTCAAAGCCAAGACGAGACGCATCGGTCTCCCCTCCCTGAATTCGGGGAGGGGCTGGGGGTGGGGTGGAATGTTTACCGATTCCGCCGCGAAATGCTGCTCAAGGTGACTGACGCAATGATAATCGTGCCCGTCAGAATACGCTGAATATAAGTATCGACCCCCAACTGCGTGAAGCCGTTCGCCAGCACACCGATCAGCAGCACGCCGACCAGCGTGCCCAACACATGCGGTTCGCCTTCCTGACTCATCGTCATGCCGAGGAAGACCGCCGCAATTGCATTGAGCATCAGCCCATCCCCGAGCGTCGGGTTAGCCGTCGCCAACTGCCCGGTGAGCATCGCGCCCGCCAACGCCGCGCCGACTCCGGTGATCACGAAGGCCAGCAAGCGCAACCAGCGCACCCGCACCCCTGCGAGGCGGGCCGCTTCCATGCTGCCGCCGATGGTGTACAGCCGCCGCCCAAACACGGTCTGTTCGAGCACGAACCACACGAGCACTAACACCACGAGCGCGATGATCGTCAGGTGCGGCAGGCGCACAAGTTGTTCGTTGATTGTCCCCAAGGGAATGCCACCGTTGGCGAATTCGGTCAGCGCGTCGGGAAAGACCGCGCCGAAGATCGTGCGCCCACCGCTGACCGAAAAGGCCAGGCCACCGAAGATCGTGAGCGTGGCCAAAGTCGCCACAAAGGGCGTAATGCCGATATAAGCGACCAGCAGCCCATTGAGCAGCCCGCCGAGCATGCCGACGACCAGCGCCGCGATGATCACGACGACGAGCGGTTGTTCAGCTTGCAGCAGCACACCGATCACGATGCCAGAGAGACTCGCCATGGTGCCGACGCTCAAATCAAAGTCATTGAGCACCATGACGACGGTCATCACGAAGGCGACCACGCCGAGAATGCTCACCTGCTGCGTGATATTCAACAGGTTACGCACGCTCATGAAAGTCGCGGGTCGCTGGCTGGCGAAAAATAGTACGATCAGAAAAAAGCCGATCAGCGTGCCGAAGGTGCGCAAAAAGCGCCCCCATGCGAACGGCGGTTGAGGATTAGCGATCTTTTGAGCCGACATGATCCATATTTCCGTAGCACAAGGCTAACAAGCGTTCCGAGGTCAGCCCTTCCGAGGATACCGTTTCCGCCAACTGGCCGCCGCGCATGATCAAGATGCGATCCGTCATACCGATCAATTCCGGCAGATCGGACGAGACGAGCAGAATCCCCGTCCCGTGCCCGCTGATCTCACGAATCAGTTGGTATAGATCGACTTTCGCCCCCACGTCGACGCCGCGCGTTGGTTCGTCGAGCAGCAGCAGACGCGGCGGCTGCACAAGCGCCCGGCCGAACACCACTTTTTGCTGATTGCCACCGCTCAGTTCGCGCACGGTTTGCGCGGGACTGCGCGCTTTCAGGCGCACCTGTGCACCCATGTTTTGGCTAGTTTGGCGTTCACGCCCATGCGCCAGCATCCACCCGCCGATGCTCAAGCTGGCCAACTGCGGCAGCGTCAGGTTGTCGCCCACGCTGCGCGAGAGCACCAGCCCCTGCGAACGGCGTTCTTCCGGCACATAGGCGATACCTTCCAGCCACGCCGTGGACGGCGAATGCCCCTTCAGGCGTTTCGCGTCCAACCACAATTCGCCCGCCGTCAGGCGATCCAACCCCATGACGGCGCGCAGCAGTTCGGTGCGCCCGGAGCCGTTCAAGCCCGCCACGCCGACGACTTCGCCCACCCGTACCGTGAAAGTCGCACCGTGGACGACCGCTGTGAACAGTCCGCGCGCGTCAAGGCGCACTTGATCAGACGGCGCTTCCGTCCGTGCCGGATAGATATGCTGAAGATCGCGCCCGGTCATCTTCTCGATGAGTTCCGGTGGCGTGATGGTGCTGATCGGCAACGTGTCGATCACCCGCCCGTCACGCATCACCGTGACCCGATCCGCGATGGTAAAAATTTCGTCCATGCGATGCGACACGTACAGCACCGCGCTCCCCCGCTCCCGCAGCCGCCCGATCACGCGAAACAACTGCGCGGTTTCCGCCTCGCTGAGCGCGGCGGTCGGTTCGTCCATCACGTAGATCAATGCGCGGGCGTGTTCGAGGTCATCACCGACGAAGGCGTGCGCGATGTTGACGAGCATCTGGTCGCCGGGGCTGAGATGCCCCATCGTGCGGCGCGGGTCGATGTGCTCAATGCCCAAGCGGGCGAGCACCTGCTCGGCCTGCTGGTGCAGTTGCTTCCAACGCACCTGAAAGCCGAAGCGCGTCGGATAGGCTTGACCGAGGAAGATGTTTTCCGAAGCGGACAAGTGGCGCACCACCTGCAATTCCTGATGGATGAAGCGCAGCCCGTGACTGTGCGCGCTGTGGGGGCTGGAGAGGGTGACCGTCTGCCCATGGATCTCGATCGCGGCGCTATCTGGCGCGGTGATGCCCGCGAGAATCTTGATCAATGTGGATTTGCCCGCGCCATTTTCGCCCATCAGCGCGTGAACTTCGCCACCGAGCAGATCGAGATCGGCGTCGATCAGCGCGGGGATGCCGCTGTAGGTTTTGGAGGCACGGCGGATGCGGAGGAGCATGGAGTCTGTCATCAGAGGATCACGGCGAACGAGGTGAAGATGCAGCCCCACCCCGTTCGCGCATCGGTCGTCAGTTACGGCGCGGCGACAAAATCGGCGACATTGGCCGCAGTCACGAGCGTGGTCGGCGCATACACGACCCGCTGCGTCAGCGTTTCGCCCGCCAGATAGCGCTCGATCTGATCTGCAACCAGACTGCCGATTCCGCTGAAGTCCTGCGCGATACTGGCTTCAAAGTTGCCATCCTGCGCAATCGCATCCAGCGCCTGCGGATTCGCGTCAATGCCGGTGATCACAATACCTTCGCCTTCGCGTCCAGCCGCTTCAATGGCCTGCAGCGCGCCGAGCGCGGGCTGATCCCACGCCGCCCATACCGCCGAAATGCTGCCGGGTTCGGGGTTGGCCGCGAGAATCGCTTCCATGCGCGCGCGCGAATCGGCGATACCGCCATCGGTGACATCCGGCTCAATGAATTCGACAATTTCAATGTCGGGCGTGTTGCCGAAGATCGCCTGCGCGATCACGCCGCGCTTTTGTACGGGCGGGTAGGCATTGAAACCGAACATGACGACGCGCCCCGCGCCGTTCAAGCGGTCAACAACGTAGGTCGCGGTCACGGCGGCCATATCATAGCCGTTGCTGGTCACGTTAACGAGGACTTCCGGCGTGCTGCCCGCATCAAGACCGAAGACGGGAATGTCCGCAGCGGCGGCTTCGCTCAGCGCCGGGATTTGCGCCGGATCGACGTTGATCACAATCGCGTCGACCTGCTGCGTGATCGCGTCCTGCACGCGGCTGTTGAGCGCGGCGACATCACCCGCGGTGTCGATCACGTTGACCGTCCAGCCACGGCCCTCGGCGGCAGCCTGAAAGCCTTCGACCATAAACTGCGTGCCCGGCTGCGCCAGATAGGGGGTCAGCACGGCGACGACGGGCGCATCCTGCGCCACAACTGCGCCCAAGCCGAACACAGCAATACTCAAAACCGCAACCAGCAGCATAAATCTCTTCACCATGCTGTTTCTCCTCAAAGTCATCGTAAATGAAAATATTGGAACGGGAACATTCTAGCGTATTTGGCTCATCTCGCCACAATGCAGACTTGTGCCATAATCAACGTCCATAGGTGACGGGAAGCGAGACGAAGAGATGGACGAGCAGGCACTGTTGCGACAGTGGGAGCAAGAGGCGGAACAACCGTTTCAGGGGTGGGATTTCTCGTATTTGCGTGGGCGCTATCACGAAGAAACGCCGCCGTGGTCGTATGAAATGCGGGTGCGCGATGTGCTGCCCGGCGCCGACTCGCTCCTCGATATGGGTACGGGCGGCGGAGAAAAGCTGCTCGAATTTCGTGACCTCTTTCCGCCGCGCACCATCGCCACCGAAGGCTACATCCCGAATATCCCGCTGGCAGGCGCGAATTTGAAGCCGTATGGTGTTCAGGTTGTCGCCTACGACTGCGAACAAGATCCAGTCATGCCATTTGCGGATGCCAGTTTCGCGCGCATTATCAACCGCCACGAAGCCTATAACGGGCAGGAGATCGCCCGGGTGCTCCAACCGAACGGCGTGTTCTGCACGCAGCAGGTCGATGGGCGCGACATGACCGACTTGTTCACGCTGTTCGGCGTTGAGCCGACCTATCTGCATGTGACACTGGATAAGTTGCGGCAGGAGCTGGAAGCCGCCGGGCTACGTATTCAGACAGCGCATGACTGGATCGGCACGGCCACCTTCGCCGACGTCGGTGCGCTGGTCTACTACCTGCACGCTATCACCTGGGCCGTGCCTCCAGACTTCTCCATCCAGCGCTACAAGGCTCAGCTGCTTGCGCTGCACGCGCGTCCCCGTCTGGAATTCACGATCCGGCGCTTCTATATGCAGGCGCAAAAACCGGGCTAGGTCAGCCGGTAAGTGCGCAGAATAGCGTGGATTCCATTTGGGGGCAGCGGACGCCATGAATGGCGTCCCTACACGCAGGATGTTCTCATAGGGACGCGCAGCGGTGCATGCGCAAAACTCCGACACCGAGAAAAAACCGGCTACACGGTCTTCTACGCAGCTACCCTACCGCCTAGTACGAAGTGAAGGCGACAAAGTACACGACCAACCGCTGTGCGTTGCTGGTATCGATCAGGATTTGCTGCGAAACGGGCAATTGCGGTGTGTAGAGGCCGTAGGTATAGGCTGGTAGCCGAGCGATGCCTGGTTCATCCAGAAAAGTACCAAAACTGTACGGAAAATCCGGCGGTGTTCCACTGCTGTCATGCCATTCGTCAATCAAAGTGCTCTGCTGGAAAGCTTCCAAGTCAGCCGGCGCGAAGTCAAAGCGGGCATAGACCGTGTGATTATCCACAAACACGCTGCATCTGACCTCCAGCTGCGCGTAGCTAGCCGGTAATGTGATGTGGCCGAAATCCTGGATCAGCTCGCGGGGCTCGGCACAGAATTCGTTTTCAAGGTTGTTGTTTCCGGGGAGTAAGCCACAGGCCACAATCAGCAGCAGCCAGCACAGGTTCACAAAGCGCAAAGACCTCATCCATTGCCTCCGATCCTGCATGGTTCGACACAGTCTATTTCACTGTAATGCGCGATGAAAAAATTCGCCCCAGTTTCTATTAAGCAACTGTGATCCTTATCTGCCAGCGTCGACTGAGCGCCATCCACAGGTGAACTGTGACCAGTAGGCAGCCACGGTTCACCTGAGTAGCGCAATCCACGGAACGAGCTAACGCTTTCCGCTTAACCTATCCAAGCTAGTCCCTTTGACCTAAGAGGGATCTGCTTTCAACTGCGTGAGCAGTCCTTCGACCACTTCATCGGGCGACATTCCCCCCGTGGCGCCGGTAAAGCTGATCATGGTCGGCAGCGGCAGATCGCGGAAGAAGACCTGCGGATCTGCACCCAGACTGTCGTTGTTGAGGCCGCCATCGTCGGTGCTGTACAAATGATCAAGCAGCGGTTGGATGATCGCTGCGCTGCGCGGATGCTGCATCCAGTCGCCGACGGTGCTTTCGAGGTGCAGGCGCGGCTCAAACGGCGTGCCATCGAGCAGCTTGATCGTCTGGCGGAGGTGAATCGACGCGGACGAACTGCCCACGAGGATTTCGAACTCGCCCGCATCGGCAATCCACTGGCTGTAGTTCGGATCGTAGTAGCTAAACGCGCGGCTGCCGAGCGTGAGCGTCACGGTCTTGGTTTCACCCGCTGCCAACGCGACTTTCGCAAACGCCTTGAGCTCCTTCGGCGGACGGCGCAGCCGAGCCACCGGATCATGCACGTAGAGCTGCACGACTTCTTTGCCTGCGCGCTTACCCGTATTGGTCACATCCACGCTGACCGTCAGCGTATCGTCGATGTTGAATTCGGCCTGCGAGACGCTCAGATTGCTGTAGGCGAACTGGGTATAGCTCAGGCCGTAGCCGAATGGGAACAGCACGGGGCGATTCAGCGCCTCATAGGCGCGATAGCCCACAAAAATCCCCTCACCGTAGCGCACTTCATCACCATCACCGGGGAAGTTGAGATAGGCGGGGGTATCGCTCAGGTCGAGCGGGAACGTCTCCGTCAGGCGTCCTGCCGGATTGACGACACCGTACAGCACATCCATGACCGCGCCCGCCCCCGCCTGGCCGGGCAACCACGCTTCGAGAACGGCAGGCACGGAGTCGATCCACGGCAGCATGTTGATGGCCGAACCGTTGTTCAGCACGACGATGGTACGCGGTTGGATGGCAGCCACCGCTTTGATGAGCGCCACCTGATGCGGCGTGAGATCGAGGTTGCCCCGGTCATAGCCTTCAGATTCGATCTGTGCGGGCAAAGCGATGAACAGCACCGCGACATCCGCAGCGCGTGCTGCCGTGACCGCATCATCGATCAGAGCGCGATCCACAAACGGCTTGAAGTTGTCCCCTTCTGCGAAGCTGACTTCCGCCCGTTCTTTGATCATTTCCAGCGGCGCATCGACTTTAGTTGAGTTGACATGTGAGCTCCCCCCACCCTGATAGACCGGGGTGAGCGCCGCGCGCCCGATGACTGCTACCGTTTCATTTCCTGTGAGGGGCAGCAGATCCCCGTCATTCTTGAGCAGGATGATCGCTTCGGAGGCGATGCGCCGTGCCAACGCGTGATGCCCTTCGATGTCGAGCGTGCCGTGCTTCGGCGTGGTCTGCGCCCGCAAAATGATGTTCAGCAGCCGTTCGACCGTGCGATTCAGATCGGATTCGTCCAGTTCGCCGCTCCGCACCGCATCGACTACCGCCTGCACACCATGCGGTGATGGCCCGGGCATTTGCAGATCGAGGCCGGCGCGCACCGACGCCACCCGATCCCGCACCGCGCCCCAATCGGAGACGACGAAGCCCTCATAGCCCCATTCAGCGCGCAGGATTTGCGTCAGCAAATACTCATGCTCCGAGCAGAGCGTCCCATTCACCCGGTTATACGCGCACATGACTGTCCACGGCTTGCCCTGCTTGACGGCGATCTCGAAGCCCGTCAGATAAATCTCGCGCAGGGTGCGCTCATCAACCGCCGCGCTGACCGTGAAGCGGCGCGTTTCCTGATTATTGACCGCAAAGTGCTTGAGCGACGTGCCGACACCCTTGCTCTGCACCCCCTGAATCAAGCGTGCGCTGAGTTCCCCCGCCACCACGGGGTCTTCCGATAAATATTCGAAGTTGCGCCCGCACAGCGGCGACCGCTTGATGTTGATGCCGGGACCGAGCAGCACATCGACGCCGAGCGCGAGACATTCATCGGCGAGCGCCTGCCCGAGTTCGTAAAACAGGTCTGTGTCCCACGTCGCCGCGACGGACGCCGCCACCGGATAGCAGGTTGCGGGCAGACTCCCGGTCATCATCGAGGTGATGTCAGACGAGCGCCGAACGCCATGCGGGCCGTCGGATACCGTGATCGACGGCAAGCCGAGCCGCGGAATGGCGAGCGTCTGCCAGGGCGTCGCGCCAATACTCAGGGCTGCTTTCTCTTCCAGCGTCAATTGATTGAGGAGCGATATAACTTGATCAGAGGCCATTAGTTTTCTCTTTGCTGAAGTCTTCTTCCAAATCGAGGTGAAGTTTACCCCGTATCCCGCGGCGGCTGCCACTGAAAACGTTCCCAAACCCACCAAAGCGAATTAAGACGGATTTAAGGTTATTTGAGGCAGCTATAACCACGAACACGGGAGAAACAGCTAAAGTAAACCATGTAACCGCACAGCCAATCAGGAGCTATTCAATGACGGCTACGCAACTTCTGCAAAAACAAACTATCGCCAAAGACCGGGCGCTCAGCAAGCGCAAACTCAACAAGGTCAAGCTCAACGTCTATCTTGACCTGCTGCTGACCGCCGTGTTCGTGGTGGAAATGGAAGAGCACTTCACCGGACTGCCGCTGCACGAGGTGCTGGGACTGCTGTTCGCCGTGGCCTTCCTGCTGCACATCATCCTGCACTGGGATTGGGTCGTCAGCATCACGAAGACGTTCTTCAAGAAAGTGCTGCACGAATCCCGGTTCAACTATGTTCTCAACGTCGCGCTGTTTGCCGATATGGCCTTCGTGACCATCAGCGGCATTCTGATTTCGCGCACGCTGGGCCTAAATCTAGCCCTCGGCGAGGATTTCCGCCGCACGCTGCAAACCCTGCACATGGTTGGCTCAGAACTTGTGCTGATCATTGTTGCGCTGCACGTCGCCATGCATTGGAAGTGGATCAAGACCAACGGCAGCAAAACTCTATTCGGCTGGCTTCCGCGCCGGACGGCGCGCAATCAAGCCAAATAACTCGGTGCAGGAGAAAAACATCATGGCGCACACAGCTAAGAAACGCAGCGGCTTTCGCGGATTTCTGATCCTGGCCGTCATCACCATCCTACTAGGCGGCTACTTGTGGTCACAGGGCGATCTTATCAGCCCGGTGCAAAGCACCACGATGCTCGTCAGTCTATCCTCAGCGGGCGACAGCGGCTTCGCCATGGTCGGTGAACGGGGCGCGCCGCCAGACGCCGCTGCCGCTGCCACGGTCGCCACAGCGGCGGGCGCCAGCAACAGTGAGAGCGTTGCCGTCGAAGCCGCCCCGGTCGCTGAAACAGTCACGCAAGCCAGCACCACGACCACGCTAACGCTGGATGAGTTCATCGCGCAGCTTGCGGCCGCCGGGGTCGATGTGGACGCCGTCAGCGCCACTATGAGCACCGAAGGTCGCAGCCTCGACAACCTGCTGGCCGTGGTCAACAGTGGACGCACCACGGTCGCCGATCTGGCAACTCGGTTGAGCGGTCAGACGACGCAGATCGACACAGGGAGCACGGAGAGCACCGAAGAGACACCCAGCGCACCCGCTGAAGACGGCGGCAGCACCTCACTCTTGGACTTCCGCTGGGAAGAACTCGGCAGCGTCGCCTACAACCTGTGGTTCATGCTCGCCAGCACCATTTTCGTCATCGTCCTCGGGCGTCCGATTGGCTGGCTGATCAACCGCTTCAAGCGGACACCAGCTGCCAACGCCTAATTCGCAGCCTGTATCGTTATCTATCTACCTAAGGAGAACACAACTATGAAGGCTTCACTGCGCAAAAACTGGAAGCTCAACGCGCTCGGCGCATCCGTCCTCGCCGTTTCCACCATCGTCGGCTACAGTGGCATCAGTTCCGTATCGGCTGACCCTGATCAGCAAACCATCCCCACCACGCCGACTGCCCCGCAGGGTCGCGGCGGTCGTGGTGGCCGAGGCGGCGGTGGTGGCGACAATCACTTGCAAGGCTTGAGCACCAATCCGCCCGCCGTCGAGCTGGCGCCAGCGGAATCGTCAGTCGAACCGACGCAGTCCACCGAATTGGCTGAAGGCGCAATCTACTACGATGGGCAGTACTATGGCGACCCGGTCAGCGCTGGCCGCTGGGGCACGATGCAAGTCGTCGCCGTGATCGAAGACGGTGAGCTGGTCGACGTGCTGATCGCGAACTATCCGCGTAGTACCTACGAATCGGACATCATCACCCGTAACGCGCTGCCCACGCTGATCAGCGAAGCGATTAGCGCGCAGGATGCCAACGTCAATTTCGTCTCGCGCGCCACGGACAGCAGCCGCGCCTTCGTTGCCTCACTTGACTCCGCCTTGCTCGATGCCGCTATCGGAATGGATCTATGAAGCAGACCCGCTGGTTGATGGGCATGCCCATCACCGTGGAGATCGTTGACGCCTCGGCTATGGCCGGGGCGTTTGACGATGTCTACGCCTATTTCAACTATGTCGACCAGACCTTCAGCCCGTTCAAAGAAACGAGCGAAGTCTCACGGGTGAACCGGGGCGAATTGGCGCTCACGGAAACCTGTCAGGATATGCAAACTGTCCTCGAATTGGCCGCGCAGACCACCGAGCAAACGCATGGCTTCTTCGATATCTGGCATAAGGGCACGTTCAATCCATCCGGCATCGTCAAAGGCTGGGCGATTGACGAAGCGGCCTCTCTGCTCTATATGAAGGGTTTCCGCAACTTCTATGTCGATGCGGGCGGCGATGTGCAGGTCTACGGCAAGAACGCGCAAGGCGAAGCATGGACGGTGGGCATCTGCAACCCCTTCAACTTGCAGCAGATCGTCAAGAAGATCGCGCTGGATGATCGCGGCATTGCGACCTCCGGCACGTACATGCGCGGCGCCCACATCTACAACCCACAGGACGAGGCTGACGCGCTGGATGAGATTGTCAGCATCTCCGTGATCGGCCCCGATGTGCTGGAAGCGGACCGCATTGCAACGGCGGCCTTTGCCATGGGACGATTGGGGATCTACTTCATCGAGGCGCTGCCCGACTTCGAAGCCTACATGATCGACCGCAGTGGTCGGGCGACCATGACCACCCACTTCAGCGACTACGTGTGCGCGTGATCGATCTTCTAACTCGAGCACTGTGGGTACGATAGAGGCGTCCAGCGGAACGCCTCTTTTCTTGCGTGGGGATATCGCCAGGTGGGGCTGCGGACGCGATAAATCGCGTCGCTACAATGTCGATTTCTGACCTGCTGCTCCACATAACAAACAGGGGCCGCAGTGTGCGGCCCCCGGTTGTGTGTCAAGTTGCTGATTGATAACTACGGTCGGCCACCGGGACGACCGCCACCCGGCCCGCCACCGCCACCCGCACTATCACTGGCGCCAACGCTCGCGTCGCTCAGATCCAGCCCAATGTCGAAGGTTGCGCTGTACCCGGCTTCAACTTCCAGTTCGGCAAGTTCTTCCTCGGTGAGCGGCATGAGATCCAGCAGCATCAAACCTTCACTGCCCTGATAGATGTTATCCTCACTGTTCGGCGTATCGGGCGAGCCTTGCGCCGCATAGGGTTCTTCGGCGTAGATGGTTTCGATCAGTTCCGGATCGAAGAAGAACTGCGACGTGAACTCGTAGGCCTCGGCTTCACCAGTATCCACGCGAATCTTGAAGTGGATGTGCACCGCGCGTCCGGAGTACCAACCGGGAACAATGGTCAGAAACTTGGCGACCCCGTCCTCATCGGTGATCTGATAGCCACGCAGCCACAACTGGCCGCTGGTATCAAAACCCGCATCCTGCACGCCGGAATACACGCCGTCGGCATCACAGTGCCATACATCAATCTGGGCATTCGTCAACGGCGCGCACACGCCACTCGTCACATCCGACACCTTATAGATGAGCAGGAGCGGCAGCCCGGCCTTGATGCTGGCGTCAGTCGGATCGATACGAATGTCCATGCGCTTAAGCTGATCATCCACGAAATACGGCCCTTCCGTCAATTCGGGGCGCACGACACAGGCGGGCAGCGCCGCAGCGGTCGGCGTAGCGCTTTGCGCCGATGCCAGCCGGGGCAAGCTCAATCCGGCGATCACGGCGACGCTGCTGCCGCCCAGCAGCGCCAGAACTTCGCGGCGCGAGAGTATGCGACCGACGGGCTGATCGTCGTTGTGCTGTTCCATATCCAGTTATCTCCTCATTTCCAATGCTGCCTCCCACTTTATCGGGAAGATATTCAAAAGTTGTTTAGGCTTTGTTCGCTTTTGGCCATGAAGATTTACACACCAAGTGCAGCAGTCCTGAACAGGTTTTGAACATCCCGGTTCTACCCTCAAGAGAGTTCAGACCGAGGCGGCGGTGCAATTGAGTGACACCTAGAACGCTGCCCAACATCACGAAAGAAAGGCTCTAGCATGTTCACAAGTACTGCACGTCGTCTTCCTAGACTCGCGCGCCGATCGGTATTGCTGGTCATCTGCATCCTGTGCCTCGCTTTTTCCGCGATCAGCGCCTCCGCTCAGATGGGTGGTAATCCACCGGCCGGGGATCCTCCGGCTGGCGCGCCTCCGGGAGGGGGTGGCCCCGGCGCAGATTCCGGCACGAATCCTGTGCTGACCTCGACCTGCGGCGCCGTCCTGCTCGATGGCACGACCGGCGAAACGGCGGCTGACGCCAGCTACGACTCCGCGACCACGGATGTTTCAGCACTCTGCCTGATCAACGGCGCAACGCTCGACCTGACTAACGTTACCGTCACCAAGACCGGCGATACTTCGTCGGATGAAAACAGCAGTTTCTATGGCCTGAATGCGGGCGTACTCGTCGGTTCGGGCAGCAGCTTCACCATGACGGGTGGCACGGTCACGACAGAAGGATCGGGCACAAACGGCGTGTTTTCGACCGGTGAAGGCACCACCGTCACGCTGACCGATGTCACGATTGAAGCAGTCGGCAACGGCGCGCATGCCGTCATGGCGACGCAGGGCGGCGCGATGACGCTCGTCAACGTGGATATGCTCACCACCGACGCACATTCGGGCGCGGTAGCGACTGATCGTGGCAGCGGCACGATTGCCGTCACCGGCGGCGAAATCACCACCACCGGCACCGACTCGCCGGGGCTGTATTCGACAGGCGTGATCACGGTGGACGGTGCCACCGTCCACTCGACGGGCGCAGAAGTTGTCGTCATCGAAGGCGCAAACTCGGTTATCCTGACGGACACGGACCTGGTGTCGAGCTTCGCCGATAAGTGGGGCGTCATGCTGTATCAGAGCTTCTCTGGCGACGCGGAAGGCAGCGAAGGCGTCTTCACCATGACGGGTGGTTCGCTGGCCTATACCTCCGAAACGGGGCCGCTCTTCTTCATCACCAATGCGACCGGCACGATCACGCTCTCGGATGTGGAAGTCAGCGTGGGTTCGGCTGTGCTCGGCCTCGCCAGCGCGACTGAGCGCTGGGGCACAAGCGGCGCGAACGGTGGTCACCTCATCTTCATCGCGGACGAGCAAAGCCTCACTGGTGACTTCGTGGCCGATGCTATCAGTACGCTCTCAATTACGCTGACCAACAGCTCAACGCTCACCGGCGCGGTCAACGCAGACGACGCAGCCGCCAGAGCGCAGGTTACACTCGACGCGACGAGCCTGTGGACGCTCACCGCGGACTCCTACCTGACCAGCGTGTCCGGCATGCACATCTCCGGCGACAGCATCACCAACATCAGCGGGAACGGCTTCAACCTGTACTATGACGCCACTGACGCCGCGAACAGCGCGCTCAACGCTGGAACGTACGCCCTCGTGAACGGTGGCTCGCTGCTGCCGTCCACGTAAGGCCATTAGCAGAGCGCCCCTTCATCCACCTCACCGTCCCAATCTCGATCAGTCTTCAAACTAACCACCAGCGGATCGCCTGATCCACTGGTGGTTTTGATGTTAAGCACGCTGCGCGGGCAGCAGGATCGTCATGGTCGTGCCCTTGCCCAGCGTACTCTCCGCGGTAATCGTGCCTTTATGCGCCTCGACAATCGAGCGGGCGATCGCCAAGCCAAGTCCGGATTCATCGCCATCCGAAGTGCGCGACGGGTCGGCGCGGTAGAAGCGGTCGAAAACTTTCGGCAGATCGTCGGGTGCGATGCCGGAGCCCGTATCTGTCACCGTCAGCGCCACTTTGTCAGCCTGCTGAGCGGCGGTCAAGGTCACCGAACCGCCTTCCGGGGTGTGCCGCAGCGCATTGGTGACCAGATTACCGAGCACCTGCACCATCCGTTCGCTGTCGATCCAGATATTCGGCACACCTGCGCTGACATGGACTTGCAGCTGCACCTCAGCAGACGCGGCAACAGGTTGAAAGGACTCCGCCACGCGTTCCAACAGTTCACGTGGGGGGAGCGTGGCGCCCATCAGACGCAGCTCACCTGCATCGGCCAGCGACAGCGTGCGCAAATCTTCGACCAGCCGCTTGAGCAAATTGACTTCTTCGCTCATGGCCTGAAAACGCGCGGGCGTCGGCTTCAGCGTGCCATCCCGCAGCGCCTCGATATAACCGCCGATCACGGTGAGCGGCGTCCGCAAATCGTGCGCGATATCGGCAGTCATCTGTTTGCGCAGCTGATTAGCACGATAGAGATTGCTGCTCATCTCGTTGAAGGTGCGCGCCAGCAGACCCAGTTCATCGCGCGTGCGGATCTCCACGCGCTGATCCAGATCGCCGGAATGCATGGCGGTGATCGCCCGGGTGAGTTCCGACAACGGACGCAAAAACTGCCGCGACAGCAGCAGCCCGACCACCAGCGCCATAGCACCCGCGCCGACGGCGCCGATCAGCAGCGCCTGTGTCGTCGCGTTGATGTACTGCCGTTCGCGGGGATCAAGATCGGGCGGCGGCTGGGCTTCCAGCACCGTGCCGACGCGCAGCCCATCGATCAGGAGCGGTGAGCCTTCCGCGAGCTTGTAGGCGTCAACCACATCACCGACGTGAAACGGCCCATGCCCCAGCACCACGGCGTTATTCAGATCAACCAGCGCATACTGATCGGGAAAGCGAAAGCCATCCCGGGGCGCAGCCGGATCGGCATCCGCCCGCAGCCAGGCTTCTAACCCAGCCCAGGTTTGATTCGTCTGGTAGTAAGTGGTGATGTTCTGGATGAACAGCGCCTGAGCTTGATCGGCGCGCAGTTGATCATAGGCCGTGGAGGTGGTGCGATAGGCGAACACGCCGACGAGGACGACGCCGATCAGGCTGGTGAGCAGCAGGGTCATCGTCCACTTGAAGGCGAGGGAGCGCAACATCATCGCCCTAATCTCCCTCAGCGCGGAAGCGATAGCCGACGCCGAAGACGGTCAGGATGTACTGTGGATGCGCGGGATCCGGTTCGATCTTGGCACGCAAGTTCCGCACATGCACGTCGACAGTACGCTCCACATTTTCGAACAGATCGCCTTTCAGCCGTTCGAGCAGCTGCGTGCGCGTGTACACCTGCCCCGGCGCACTCATAAATACCGTCAGCAGATCGAATTCGGACGGCGTTAGGTCAATTTTTCGGTTCTCAATGCGGACGATGTGGGTCCCCTTGTCCAGCGTGGCCTCGCCGACGCGGAGCACATCCGCCACCGGGGCGGCGTCGGTGGTGCGGCGCAAGACCGCCCGAACCCGCGCGACGAGTTCCGCCATGCCGAACGGTTTCGTGACATAATCGTCAGCGCCCAGTTCCAGCCCAATGACTTTGTCAGTTTCCTCCACACGCGCCGTCAGCATAATCACCGGCGTCTGCCGTTCTTTGCGGAAGTGGCGCATAAATTCCAGCCCATCCATTTCGGGCATCATGATATCCAGCAGCACCAGATCGGGCTTCTCATGCCGCGCGACGTACAGCGCCTCACGCCCATTCCGAGCCGTCACGATACGGAAGCCATTTTCTGTCAGATAGTCGGTCAACAACCGCAGCGCATTCAGTTTATCGTCGACGATCAGTATTGTTTTCACCGCACAATCCCTCCATCTGCTGGGTGAACATACCCGGACGCTCCGGGCACATACAGATTTAGCAGTAGTTCTCATCCCGCTCTTAAAGGTAAGCAAATTGTATTCAGAATCTGTTCAGACCCGGTTAAGATCGGTCGCTTCTGCCAAAACTGGGCCTAGTCCAAATTAGGTACCAGCGGAGACCATTAACCCTTCTGAAAGTATTGCCTTACAGCCAAACCTGGGGTTGCGGGTTATACTTTTTACTGTGTTATGTTCACAATGCTCATGAACTCTAGACTGAAACGCCTTCAAATTCAATTGAGCAACCACAGGTCATTGTTGATGAAAGCTGCTCAACTAATCGCCCAACTCAAATACTTAATTCTGAACGGCACGCGACGGCTGCACGGTCGGCACATCGGCGATCACAGCTGGATGCAGCAGCAAATCATCGAGCACAGTCCCGATGGACTAATCCTGGTCGATGCCCTCCAGCCGGATATGCCGATCATTTATGCCAACCCCGCCTTTGAACGCCTGACCGGCTACAGCTGCGCCGAAGTTATCGGCCAGAACAGCCGTTTCTTGCACGGTCAAGACCGGGATCAGGCCGGTCTGCAAACCCTACGCGCGGCGATTCGCAACCGGGAGACCTGCGTTGTCACCCTGCGCAATTACCGCAAAGATGGCAGTCTATTCTGGAATGAGCTGCACATTACCCCCATTCACGATCCGCAGGGACGGGTAACGCATTTTACCGGAGCGCAAAAAGACATCACCCAGCGTAAAACCGCTGAAATGGCATTAGAACAAAGCAATCTTCGCTATCACCAGATGTTTGACAGCAACAGCGCGGTCAACTTGGTGGTAGATCCAGTGACGGGCAGCATTTTAGACGTAAATGTAGCGGCGGAAAAATTCTACGGCTATTCCCGCCAACAATTGATGGCCATGCGGGTTTACGACCTTAATCCGGCTGCCGAGGGGCAAATCAAGCAGGCTTTACAGGCGGCCGCATTCCGCGAACGCAGCTACTTTGAATTCCGGCATCGGTTAGCCTCGGGCGAACTGCGGGACGTCAATGTCTATGCGAGTCCCGTCGATACGCCGCAGGGACGGGTTCTGTATGCGATTGTGGTGGAGGTCACCCAAAAACGTCTGGTGGATCTCCGCTATCGCGCGCTGTTTGAACAGTCCAATGACGCGGTGTTCATCCTTGACCTTCAAGGACGACATATTCAGGTAAATCAACGGGCGGCGGACCTGTTCGGCTACACGGTCGAAGAACTCAACCAGTTGAGCTACCGTGAATTGGTGTTTCCAGCCGACCTTGAGGATTCTTGGACGACCTTCCAGCGATTGATCGCTGGTGAGCATATTCCCCCGTATGAATGCAATTTACGGCACAACGATGGTCACGCCGTCTCAGCCGAAATTAACATCGAGGTCGTCCACGACGCAAACGGCAAACCGCTCCACTTTCAGAGCATCCTGCGCGACATCAGCGAACGCCTACGATTAGAAACCGCACTCCGCGACCAATATCTGGAACTAGACGGATTTTTCTCCGTGGCGCTCGATCTGCTGTGTATTGCCGACATGCAGGGTCGATTCCTCAAAGTCAACAAGGCGTGGGAAACGACGTTGGGCTTTCCGGTCAAGGAACTGGAAAATCGTCTCTTCTTCGATTTTGTGCATCCCGATGATATTGCTGCGACCCGGGAAGCCCTTGCCCAACTGGAGCAGCAAAGCAACGTCCTCAACTTCACCAACCGCTATCGCTGCCAGGACGGCAGCTACCGCTACATCGAATGGCGCTCACATCCCGCGGGAAACATCCTGTACGCCGCGGCGCGTGATATTACCGAGCGCAAGCGCATGGAAGAATCACTTCGTGAGAGTGAGGAGAAATACCGTTGGCTCGCCGAAAATATCTCCGACGGCATCCTCATTTATGATGCGGTGCAGAGCAAAATCACCTATGCGTCAGCCACTTATGATTCGCAGAACGGCCGACCGATTGGCACCTCGCTCGGAATGGATCTGGATACGATTCGCGATAAAATCCATGCTGAGGATCGCGCAGCTGTTTTCCAAACCATCGTGGACGCAATCGTTAGCCAGCGCACGACGGCCACCTACACCTACCGGGCCAAACACACAGCCGGCCATTATGCGTGGCACGAAGACCATGCGGGTTTGCACTATGCGCCCGACGGAACGCTGCTGACCATCCATATCACTTCCCGCGACATTACCCAACGCAAACAAGCTCAGCAGCAAGAATTCGATCTGCTGCTGGAAAAAGAACGGACGCGGTTGCTCACCCGCTTTGTGCAAGACGCGGCGCACGAGTTTCGCACCCCCTTATCGATCATTACTACCAGCAGCTACCTGCTCTCGCGCCTTGACGACCCACAGCAGCGCATCCTCAAAGCTGACCAGATCGGCGTGGAGGTCAACCACATTACAGAGCTGGTGGATATGCTGCTGTTGATGGCGAAGCTCGAAAGTACCGAGGCGCTGCGGCATTCGCCGATTGACATCAACGGTCTGCTAGAAGCCGAAGCGCAGCGGATCGCTAGCAGCTATCCCCACCCGCCAAGGCTGGAGCTCAAATTAGCGGATAAACCGCTTTCGGCGCTGGGTGATGCGACGTATTTAGCGCATGCCTGCTACCAACTGCTGGATAATGCCTTCCGGTTCACCCCAAGTGACGGTCGGGTCGCCGTCACAGTGATTTACACAGAGAATCAGGTCTGTGTCGAAATCAGCGATACGGGCATCGGCATCCCGGAAGACGATTTGCCGCACATCTTTGAAATCTTTTGGCGGCGCGATGAAGCCCATTCCACGCCCGGTTTGGGTCTGGGGCTGCCCATCGCGCGGCGCATCATCGAACATCACGGGGGGCAGATCAACGTGACGAGCGCTCTTGGGCAAGGATCACGTTTCTGTTTCACCTTGCCCGCCGCCGCATCCGGCGATTAAGCGCACGCTGGCGTTAGGGCGTCAGCGTGAACTGCATCAAGCAGAAGTCGCCGCCCGCCGTGAAGCCATTGAAAGCCCCGGTCACACTGCCATCCGCCATGACCTGTGCAAAGCTGAGTGTCTCCCCTGAGCCATCATCCTTGAAGTCCATGTAGACATAGTTTCCCCCCTGATTCGTCAGCAGATAACTGGTATCTCCGGTTTCGATCAGGACGCCCTCGGTCGATGTGTTTACGGTCGCCGCCGTGAATGTCGGGACGGTGGGCAGCAAGGCTTCCGGGCACTCCAAACCGGCGATTGGCGCCCACGTCACGGTGTAGCTGCCATCCGGCACGACCAAAAGTTCGACCGCACCGCTGTCGGAACTGCCTGTCTCCGGTTCGGGGGTCGGTTCTGCCGAGACTGCACCGGGCACGGCGATGTCGATCATGGCAAAGCAGATGTTGCCGCTGCCGTCCTGCTGCGACCAACTGATATTCCCAATGCCATCTGGTTGCACATAGACGAAAATGTCGTAGCGGGGGTTGGCCGCATTACCGCTGTCGTACTGATACATCCCAGCGCCAATGTCGTAGACGACCTGCGTGCCCGTCCCGTAATCGAGGAGCAGACTGCCGTCCGCCTGCACGTCAACGTCAATTTCCTCGAACTGTGGCGGCGTATTCGTGTCACCACAGGCCAGCGGATCGGTGTACTGCGGCGGCTGCGCGAGATACAGCCCACGCATGATCGGCGCGGGTTCAGTCATGATCGGGGCGGGCGTTGTATTCGGTTCCGGCGTGCCAGCGACCGGCGTCGAGATCGGCACAGGCGTCTCCACGAGCGCCGCCGCGGGACACACCGCTTCATCAGCCGTCACCAGTTCAAGGTTGAAAGTTCCCGCGCGGGTACAGCCCCCCTCTTCCTGATCGACGATCTGCACTTCGATGAGGTTCGGTGCGACGACGCGGTATTCCGTCGTGATTGTCCGGCGCAGGCTGCCAATCGTCGCGCCACTGCTGTTGCGCACCACCTCCAGCGACACGCTCGGTTCCTGACTGTAGATGCTTCCCGTCCCCGGCAAATAGGGATGCGTCCCGCCCGACCAGGTGATGAACGGCAAGCCACCCGAATTGGCATACCCGCACAACGGCTGACCGGGATCCTCTTCTCCTTCGCCGAAGCCCATACCGCCGTTGTCGCCGCTCGTGTCGATACACTGGCCGCTGGTGACCATCTCAAAGGGCTGCACGCGCCAATATCCATTCGTGGGCAGCAGCGTTGACGGCACTTCCCAGATGATCAGGTTGTC
>CALKIA010000602.1 GCA_937988705.1 uncultured Chloroflexota bacterium | reverse complement strand
CGGCTAGCCGATTAACGCCCTAGTCAGTCATCATCCAACCTCACCCCCCGGCCCCTCTCCTAAAGGCGAGGGGAGAAAGCGCGCGCTGCTTGTATATGGGACAAAAAGGACGAGGCTTGAGGGTGTTAAAACCCCTCAGCCCCAACCCCTCACCCTCGCAAGTGGGGAGAGGAGAGACTTTGCGCGGAAGGTTGGCTCCCCTCCCTGAATTCTGGTTGGGGTTAGAAGGCAACTTTTTTAGAAAGCATTTGAAAAATACCTCATTTTCGCTTGGGTAGGGGCAAGCCCCTACGGAAGAATTTGCGAGTATTCAAATGGCTGCTTAAACACGCTCATGCCCATACTTACAAACCGCTTTTTGCAGATGGCTAACCGCTACTTGTCACGGGTCAGCGCGAAGCCGCTCATGAACTGCTTTTGCAGCAGCAGGAAGACGAAGATCGGCGGGAGGCTGGCGATCACCGCGCCGAGCATGAGCGGGCCGAAGCTCGTCATCTGGTCGCCGCCCGCCAGCGTGCGCAGACCGACCTGCACCACCTGCCGTTCTTGCCCCTGAATGATGAGCGCGGGCCAGATATACATGTTCCACATGTAGACGAATTGGATCACGGCGAGTGCGCCGATTGTGTTCCAACTCATCGGCACGAGCACGCGGAACAGGAATTGCAGCGGGTTCGCACCGTCCAACTGTGCCGCTTCGGAGAGTTCCGCCGGGATGTTGGCAAAGTGCTGGCGGAACAAAAATGATCCGGTGGCGCTGGCGAGGAAGGGTACGATCAGCGCGAGGTAGGTGTTGCCCCAGCCGATCTGATTGACGAAGCGGAACAGCGCGATAATCAGGATTTCGGTGGGCATCATCAGCGTGATGAGCACAAAGCCGAACACCAGCCATTTGCCCGGAAAGCGGAAGTAGACGAACGCCAGTCCCGCCAGCAGCGAGAGCAGCGTTTTGCCCACGGTCACGGCGATGGCGATGCCGATGCTGTTGAGCATATAACGCCACAACCCGGCGATGTTCATTACCACGTCCCAGTTGAAGGCGAATGAATCGCCGGGGAGGAAGCGGTAGGCGAAGACATCGGCGTTGCTTTGCGTCCCGACTAAGACCGCATAGAACAGCGGGAAGCCGATGATGGCACAGGCGATAATCAGGATGAGATGGACATACCAGCGCTTCGGGATGATGCGCGCGAGCAGACTGGTCTCGCTTTTGTCCGCCACCCGGGTGTGATCGAGAGTTGTGGCCATCGCTTTATGCTCCATACGTTACGCGGCTGTCAGCGGTGCGGAACTGGATCACGGTCAGGCCGATCACCATGACGAACAGGATGATCGACTGCGCCGCCGCTTTGCCGAGGTCACTGTTCTGAATGCCGATTTCGTAAATCTGATACATGAGCGTCGAGGTCGAGTTGAGCGGGCCGCCGTTCGTGAGCGTATCAACTGTGCCGAAGCTCTCGAAGAAGGCGTACGTCATGTTGGTGATGATCAGAAAGAAGGTGATCGGTGACAACATGGGAATCACCACGTGCCGGAAGCGCTGAAAGGCATTCGCGCCGTCGATCGCGCCCGCTTCGATCAAATCTTTGGGGACGTTTTGCAACCCGGCCAGATAGAAGAGGATGTTGAAGCCCAGCGACTTCCATACGCTGGCGATGATGATCGCCCACGGCGCAGCGGACGGGTTGTTCAACCACGGAATTGACAGGCCGAACGTGCCTTGCAGAAAGTAATTAATGATGCCGCCCGATGGGTTGAACAGCAGCAGGAAAATCGCGCCCGCGACGACGGGCGAAATGGCGTACGGCCAGATCAAGAGCGTCCGGTAAATCTTCGCGCCGGTGATCGGCTGATAGGCCATCGTCGCGATCAGCAACGATAAGCTCAAACCGATCACCACGATGGCGATAGAAATGCCGAAGGTCACCAGCAGCGATTGACCGTAATCGTCGCTGAAGAACCCGCTGACAGTATCGAATACGAGGCTGTAAATCACCACGCCGATGATGAGGGCAACGCCATAGCGCCAGACCGTTGGCGCGCGGCGTGGTGCGCTCGGCAGCGGTTGATCAGTGAAGCGTGCGACGATGCGCAGGAGCACAATGCCCGCGATGATGAGCACGACAGTGATACCAATCAGCGTGAGGATCGACTGCCCATCGCTGGGGTCGCGGAGTAGTCGAGTGAAGTTGTCGACGCAGATGAAGGCCGTGCGCCGTGCGTCCAGACGAGCGAGCAGGGTTGACAGGCGGAAGGTTTCCAGCGACGGGTAATACAGGAATGCCGCCAGAATAATTAGTGTGGGGGCGAGCAGTACAGCGGGCAGCAGACGGCTTTTGAACGCTCCCGGCGAAGTGATATCCCCGGCGAGCGGCGCATGCTGCAAGAGCCGCGCGGCGATCCAGCGGATGGGCAGCACGACAATCGCCACGCCGATGACGATCAGCACAAGACCGAGCAGGCCATCGGCGGGGGTGCGATCCGCCTCAAAGGTGCAGTAATTGAGCGGCAGCATAAATAACAGCGATCCGGCCGCCCCGGCGATGCCGCCGAGCGCAATCCCCACGAGCGGATTGCCGTCCAACCGGCGGTAGGTCATGAACATCAACGCCGCGCCGCTGATCGCCGCCACGGCGCTGATCAGCAGGGGGAGTACGGTCAGGTCGGTCAAAAATGCGAACATAAACGGCCCTTATCACAAAAAATGCACTTGTTACACAAATGGATAGGGGCGCACTGCTGCGCCCCTATCGACATGACGACTGAAACCAAGTTATTCCGCGTTGAGCAGGTTGTACTCTTCGAGGATAGTGTTGGCTTCCGCCGCCGCATCATTCAGCACGGCCGCAGAGTCGACATCTGCCGTGAGCAGCACAGTGTCGACCGCCTGCGTGACGACGTTACGGATCTGCGGGAACGCGCCGAGCAGCGCGCCGCTGGTTGCGGGCGTGACGGTGCTGCCCGCCAGTTGATCGGAGGCGACGCGGAAGTTCGGGTTCTCGTCGAACCAGCCTTCGCCCGCCAGCGCATCCACCGCGCTCTGACGAATGGCGATGTAACCGGTCACCTGATGCCAGGTCGCCGCATTGTCCGTGTTCGCGAGGAACAGCAGGAAGCTCAGCGCGCCATCTTCTTCTTCCACGGGCAGACCTTCGGTGAGCCACAGGCTCGCGCCGCCGATCAGGTTGCCGGTCCAGCCGGTCGCATCATTGTAGGGCAGGAACGACGCCAGAACGTCGTAGCCATTTTCCACGCCGGTCTGGGTGTAGACGGCGGTATCGCTGCTGCTGTAGGCGGTCATTGCCACCTGCTGCGCGCCGAAGGCCTGATCCACTGTACCCCACGAGTCGCCGCCCTGCGCGCCGCTGTAGTACAGGTAGCCCTTGTCATGCTGTTCCTTGAGGAAGTTGAGGATCGCCACACCGGCGTCGCTGTTGAAGGCGACTTCCGTCGCGCGTTCGGTACGACCGTTGTCATTGTTGGCGAACACAGCATCCTGCTGCGCGAGCCACTGTTCGAAGAACCAACCGTGATTCGGGAACGTCCAGCAGTATTCCGGGGCTTCCGGCAGCGCCATGATCGCTGCGCAGGCCGTGTCGATTTCCGCCCACGTCGCCGGCGGCGTGTCGATGCCCGCCGCATTGAGGATGTTCATGTTCGAGAACCAGATGGCCGAGGAGGTGTTCCACGGCATGGAGGTGAATTCGCCGTCGAGCGTGTAATATGCGCTCACCGGGCCGATGAAGTCTTCCATATTCACGGGGATACCGTTGACTTCGGTGCGATCACCGAGGGCCGAGGCAATCGACTTGAAATAGCCGCTGTCACGCGCGACCTGCGTCGCCACTTCGAAGTACTGCACGATGGCGGGCAGGCTGCCCTGTTCCGCGGCCAGCGCCGTCGCGGCGAACAGTTCTTCGTAGTTGGCGTAACCTTGGATGCTCACGTTGTACTGGGGGAACTCGGCATTGAATTCCGCCGCGCGATCCTGCGCCCAACCGAGGCGGTTAGCATCGGTGAAGGCGATCCACACTGGGACTTCCACCGGGTCCTGCGCGAAAGCTGGCACGACGGCCAGTACGCCCAAAAGGACGAGACACAACAAAACGACCAATTTGCGATTCATGTCTTAATTCTCTCCTATACATCCAACCTAAAACGCAATATTGCAGTGTAGTGGCGTTCTGTTAAGCGCAGAGGCTGAGCAAGTTAACGCCACTTAAACTTCATTTTATCCCTAAACCAAGGGAAGAATCAAATCTGGTCGGTCGGTGGTGATCACATCCACGCCGATCAGGTATAAAATCCGGGCAATCAACGGGTCATTGACCGTCCACACGATCACTTTGCGCCCGCTGTGATGGGCGCGCCAGACGAGTGTGGGATCGTAGAGGGCTGCCCGCCAGTACACATCCACGTACTGCGCGTTGGGGATGACATCGGCGGCGGGCATCCACACCCACAGGCCACCCACGCGCAGATCTGGTGCGGTTTCGTGGAAGGCGCGCAGCCAGTCGAGATCGAACGAGATGATGACGATATTGTGTTCGGCCTGCCGGTCACGGATCATCTGCAAAATTTCGGCACCGATGCCGGGGTAGATTGCCGGGTCTTTCATTTCGATGACCAGCGTCAGTTCGCGTTCCTGCACAAAGTCGAGGGCGGCGGCCAGCGTCGGGATGCGTTCGTCCTTGAAGGCGGGACTGTACCACGAACCCGCGTCGAGCTGGGCGAGGGATGCATAGTCGATGTCTTTGACGTGCCCCACACCGTTGCTGGTGCGTTCGAGCTCGTTGTCGTGTAGGACGACCAGCACCCCGTCGCGTGTGCGCTGCACATCGACTTCCAGCCAGCGCGCGCCTAGTTCATAACCGTTGCGGAGACTCGCCAACGTGTTTTCGGGCGCGAGCCCCGCGCCGCCACGATGCCCGGCCACGATCATCGGCTGCCGGGTGCGATTGAGCCGGTACAGGTACAGGGCCACGCCGAAAACCAGCCATTGAAGCCAACGGGGAATTTTCATCACTCGTCCTTTTGCTGCCATCATGATGCGGGAGAGTATACACGGCGAACGGGGTAATGGGGGAGTGTGCGGGGAGTAGACACCAATCCGCTCTCCAACCGGAGAGCGGATTGGTGGGCAGAGTGAGTGACTGCTAGAGCTGGTTGAGAATTGCGGCGACTGTATCCGCTGTTGACCCCGTGTGCGGGGTGGCGTAAGTGAGCGTGCGCAGCGTCGCTGCCACCTCTGCATAGCCCAGATGCGCGAGCATGAGCGCCCCGCTGAGGATCGCCGCGCGTGGATCAGCGCTGCCCGTGCCCGCGATATCCGGCGCGCTGCCGTGCACGGGTTCGAATACGCCGAAACGCCCCGCGCCGACATTGGCCGACGCGGCGATGCCCAGGCCGCCCGTCAACCCCGCCGCGAGATCGCTCAGGATGTCGCCGAACAGGTTGGTCGTCACGAGCACGTCGAAGCGCGGCGCGTCCTGCACGAGCAGCATGGCGGCGGTATCGACCAGCAGCTCGTTGACGCGCAGATCGGGATACTCGGCGGTCACTTCCAGCGCGACGCGGCGAAACAGGCCGCAGGTCTCCTTGAGTACATTCGCCTTGTGGACGATGGTCAACTGGCCGCGCCGACTCCGCGCCTGTTCGCAGGCCGCCCGCACAATCCGCTCGGACGCTGTGCGGGTGATGACGCGTTCCAGAATAGCCGTTTCGCCGTCGTCTTCGAGGCGTTCGCGCCCACTGTACAGGCCTTCGGTGTTTTCGCGCACAATCAGCAGATCAATGGCCTCACGCTGCGCGGGGCGCAGGTTGGCAAACAGATCAAAGCGGCGGCGTAGTTGAATGATCGGGCTGCGATAGCCATCGACTTTGGTCATAGGCGACTGCGTCGCGCCGAATAGGGCCGCATCGGCACTTGCGCATAGTTGAATAGTCTCTTCAGGCAGCGCGTTACCGGTCTTCTCGAAGGTGCCGAAACCCGCGTCGGCGTTGACGAATTCCAGCGGCAGGTTGAGCGCGGCCAACACTTGATGCGCGGCGGGAATGACTTCCGCGCCGATGCCGTCGCCGTTGATGAGAATGATTGTGGGCATCAGCCTTCACCCTTGATGACGAGGTTTGGATCAACTGCGCCCTTGAAGCGCATTTGCAGCATAGGGACGAGACCGCCCGCGTCGAGAATGGCGCGCACGGACGGCGATAGCACCGGAATCGGGAAGGCTTCACCCCCGACATAGATGCTCTCGTTTTCGACCGTAATGGTGTCGCCCGTCTGGAGGCGTGCGGCCAACCCGGGCAGCACCACCGGATGCACGCCCTGATTGATGCAGTTGCGGAAGTACAGCCCGCTGAACGAGTCGGCGATGATCATGTTCACGCCCGACCACTTGAGCGCGGTCACGCCCTGTTCGCGGCTGCTGCCGCAGCCCCA
>CALKIA010000601.1 GCA_937988705.1 uncultured Chloroflexota bacterium | reverse complement strand
AAAGGACGAGGCATGCCTCGTCCCTACGAAAGCGGCGGTTTGTAGGGACGAGATAGATCTCGTCCTGTTTTGGAGTCTTTCAGACACTGGCTTAGGTCTACCCCTACATTGGGACTTTCGAGAATCGACTTTAGATGGTGGTGATGGGCAGGCTGATGGTGAACGTCGTCCCGACGCTGATTTCAGACTCGACGGCGAGTGTCCCGCCGTGCTGTTCGATCGCCTGCTTGGTAATGCTTAAGCCCAGCCCCGTCCCCGAAATGTTCCCGACGTTCGAGGCCCGATGAAAAGGTTCAAACAGGTACGGCAGGTCTTTATCCGGGATGCCGATCCCTTCATCGCTGATGCGCAGCGTTACGTGCTCCCCATCCCGAGACAAGTGCAGCTGAACTGGTCGGGGATCCAGCGAGTACTTGAGCGCATTGGCGATTAGGTTACTGATGGACTGGCGCATGAGGCCGGTGTCCATGCGGATCACGATGGGGATGATGGGCGCGGTGTACACGACCCGCGCCGGTGTCTCGGATCGAGTGTTGAATTCCTCCACCAGTTCACTGCACAGCGCATTCAGGTTGGCGAGTGTCGGGTGAAACTCGATGCGGCCCGACTGCATGCGCCCCAGTTGCAGCACATCATCGATAATGCCCGTCATATGGTTCACCTGCCGCCGGATGTTCTCCAACCGCCCGCTGATGTCTTCGGGTTTCATGCGCTCCCGGTAGAGCGTGAGCGTTTCCGTCGAGGCCAGGATCGCGGCCAGCGGGGTGCGAAATTCGTGCGAGGCCATCGAGACAAAGCGCGATTTCAACAGGTTCGTCTGTTTTTCCGCCTCCAGCGCGAGACGCAGGGCTTGTTCGGCGCGCTGCCGGTCGCTGATATCGTGGAAGCTGCACACAAAACCATCGTCGGTAATGTTCTGTAAGCCGATTTCGGCGTTCACAGCCGTTCGATCCGGCTTGAGCAAACGAATTTCGAAGCGACGTCCGCCGCTGTCGGCGACGGTTCTGGCGACGGTCTGCTTGAAGCGCGCCTGGTCATCCGCGTGAATGAGATCGAGGAGTGAATGCGATTCGGCCGCGTTGGTGTGCTGGCCAATCAGCGTTTTGAAGGCGGCATTGGTCTGGACGATCTCGAAATTGGCATCGAGGAAGGCGATGCCTTCCAGACTGTAGTTGAGAATCGCCTGAATACGTTCGTTTTCCGTGCTGAGTTCAGCGGTTCGTTCGACGACGCGCAGTTCCAATTCGCTGGTGTAACGCTCAAGTGCCTGCGCGAGATGCATCTGGCGGACGGCGATGGCGATCTGATGGCCCACTTCGACGGCGATTTCTTCATACTCGGGTGTGAAAAAGTGTGACGTGCTGGCCAACAGGTTGAGCAGACCCAGCGGTTTGTCCTGTGCTGTGAGCAGGATGTGCAGAATCGAGATCATCCCCTCTTGGACAGCCACCTGATAAAAACCGTAAGGGGCGCTCACCGCCCGGAGGTCGCCGACATTTTTGCTGCCGCGTGAGCTGAAATCGGCCAGCCAGTCGGGCGAGGGCAGCGGTGTGCGCTGCTCCGACTGGAGAGCCGAGTTGGTCTCTGAATCGAGGAAGTAAAGAACAGCCTCATGGGCCGGCTCATCGAACAACACGACGCCCGCACGCTCACACGGAATCAGTTTGCGGATTTCCGCCAGCGTCCCACTGATCACCGTTCGAATCGAATCGGCCCGCAGCAGCGCATGGTCGATGCCGTGCAGCACTTCGAGGCGCTGCGCGTAACGGTGGAGCGAGCGCTCAGCCTGCTGACGTTGGGCTTCTTGCTCCGTAAATTCCATAGCGTATTCGAGATCGCCGGCCATTTCGTCCAGCAGGCGCAGCTCGTCCGCATCGAAATAGTCCGTCTCGGTGGCCGATAAGCTGAAGATGGCGCGCACCGTGCCATTGACTTTGAGCGGGTAGAATACCAGTGAGCCAATACCACGGGCGAGGAGAATTTCCTTGGCTTGGGCGGCGGCGGACAGATCTTCACTGGTACGTGTATTGCTGACGACAATGCGCTGGCCGGTGAACAGGGCCTGCAGTGCGGGTCGGCGGCGGTGAGGCTCTTCGGCGCTGATGCTCAGGTCGAATTTGCTGAATTCATCGTCGGGCATACCGGCCCACGCAATCGGGATCAGCCGCGACTTGTCCGGGGCAATCTCACCGATCCAGGCAGTTTGAAAGCCGCCCGACATCACCGCGATTTTGCACACGGTTTGCAGCAAGGTGGGTAGGTCATGGCGGAGGCGGACAATCGCCTGATTAACATCGCTTAGGACGTTCAGCGTGCGATACAACTTGCGCAGATTTAACTCGGCTAATTTACGTGGGCTGATCTCCTGGCTGTAGACGAAAATACCTTCCGCAATGGGCTGGACGTGAAACTCATACCACCCATAGCTGCCATCCGGAAAGTCAAACCGGATTTCCGCCTCCTGCGGGAGGCGTTCAGTCAGGCTGCGGTTGAGGAGCGTGTAGACTTCTGTTGTCTCGAAACCGGGATACAACTCCATGACGGTACGGCCGAGCATTGCTGCGCGTTCATTACGTCCCTCACGCGCGGCGGTTTGATTCAGGTAGAGATAGCGCCAGTCGAACCCGATAATCTGACAGGCTTCGAGCAGATGATCGAAAATATGGTCATAGCGTTCAAGCGGATTGCTGTTGGCTGTAATCGATAACTGAGTTTCGAGCTGACTGATGCGGGTGTGGGCAGCTTGCAGTTCATGGCGCACTTCGTCGAGCTGTAAACGGAGTTGGGCGGCTTCCTCAGACATAGGGTTCTGCTTTGACTAAAACCTGCTGCAGACGCTACAGGCAACAACGAGCAATGTCTTTCTATCTTACACGATCATGTGCCAGAGATCATTAAGCTGGTGACTCAACAGCGATTTGCGCACTTCACACATCGGGTGCTGCTTAACATGCAGTGGCAGGGTGGACGAGGATTAATGCGGTATGCTGGTGATCATCGAAGGGGCGGATCTGGTCGGCAAGTCGACACTGGGGGAGCGGCTGGCTGCGCGCTACCGCTGGCCGATCATCAAAATTCGTTGGGCGCTGCGGGGCGATCCTGAAATCGAAACGCGGGCGATGGCGACCACAACGCTCGCCATTCTGCGCGCGACCCAGCCGAACGCGGTCTTGGACCGGGCCTACTTCTCATGGTGGGCATATGCACCCGCGCTGGGTTATGATGCCAGCTACATGCCCGAATTGATCGGTCAGTTTACAGGCATTGAAGGTGCACGGTTGATTTTACTCACGGCGACTGAAGACGAACTGCGCCGCCGTTACCAGCGTGAACCGGATCACTATTTCTCGCTTGAGGTGATCCGCGCGGCGAACGCGCGCTTCCCGTCGCTGCTGGCGCTGCTCCCGCCGTCGCTGCCCCATCTGCACATTAACACGACGTACACGGATGCGGATGCGGTCTACGCACAGGTTGAAGCGTTTATTGGAGGGACGTAGGACGTAAACACCAGTCAGCTCAACTCGCTCGGCGGCGCGTCGTCCGCGGTGAAAGTGACCTGTTCGTAGACGTCAGCGAGTGCCAAGGTGCAGTTGATCGACACAAGTTCGATCTGCGCAGCAAGTCCGCTCACATCAGCGAACTGCCAGAAACCGTGTTCCTGACGGACATAGCGTTCAATGTGTGGGCTGTCCTGCGCGATCAAGACGTATTCTTGCAGCGATTCGATCTCGCGGTATGCCTGAAACTTCTTCCCTCGATCATAGCGTTCTGTTGAAGGAGAGAGCACTTCGATGATGAGCGTGGGATTGAGGAGGGTATCCACGCCGCTATCGCCGAACTGCGGATCACCGCACACCACGCTGGTGTCGGGATAGGCGTAATTTCTTTGGGCCATCTTCACGCGCATGTCAGAAGAAACGGTGCTGCACGGGCGACCCCGAAGCTGATTTCTCAATGCGGTTGCCACATTTAGATTGATTACATTGTGAGCAAAGCTTGCGCCGGTCATCGCAACGATTTCGCCGTCAATCAACTCGTGCTTGAGTTCGCTGGCGCGCTCAAATTCCAGATATTCAGCCTCGGTCATCTTCCTGCCAGTTCTGGGAAGCGCGGACATGGCCATTACCTCAAATGAGCAAACAGATTGTTTTTATTATAGCCCAAACGCTGAACGCAAAAGGACGAGGCTTAGCCTCGTCCTTTTGCGTTCAGTTTGTATAACGTTACTGCGGTGCGCCGCTGGCGATCCACTGGGTGATCAGCTCAAGCTGATGTTCGGTGACCTGCGCAAAGTGGCCGTCGGTGAGCACCTGAATCATCTTGCTGTCGTCCGGCGAGCCGGGGACGATGACCGGGCCGCTGCTGCTGCCCGCTAAGGCGCTCTCGTAATCGATCAGGCGCAGACCCTTCGACGGAACACTGCCGTGACACGCGCCGCACAACTGCGTGAACAGCGGCTGCAAGACCGTGTAGGTCGGTTCGCCGGTGAAGTCTTCGAGGAGCGGCGGCGCTTCAACCTGATAAATGCCCAGGATCATCGAGAGGCCGGGGGCGTCTAAGCCCGCATATTGCCATTGACCGCCGTGGCACGCGCTGTTCGAGCAGAAGCTGGAGTCGTCCACGCCGCCGGGATTCGAGGTCGTGTGGCAGTTGGCGCAGGTCGCGTCAAATTCGGTGCGGTGCTGGGCCAGCCACGTCGAGGTCAGGTGCGATTCCGGTTCGTTGCCGGTCGTCAGCGGGATCATCGGTTCGATCGCGCCGGGGCGCACCACTTCGGGAATCGAGTGGCACAGGTTGCATTCCAGCCGAATGACTTCACCCTGTTCGCTGATGTGCTGGCCGTCGTGGCAGCGGAAGCAGCCCGCCGATTCGAGATGGCCGACGTTGTTGGGGTGCGTATCGTACGTCAGTTCCTGTTCGGGGTAGTTGCTTTCGGTATACATCACGTTGAGCGCTGCGATGGCGTCCTGCACCAGCGGCGCGTTCGTCGCGTAGAAGTCCGGGTAGTTGTCGCGGTAGTACTGGTCAAGGGTAGAGAAAGCGAACGAGGCGTCGTCCATCGAGAAGTATTCATCCGCCAGCAGATCTTCGGCGAGGCTGCGAATGAAGGGAATGTCCGTCGAGATGTCCCCGGCTTTCAGCGCGGCATTGATGGCGCGGGTGGGGGTTTGCAGCAGATGCGCGACACGGTTATGGCAGGTCGTGCATTCGATCTCATGCAGTTCGTACTGCTCAAGATTGCTGGTATCAACCGGGGAATTGATGTCCTGATACTCGATGATCTCCCCGTCGGCCGTTTCGACGCGCACATAGGGGATTTCCTGCTGTTCGGGGTCAAGCGCCACATAGCTAATCGGGTTTTCGACATGCCAGTGGATGCCACGGCCTAAGCCTTCGCGGTCGCTGCCGCCGCCCGTGTGCATGAGCAGGTAGGTGTCATAGGGGTCGTTGGTGCGATTTTCTTCGTAGTTGTGGATCACGCGCAGGCTGTCATCGGAGAACTTTTCCGGCGAATGACAGACTTCGCAGGTTTCGCGCGCCGGACGCATTTCCGCCGAGCGGATCGGGTATTCGTAGTTTTCGAGGATCGTATCCACGATTAACCGCATGTGGCCGACTTTGCGCGTCAGCTGGACGAGGATGAGATCGCGCCCGATATGACAGTCAACGCACAGAATGCGCGAATGCGGCGATTCGAGGTAGGTCTGATACTCGGGGGGCATGGTGTGGCACACCGTCCCGCAGAATTCGGTCGAGTTACTGTATTCCCACGCTGGTGGCGCGGCAACCAAGCCGACCAGACCGCTAGCGATCAGGAGGATCGGCAGAAAAATATGCATGGAGATTCGACTGCCGTCCCGATACAGTAAGCGCTTGAACCATGACATGGACGAATCCCCTTCGATTTGGTGCGCGAGTTATGAAATGCTGACAATTAGCCCCTATGCAATACATTAACCTATTCACGCGCGCGAAAGATCATCCCGCCGAATGATTAATAATCCGTCTAGGGGATGATTGCGCCCCGCTGTGCTTACTTTAGAGTCCAAGTGGACACGTGACTCCAAAGGCAGCACACCATGCGTCGTGCGATTATTCTGCTACTGATCATCCTAGGGACTAGCTGTATCGGCTTGGGGCTGTTGCTCACTGCCGGGCCGGTGACCGCGCAAGAAGACGTTTTGGCTGACGCCGAATACGTCAGCTCGGACACGTGCAGCGATTGTCACCGCAATCTTGTGCGCTCGCTGGGCGACACACCGCATGGTCTGGCGTTACAAGACGTCGAACGCGATAAAGACCTGATTCTCGCAGACTTCGATCAAAGCGAAGACCTGCGCATGGTTCAGTTTCCCGGCGAAGACGCGCCGCGCCCGTTCACTGACGACGATATTCTCTACGTGATCGGGGCGAGTAAATATGTGCAGCGTTACGTCTACGAGGTGGAACGCCGCGTGTATGCGGTGCTGCCCGCCGAATGGGACGTAATCGAAGGTGTGTGGCGGCCGTATCTGCTGGCGGAAAGCTGGCCCGACCCGGCCTACGACTTCACCGCGAACTGCGCGGGCTGTCATGTCACCGGGTTGGACGCCGAACGCGGGCGTTGGGAAGATGACGGTGTTATGTGCGAAGCGTGTCACGGCCCCGGCAGCGTGCATGCCGAAGTCGCTGATGATGCAGGTGGCCGTCCCAACGATGAAGAACTCGTGGAAATTCATAACGCGATTGTCGTGAGTGCCGATGCACAGGTGTGCGGACAGTGTCACAGCGCGGGCACATCCCCGTATCCGCTCGACTACCGCCCCGGCGGTGTGCTGGTGCATGACGACGGGTTCGCGCTGGTCAGCGAAGACGATACGGCGGCATGGTACGGTTCAGGCCACGCTCGTCGGAGCGGCATGCAGTACAATGAGTGGATTTCTTCGGCCCATTCGACCTCTTTTGCTACGATGAGCGAAAGCGCCAATGCGCAGGACGCGTGCCTGACCTGTCACAGTGGCGATTATCTGTTTACCGAACGCATACGCGGCATTTTCGATGACGGCGACCTCTCCGGCACGCCGCCCGACTCCCTGACGCTGGAGACGGCGAGCATGGGGATCACCTGTGTCGTGTGTCACAGCCCGCATACCGCCGAAGATGAAGAATTCAACCTGACGAGCGCCCCCTACGAGATGTGCACGAGCTGTCACCGCAACACCGAGCTGGTGAACCCGCTGCATCATCCCGTCGTCGAGATGTTTGAAGGGCAGGCGATCATCGAGGGGGTCGAGGGCATCCCGTCCGCGCACTTCAGCGAAGACGAAGGCCCGCGCTGCGTTACCTGCCACATGACTTCAGTCGAGGCGGGGGGCTTCACGCTGGCGAATCACACCTGGCAGCCCATCATCCCCGGTGAAGAAGACGCGCCGCCGGATAGCTGCTCGTCGTGCCACACCGACCTCAACACCGCTGACCTGCAATCGCTGGTCGAAGATACGCAAGCGGATGTGCGTGCCCGCCTGTCGATTGCGTTTGCGCGCGTTTCCAGCATCGGCACACCCGCTGCGGGCAGCGAAGCGGAAGCCCTGTATCAGCGGGCGGTCGCGGCGCTGACGTTCGTCCAAGGCGATGGCAGCATGGGTGTGCATAATTACGCTTATGCCGACGCGCTGCTCGAACAGGTTTCGATCATGCTGGCGGAACTGAGCGTGCCCGGTGCGACCCTCGAACCGACGGAAGCACCCGCGCCCACGGCGACCCCGGCGACCGACCGCAGCGCCGCCGTCGCCATTGAACGCACGGTCACCACCGGTTTCCGGCCCATGACGGTCATCCTCATCGGTTTGGTGACACTGATCTTACTCGCCGGAACGCTCTTATTCGCTCGTCAAGCCCGGCGTCAGGCAAAGGAGACGCTGCGATGACGATCAGAATCAGAATGCTGCTTATTCTCGGGACGTGCTTGCTCGTCAGCGGACTGGCGCTGCTCAGCGTCAACACGCTGACCGCCGTCGCGCAAGAGGCGACGCCCGACGTAACCGAAGTGCCCGTGGTGCTGGAAGCGACCGCTGAAGCTCAAGCAGAGGTCAGCGCGGAAGCGACGACCGAAGCACCGGTCGATGAAGCATCGGATGCCTACTGTTTACTGTGTCACAGCAAGCCAGATCAAGTATGGCACTTGCCGAGCGGGGAAACGCTCTCGGTGACCATCGATCCGGCGGTGTTGGCGGCCTCCGTTCACGGGGAAACCAGCACGGAAGGTGCGCTGGGCTGCAACGACTGTCATCCGGGCTTCCGGTATCCGCACGAGCCGAGCACCATCCGCAGCGTGCGCGATTTCCAGTTGGAACGCTACGCGGTCTGCCGCAATTGTCACGAAGAACAGTACACCCGCGCGCAGGACAGCGTGCACGGTGAATACATCCGCGCCAATCGCGTCGAAGCGGCGGTGTGCGTGGATTGTCACGGCGGTCACGATGTGCAGTCGCCCAATGAGCCGCGCCAGCGGATCTCGCTGACCTGCGGACGCTGTCATGGTGCGATCTTCGAGGAATACAGCCAGAGCGTACATGGTCAGGCGCTGCTGGGCGAAGATAACCCGGATGTGCCCACCTGCATTGACTGTCACGGCGTGCATGATATCGCCAACCCGACGACGGCGCTGTTCCGCACTCGCTCACCGGAATTGTGCGCGCAGTGTCACGCCGACGCGGAAGTCATGGATCGCTACGATATCAACACCAACGTATTTGACAGCTACCTGACCGATTTCCACGGCTCGACGGTGGCGCTGTTCGAGCAGGAGACGGATGGCGCGGTCACCAACAAAGCGGTGTGCTACGACTGCCACGGTGTCCACAGCATCCAGCCGATCGGCGATGGTACGGCGATCCGCGAAACGCTGGTCACGACCTGCCGCACCTGCCATCCCAACGCCAGCGCCGACTTCTCGAATGCGTGGCTCGGTCACTACCCGGCGACGCCGGAACATCAGCCCGCGCTTTACGCGGCGGGCACGGTCTACGATGTGGCGCTCCCGCTGGCGGCGCTGATCCCGCTGCTGCTGCTCGTCACCGAAGTGTTCCGCCGCCTGCGCTCAAGGGGGAAGTAGACGATGACCGTCGACACGAATCTGCACTCTGCACCGCCCGCTGAACGGCGCTCCATCCTGCCGCGTCTGGAACGGTTAGTCATCGTCATCGCGTTGATTGGCTTGACGCTCACGGGGCTGCCGCAGAAATTCGCAGGCGAATTGTGGTCACACTATGCCTTCGTCCTGATGGGTGGCATCGAAAGCACGCGCATTTTGCACCGCTTCTTCGCGCTGCTGCTCAGCGCCGAAGCGATTTATCACGTAGCGGCCTTCCTGTACCGCCGCCTGGTGTTGAGCGCCAAGCGCGCCGACACCGGCGGTAATGCGTTGATCGCCACATTCCGGCAGCTGCTGCGCAATCTGGGCGGCGGCACTGCGGATTATCGGTTCGTCCTGCGCCTCGAATACTGGGTGATTGTCATCAGCGCGGTGCTCATGATCCTCACCGGGTTGGCACTGTGGAAACCCGTCGCCGTGACCAATGTGCTGCCCGCCGAAATCATCCCGTTGTTCCGCAGCCTGCACAGCGATCACGCGCTGTCGTTGGTGGTGTTTCTCGTCCTGTGGCGCATCGGGATCGCGCTGCTGTGGCGGCCTAAGCGGATCGCCGCACCCGTGGCGACTGCCAGCGCCGAGCAAATCGCCAGCCGCCGCCGCACGTTCATCCCGGTCGCGCTGATCGTGGCCGGTGTGGTGGTCGTCGGGCTGTTCAGCTTCCTCACTTCAACGCAAACGGCGATCAGCACGGTCATTCCGCGCGAAGCGGTGATCTACGCGCCGCAGGCCATGCCCGACAGCGGCGATCCCAATATTGGGGCGGCGCTGTGGAGCACGCTGCGCTGTGCGTTCTGTCATGGCGCGGAGGCACAGGGAGGGGCAGACGGTCAGCCCGCACTGCGTGGCACCGAGGTCACCCTGATCGATTTCTACGAGCAGGTGCGCAGCGGTCGCGGCGAAATGCCGGCTTTCAGCGCGGAAGACCTGCCCGATGGCTATGTGCTGCATCTGTACACATGGCTGACGCAGCCCGGCGAGTAAGGCGTATAAACTCCAAACGGAAGGACGAGGCAGTGCCTCGTCCTTTTTAATTCTCAGCGCTTAAGTACAAACGAGCAAGTTCTTTAGGGTGTTGAAGTGTGTTTCGGAATCAGTGGATTGAGGACAAGGCATGAGGCTATTTCAGAATTGTTGAAATTGCCGAATCACAGTCCCCTCACCCCCTAGCCCCCTCTCCCACGCAAGCGGGGCGAGGGGGTAATCTTTCTCCCCTCCCTGAATTCGGGGAGGGGCCGGGGGTGGGGTCGGAAACCGCGGACGCGATTTATCGCGTCCCTACGAGAAAAACTGTCCTTGTGTAGGGACGCCATGAATGGCGTCCGCCGCTCCAAAAAGGACTTCACGCTATTCTACGTAGCTACCGGCATGCCTGGCCCTTTGCCTCAACCTTAGGTCTGCGTCTGGCAAATGATTGAAGGTGTAGGGGCAGACCTGTGTGTCTGCCCAACGCGGGCGCACACATAGGTGCGCCCCTACGAAGGAAATAGAACGATTTGCCGGATCGAGCACTTAGGCCTGCTCGACAATTGCTTTGATCCAAGGGAGATGATCGCGATAGTGGTAAATTGTGTCCCAGTGCAGCCATTCGAGCAGCGACCGTTCGTCGGTCGAGTCGGACTGATAATGGCGGTAGGGCAGCAGTAGATCGGCTTCGGTCATGGCCGTGAGCTTCTGCATCAGGTGGTCGTGAGTGCGCTGGAAGGTTTGCAGGACGTCGGCTGCGGGCAACGTGTGATAGCGCTGCTGCATGACAGCGTTGATGGCGTCATCACCCTGCTGCCACGCTGCCGGATCAATCGCCAGTGTTTCGCGCTTCAGTTTGCCATCCAGCAGTTCCAGTTCCGCTCTTTCCCACTCCAGCAAATGAACCACATGATCTTTCACCGTCCAGCCTGCGGCATCGGTGGGCTGGGTGAGCTGCTGCTCCGTCAGGGATGTCACATAACTGTAAAGCGCGTTCCAGCTCACTTCGATCTGCTGCAGTAGACTCGCGCGAGACATGGATTTACTGAGATCACTCATAGCACTCTCTCCTTCGGGAATCAAAATACTAACTATTGGTGCTAGTTCGTGGTTCTAAACGGATGGTATGGGGTCTGTAGGGGCAAGGCATGCCTTGCCCCTACGAAAATCTTCTCTCAAATTGGTAACTAGCACCAATGGTAACTAGCTCAATTTTAGCACAAATGTACGCTTAGAGGGCGAAAGCCGGAACCTGGATCGCGGTAAAAAAGAAGAGGTCGGGCAGTGCTGCCCGACCTCTCTTTATACGAGGGTGCTGCTTGTCTCTACGACTTATTCAGCGGCAGCAACAACTTCGGGGCGCGTGAACGTGGACACATCGCCGCCGACCGCTTCAATGCTGTCGTACAGAACCTGGAGGATGTAATGGGGGTTGTGTGCGAAGTCGCCGGGGTCTTTCTGCGCGAACTGGTAGTTGTACGCAGCGCGCAGCAGGTTCGGCGTCCACGTGACATAACGATTGTCGCGGATCGCTTCTTCAGGATCGACCACACCATTGGCGTTACCATCAATGAAGAAGTAGGGGTTCGCGTGACCGTCGTAGGCGAGGCTCGTGCCGATGACGTCGGTCGCATACGACTGGATCGCCACCAACAGGGCTTCTTCGAACGACGCAATTTCGTCGCGGATCGGTTCTTCTGCATCGCCGTCACCGTCAAAGTCGACCAATTCGACGTCGTCGAGCATACGAATGTTCAGCACGTCTTCGAGTTCTTCGACATCGTGGCAGTCTTCGCAGACATTCACCTGGATCGAGAATTCGTGGACGTCATGGCAGTCAGAGCAGACCTGGGGCGCATCTTCGTCGCCGCCGTGCATGTTGCGACCGTTGTACTGGTGATCCGCAAATTCGTAGGCACCGCGTGCTTCGCCGCCAAACAGCGACGCGCCCGCAGCAAAGTAGTGGACATTGCGGAACGCGAGCGTATCCGAAACTTCATCGTCGCCCACGCCGGCAGTACGGATAGCATTGTTGACGCTGACCGTCGATTCACGTCCCTGATGGCAGGCCAAGCACAGATTCGCTTCTTCGCCTTCGCCGAAGCTCAGGCGCGCGCCGCTCGGGAACGTAACCGTGTCGAGCGTACGGAGCGTGAACTCACTGAGCGAGTCATGGCAGGTGGTGCAGGTCAGCGAATTGGAAATCGGCTGAGCGACGACGACACCTGAATTGTGGATCCATTCCGGCAGGCCGGTGGCGCTGTGGCAGCGCGCGCAGGTGGCGGGAACTTCGCCTTCAGCATCCCAGTGACGGAATGCTTCGGCAGTCACATCAAAGTGACCGGGGTCGGTGCGGTGCGCGAATTCCATGTCGACCGGGTCGCTGATCTGACCGTTGAGGGCCATGATCGAGTCGTAGGCCAACTGGATGGTGTACAGCGGATTGTGCGCGAATGCGCCCGGATCCTTCATGATGACCTGATAGTTGTACGCGGCGGTCAGCAGGTTACCCGTGAACGAGACGTACTTGTTGTCGCCGTTAACTTCGTCTTCGTCCGTTACGCCGTCGCCGTTGGTGTCGATGAAGAAATACGGGTGGCTGTGCGCATCATAGACGATGCCAGCGCCTGCGATTTCGGTCGCGTACGCCTGAATGGCTTCGTAGAGCAGTTCCTGCAAGCCCTGGATTTCTTCCGCGATGCCTTCGTTGATGTCATCATCGCCGTCGTAGTCGTTGAGCGAGCCGTTCATACGGATGAACTGGAGGTCTTCAACGCTCTCGACGTCTTCGTGGCAGTCCTGGCACAGCGAGACGTTGACTTCGAGGGTGTGGGGATTGTGGCATTCAATGCAAGTGTCAGCTTCTTCGACATGATGATTCTGCATCATGTAGACCTGACCCTCGTACTGATAACCACCCTGCGCGACCGAGCCGTACAGCGTAGCGGCAGCCGCGTAGTAGTGGATGTTGATGAAGCCCAGTTCCGGGTTGACCGCGTTCATGTCTTCCGCGAGACCGAGTTCCGTCAGCTTCGCGTTGACCGAAACGGTCGAAGCGCGACCCTGATGGCACTGCATACAGCGAGCCGCATCGCCCGCGCCAGTCACTTCTGCGCCCGACGGGAAAACGACCGAGTCGAGCGTCATGGTGACGCTGTTATGGCAGGCGTCGCAAGTGACCGTCGTGCCGAGAGCGGCTGGCGCGTCAACCACGCCAAATTCCGTCCCATCAGCGCCGAGGAAATCACGGTAGCCTGGAGTCGAATGGCACTTGGCGCAGCTCTCGGGGATGGCACCTTCGCTATCCCAGTGAACAAACGCTTCGGCCGTCACATCCGCATGGGCGGATGTTGCCCACGCGTCGTAGAACTCTGCCAGGAATGGCGGTTCTTCCGGCGCGTCTTGGGCGAGTGCACGTGACTGGTTGAGAACCATAAAGCCTACTGCCAGAAGCAGTACGCCGATCACGGCGAGAAAACGTGATGCCTTCATAAAAAACTCCCTTTTCAAAGCTGCTGCGGTGTTGAATGCATCGCAAATAAGCAGACGAGCTCTGCTTTTGAGAGTAGCAGACAAGCGCTTTCTCGTATTCATCCCGCGATATGAACTTGACTCATCCTCTGGGATGAACTTTGGAAAGTGGGTCAAGGATCACGGTAATTGAGGGGGAATTGCACCGTTTTTGGAGGTCGATCGGGGTGATTCAGAAGGCGAAAACTGTATTGACCCCACCCCCGACCCCTCCCCGAATTCAGTTGAAGGCGGGACAGTTTTAATA
>CALKIA010000600.1 GCA_937988705.1 uncultured Chloroflexota bacterium | reverse complement strand
TGTACAACACCAAAGAAGCGTCTGCGAACCACCCCACTTTGGTGATCGAATTCGGGTCGGGCGCACCACTTGCTCGACAGGCCGAAATTCCTTTAATTGAGGAACAACCGTCGATGATGGCGGCACCTGCACGCTTAACGGGTTACGGGGAATGCAGCGCAGGCACACTCACCTTCTACATCACGGCTACCGAGCGCGATTACGCCAATGTTGTCTACGGAGTGTTCGGACCTACCGGCACAATCATTCTCGATCATTTCGACATGCTGCTCAGTGGTCAAATGGTGAGCGTGCAAGTCGGATCGGTCGCTACTGCCGGACTCTACACGCTAGCCGCTGACGCCGGGGAATTTGTCATTTCGGTAGATTGCGTGGCGACCGTTGAGCCGACGGTTGCGCCTACCGTAACGCCTACGGTGGTGGAGATTATACCGACATCGCCAGTCGCCAGCCCCGCAATCAGCGGATATGGCGTATGTTTAGACGGCGTACTGACTTATTACATCACGGCGGCGTACGCCGAGGTGCAAACCATCCATTACGACGTAGTCGGGCCTCATGGTATTGTTGCCAGCGATCAGTTAACCGGGTTGGTGACCGATCAGACAGTCAGAGTTGAGTTCACTGGCATAGTCGTCGCTGGGATTTATACGCTGTTCGCGAGCGATGGTTTACTAGAGGTGTCAGTCGACTGTCCAGCATTCATTCCACAAGCGACCGCCACGCCAACACTCGTGCCGTCTGTAACGCCGCTCGCTCCGACCGCAGTGCTGCTGCCCGTTCTTGAGCAGTTTGCCGACAGCGGGCGTTGGCTGCCTTCCGGCGGCTGGCGCTTCGAAACCGATGCGCAAGGTGGCTATTGGATAGCCGACACCACATTCCGCGCTCAGGTGAGCTCGCTCCAGTTCTACGCCCCGATCGATCTCACGGCGGCCGGGGTACCGCGGCTGACCTTTGGGGCTCAGGGTGCATTGTCCAGCGTTGATCGCGTCGCGCTCGACCTTCTCCCAGAAGGTCAGGTCGAGTGGCAGACTGTGTTCGAAATGGCGGGCGAGGGGTCGGAGTGGACTCAGTACGAGATTGATCTGTCTGCCTATGTTGGGCAGCGTGTATGGTTGCGCTTCCGAATAGACGCGAGCGCAATACTGCCGTTGAACGAGGCATCCGAGTATTTCAGGTTGGATGCGTTGGAAATCAGTGTGGCGACGCCGCCGATACTAACGATCACGCCGACGTTGACGCCAACTCAAACGCCGACAGCGGAGGCGGTGATCCCTGCACCGACCGCAACTCCAACCAACTTGGCGCCGACGTCGACAGCGACGCCAACTCAAACGCCGACAGCGGAGGCGATGATCCCTGCACCGACCGCAACTCCAACCAACTTGGCGCCGACGTCGACACCGACACCAACTCAAACGCCGACAGCGGAGGCGGTGATCCCTGCACCGACCGCAACTTCAATCGATGTGTCGCCGCTTCCGACGCCTATAGACGTGGGCAACAGCGTATCCGGCAATTAACGTGGCGATTGGATCGCCGAATACAACTCGCTTTGTTGAAACGGAAAGACATTGACTATGAGACACTCTCCCGAAAGAGAGTGTCTTTTCGTGGTGTAGCGTGCGAAAACTCTTGTATGGTGGAAAAACGCCTGTGGGGGCTCGTAAGACAGCGCAGAATTTCTTTGACCGCTACCGGGAGTACCCCAAGCAGGTGTTGTCGATTATTGGAGCACTTCCCGCATGATCTTTGTGGTTGTACTTAGGCTATGTCTTTACGCTAACGACGGTCGGCACGTTTCGTACTCGTACCGACCCTCATGTCGCCTTGAAAAATCGGACTACTCAGCCCGGCTGAACTAGCGCGGCATGATGCAGATCGTTGTTTTGTCCGGCACGGCCGCCGGGCATTGGCGCTGTCCGTCGTCGGTAGCACTATCAATCTGAAAATCTGCAAGCCAGAACGCGACACTGGAGGCTAGGTCGAGTCGCGCCAGCGCGTCGCATGGCTCAGGCAAGGCTGCGTTCGGGTTGTCGCTGGTCAGGAACAGACACTGTCCCGGTGCAAGCTGTGCAATATCCGCCACGATCGCTGGACTCCCGAAAAGGGCAGGGTCGCCTAACACGACCGGGAGACCGGGAATTGTTAATGCGGGGTTGTAGTTCAAAATAGTCGTTTGGGCGGTGAGCATCCATTGGTCGGGAGACCGATTAATCACGGCGAAAGCCTGGGTTGTATAGGCAAAATACACGTAAGGGGTTACTTCGCCGGCGGCCTCATCAGCGGCGACAAACGCTTCGCAGCGCAAAGTTTGATCTTGTGATCCGGCTGGCGCAGCGGCACACACCGCTCGTTCAATGCCGTTATCCAAGATACTGAAACGAACAACCCCATTCACCGCAGTCCAAAAATGCGCCTGTGCTTGATTGGTCGATAACCAAAAGGTTGATGCGCACCCCTCAACGTCTTTTGGACCCGTCCGGCTAACCGACCAGATTTGTCCGCACTCACCTGTATCGAATGTTCCAGCCCAGCGAACAGCCGCAAACGAGGCTGAATTTCCCTCAACGGTCGCAAAGGTCAGCTGACTGATGTTAAGCGGGCCGGCAGTGAGGTTAATGACGGTCAAGTCATTATCGTCATAGACGAGGGCGATATTGGGGGAACGGAGAAGCGTCACGTCAACCGTCGTGCCAGAGGCAACGGTCGAACCAGCAGCAATCGATTGCGTGCTGATTGTATTGGCGGGGAAGCCAGAGGCGCTATTCCACTGAGCCACACTTTGACTCCCCAACCGTAACCCAACCCGGTTGAGCTCAGCCGCAGCTTGCGGCGCGTTTAACCCGGTCACGTTGGGAACGATCACCGTGTCTTGGGCGGAAAGCGGCAACACCCAAAAGGTGAGGCAGACGACCACTAGTAAGCCGATAAATCCTGATTTCATGCTGTCTCCTCCATCAGAGAAGTGATTTGATTAGGCGGCGGATCGAGACGCGCCCGGGTATAGACAAGCAGCGTACACGGCACGACGATGCCAGCGGCGAAGGTCGGCATCGCCCACAGGGCTATCCGGCCAATGGCGAGGAATAACAGCGTACCGGTGACGAGACCAACGATGAAGCCGTTATTTTCGCGGAAGAATAATTGGCGCGCAGTATAAAACGCACCCAGTCTGACGAAGAACACACCGGGATAGAGGCCTATGAGCATGATGAGCATGCCATAAATGGACCACAACTGCGTGTTGAACGGCGCCAGACCGAGCAGCACCGCACAGGCGAAGTAGGTGAACAAGGCCAGCAGAGTGAAGCCATTGAGATGGAGTCGGACACGCTTGGCAGCCCAGATACCGGCACTGCTCCCCAAGAGCCAGCAAACCGTAATCATCAGGAAGGTTCGAAAACTGGATGAGAGCGTGAAGGTCAGTTGAAAGAACAGCCCGGTCTGCAGCAGCCCCAGCAGAAAACCAACCAGTGACGGGTAAACCCAACGGAGAAATTGCATTTATTCACTCCCCTCCCCAACGCAGGCGCTCATTAATCCATTCGAGGCTGGTCTGCAAGACAAAATCCATCGAGTCGAGGGTGATGGGAGTGGTGTTTCCAACGACTGCCCGCACGGCTGGCGTATCAAAGGTGGAGAACTGCACCTCTCCGTTCTGGCGCAAGGCAGCGTCGAGTTCTTCACGGCTGAACGGCAGGTTGTCGGCAGCAATGATGAAACTCCAGCCGACCGACGCTGGCGTTATCACCAGCACCTCATCGAAGACTTGCAGAGCCGACGCCGCTACCCGCCGCGAGATATTGTCACCCGGCACGAAGGCGCTCGTCATATTGCCGACAAAAACTCCCTCCGCTGTCAGATGGTCGTGAATCGACTGATAGAACGGTACCGAGTACAACGTCGCGGGCTGAATGCTCAATGCCGCTGGTGTGTCGGCCACGATGAGGTCATAACGCACGTCAGTATTGGCGAGAAAGTGTTTGGCATCATCGACGACGACCGTGCGATTTGTGAGCGTGTCCATCCGGTTGTACTGATAGAATAGGCGCTCCCCGACATCTGCGACCATGGGGTCGAGTTCGACGGTGGTAACATGCCCGCCACGGGACGCGATGAGTTCCTCGGTCTGCATCACCCCCGCCCCGATGACCAGTGAGTTTTCCGGCTCAATGAGCGCGGCCGGCACTGTGCCAACAATGATATTGAGGCGGATACCATACGAGCCGTTGAAATGGTCTAGACCATCAAGGTAGAGCGCGCGTCCACCATCGGGCAGCTGCAGAACATCGACCTTCTGATAGGGGCTGTATCCCGAAAAGAGGACGGATGTACCTTCGGGAAATCCGAGCAGCGTCGTATACCAGAGCGTGTTACTCCACAAATTGGCGACCGGAAACAGGGCAAGCCACAACGCGCTGACGACAGTCAACAAGACAACCCACCTACGGCGGATGCCCAGACTGACCAGCACGGTGATGAGCCCGAGCGTGTAAACAACATACACGGTTTGGACTCCCAAATCGGCCAGAAAAACCAGCACCCCGATCCCACAAACTGAGCCGAGTAATTCCGTGAGGTACAGCGACCCCAGACCCGCTTGGCCATCGTCCACAAAGTGCGGCAGGAAGACGCTGTAAAACATCGACACGACAAACGGTGTCAGGCTGGGAAGTACGAGGAATGCGGCCCAATACGCATTATTTGAACCGAGCCAGGCGACCAATCCGCGGAACGTGACCGGCAGCGTCAGATGCAGGACCAGCGTTAAAACGCCTAAGATTGGCATCCAGGCGCGCTTGATGCGCCCGGCCAGGAGATAGCCAACCGACACACCGATGAAATAGGAGACGGAAATCAGCAGAATGACCAATTCCGTCCCCAGCAGCAGGGTGGTGACTTCCCGCGTCATCACCCATTGAACGAGGATGAGATTGGCGCCGCTGAAAAAGACAATCAAAAACGGAGCTATTCGCTGCCAACTCAGCGTGGGCAGCATCCAAGCTGGTGGTTTGTGACTTGATAGCTGTACGGTATGGTGCTCGGTCATCAACCGCCCATCCCCATTCCCATCCCCATCCCCATCCCCATCCCCATACCGTCGCAGTGCCAATGTCCCATGCCCATGCCATCGACGTGAAACCAGCAGTAAGGGTTGTCATCGACAATGACATTGTTGATGACGGTGATGTTGATGACGACCAACACGATGGTCGCGCCGCTGCCTTCAAAATTCCCCTGTACGTTGAGAAAATCACCGACACGCAGCGCCGCCAAACGCGGATCGTCGGGAGCAAACTGAACCGGAATCCCATTGACGACAACGACATTGCCATTGATCGCCTCAACTGGACCATCCAGACTAACCGTCGCACCGGTGGTCACAGTCGTCGTTATAGAGACGTTGCTGACCACACTGGCGACAATCACGCCTAACTCACCGAACGAACCTTCGACATGAATGACATCACCGATATCAATGATGTTCAAGATTGGATTTGTGGGTTCGACCTCAACCTGGAAGTCATAGATGGTGATGATATTCGTGACGATGTTCACGACTGGCCCTTCAATAACAATCACAACGTCGGGCGTGGCTGTGGGACTTGCCGTGAGTGTCGCTGCCGGGGTCAGGGTGGGGGTTGCGGTTGTGCCAAGGTTGAGGATGACCATCTGAGCAACGACCACATTCGTCGGCAGCAGATGGCCGGTTACCGTCACGGTTGTCCCGACTGTGATGTTGGCATCCAGCGTAATCGAGCTGACGTCCACTGTCAGCCCGGCCACACTCAGCGTGCCTATACTCATCTGGCTCACGATCCCGGTGATTTCAATCGGACTACTCTCTGGCGTGACGGTTGCCTGCGCGCGGATAGTCGCTGGCAGCGCCATGAGAACAGCAGCGCACACGACCACGATAACGACCAGATACAAACGATGAGTTGGCGAAGAATGATTCACGAGAATACTCCTTCGTGATATGCGGTTAATCCTTTAAACGAAGCTGCACCTCCGGTATGACGCGACTTTCAGTCCAAATGGGTAAAATAGCCTAAAGGTACTGTCAACGATGGTCGAATCGTCACACACTGTGATTGTATCCGTTTGAATCCGTAAGGATGTGTCGCCAGATTGTGAAGAGCTGGGACACACTCATTAAGTTATGGAAAGTTCATGCAACAGCCACCGAATGAGCGGGAACTCATCACACAGGCTCAGAGCGGCGATGAAGGGGCAGTCAGTCTCCTTTATGAAACGCATGTGGATGCGATTTTCGAGTATGTGCGCTATCGGGTGGACTCAAAGTCTACCGCCGAGGATTTAACTTCCGAAGTGTTTTTGCGTATGGTACGTGGTCTGGCAACCTATCGAGATCAAGGAACTCCGTTGCGCGCCTGGCTGTTTCGAATTGCCGCAAACCTGATTATTGACCACTATCGCCAGCGAAAAAAAGTTAGCGCTGGGCCGTTGCTGGATGAGTTGGCGAGCGATGATACGGATCCGATTGAGCGGCTGGCGCGCTCGGAGGATCAACTGCGCCTCCATCTGGCGATCCGCGCTCTACCGGAAGATTACCAGGATCTGCTGCTGCTGCGGTTTGTAGAAAATCTGCCTCATACCGAAATCGCCACCATCATGAACAAATCCGCCGATGCGTTACGCGCCATGCAGCACCGAGCTTTGAAAGCGCTCGCCAAACAATTCGAGCGAGTTAATGCGAACCTCGGGCAGCAAAAAGGGGATGAAAAGTGATCGACGATCAGCTTTCCCCTGAAGAACGCCAGCTCGTCCAGAAGATTCAGGCTGTAGCAAAGCCAAAACTTGAGGCGACGGCTCGTGAGACGATTCGCCAGTCCATGCTCAGCGAATTTCGTGGAACGTTACCGCCGGGACAGCCACATGCCCCCCGTATGCGTCCGCGGTTTTCTTTTCCGACGACGCCCATTTGGGTCGCGGCGGCGGTTGTGGTGCTGGTTGTTGGATTACTGATAGTCATCCAGAATGGAACCTCGAATCATGCCGCACTGGAAGGGAGTTCCACGCCGACCGCCACACCGGAGCAGCAGATCGTAGTCGCACCGACGCAAACCGCGCCAGTGCCAGTTGTCGCACCGACCGCAACGGAGGGCGTGACGATAACGCCCTTGGTCTCGCCAGAATTCATCCCAAGCCTAACCCGGACGCTGCCACCCACGACTGCACAAGTAGCCCCTTCTGGAACACCAGTTCCCCTGCCGACGCTGACCACCGAGAGCGTTGTCACGATCGAAGGGCCGGTGACCAGCATCACAGACAATGTGGTAACCATCTATGGCTTTCAGATTGAAGTCGCCCCCCAGCACCCGATTCTGCAAATCATTGATGTGGGAGATGTGGTTCGAGTAGAAGGTGTGCTAGACAGCAGCGGCGTGGTGCTCGCGGCGGTGGTCAGCAACCTGCCAGATGCAGCCCCCGCAGCCGACAGTCGCGCGACTGTCGGCCTCGACGGCCCCGTCGAAGCCATCAACGGGAATATTCTGATCGTCAACGGCATTTCTGTTCAGCTTGCGCCTAACGATCCCCTGCTGCAAACCGTGCTGCCCGGCAGTTTTGTCAGTGTGCAAGGTAATTTCGAGACAAGTAACGCTGGGATTGTCCTCGTCGTCGTGAATATTGCCATCGTTAACAACATCAGTGTCGAAAGTGGCTGCTGGTATCACGTGGATGCCATGGGGATGGGACATTGGCACTGTGACGGTATGGGCATGGGCATGGGAAACGATGGCATGGGGATGGGCATGGGCGACGCTATGGGCATGGGCGGTTAACAGTGGGCGCGAGAGTTTCTCGCATAACCTTAGATTTGACGATTACTCAGCAGCTAAGCCACAAACCGAATGTTAGCCAACGGACGAGGCATGCCTCGTCCCTACGAAAGCGGCGGTTTGTAGGGACGAGATCTATCTCGTCATGTTTTGGAGTCTTTCAGACACTGGCTTAGTGAAAGGCATCCCGCCTTATCCCTAACTCACGTATTCTAAAAACAACCGAGTTATCTAACCGATGCAATTTTGATGTACTGAACATAACGTATTTGCAGCCTTGGCGAAAAAGCATGGTGTACCCTAGCGCAGAGCGCTTTGCGCTGGGGTATGGAGGACTGAGAGTCAGACCGAAGTTGCTTCACAGATTATCTTGATCGACAAAGGAGCTCATCCGATGAGGGGTTTTGTCACCCGAGTTGTCGTCATTAACACTGTGCTTTGCGCGGTTTTCGGTGTGCTATTTGCCATACCAGTGGGACAGTTTGCAGCGGGTCTCGTGATCGGTTGCCTGTTTGGTGCAACCAGCGGGTTGTTCATCGAATTGGTTTTCCGTCGCTGGCGTGGGCGTTGGGTATATCGTCGTCGATTGCTGTTCCTGGTTCTGTTGGAGATACTGCTGACTCTCTATCTGCTGCTCCCCGCCTATATCGCTTATTTCAATTTGCGCCCGGCCCGCATTCCTATACCCGAGATTCCTGCCGCACTAATCAACCTCACACAAGAGGTCGCATTACTGACCAACGACGGAATTACTCTGTCTGGATGGTATATCCCTCCCCAAAACGGAGTAGTGATCATTGCTCTGCATGGGTTCGGCAGTAATCGCATAGGGGTACTAGCTCACACCCTTATGTTGACCGAACAAGGATATGGTGTGCTCATGATGGATATGCGAGCGCATGGCTCAAGCAGCGGCGAGATCTTCGCAGATGGCTGGAATTCCGCTGTCGATGTTAGCGTGATGGTGGATTATCTCCAATCGCGTCCGGAAGTTGAGAAAATCGGCGCGTTGGGTTTGTCAGCTGGAGCGATTTCGATCCTGCATGCGGGCGCTGCCCTTGAAAGTATTGAAGCCTTTGCTGTTGATGGCACTGGCGTAGCAGGCATAGACGATTTGCTCGATCCTCTCATCCCAGATCCTGCAATTGCCTGGCTGTTGGTGCCAGATTACTGGATGAGTTATCGCTTTACGGCGTTGTTCAGTGGGCTGCAACCCATGCCGCCATTGCGCGAACAGGTCAGACGAATCGCACCCCGCCCCATCCTGTTTATCGCTGGGGGAGAGTCGATGTGGGAAGCTGAACTGGCTGAGAAGTACGTCCTCAGCGCAGGAGCATCTGCGGAGTTATGGGTTATTCCTGATGCGGGACATTTAGCAGGTATTCTCATTGAACCGAACGAATATGCAGATCGCGTGCTGGCTTTTCTGGATGCTGCATTGACACCCTAAGGAGAGTTGATCGTGCGCTGGTTCCAGTACGGCGTTTTTTGTCCGCTCTTTCGGTTACACGGCCATCGCAACCCGCACTATAGTCAAGCGAATTTGAGTGCTAGTGGCGATCCGAATGAAGTGTGGTCGTTGGGCGCAGAAGCCTATAGTGTGATCAGCGGACTGTTGTATTTCCGTGAGTGACTGCGCCCCTACGTCGAACAACAAATCCCCGCTTGTAGTAGCAAAAAATCCTATCCACACGGTGTTTCCCGTGAGTCAAGCAGCTCGGTAGTAGTCATGGAGTACACTGTATGAGTTTTCTCGCTCAACTCTGAAAAGAGGACTACTCAGGTTCCGGTTTCGATCCTGTTTCTCCTCTGCATTAAAAACGATACCGTAATAATTCAGCAAGATATGCAGCGTACAATAGTCGCTATGAGAAAACAGACAACAATATGTATCATCGACGATGAGATGACCCTGCGTGAGGTGGTACGCCGCTATCTGGAACTCGACGGGTTTCAGGTGATCGAGGCGGAATCTGGTCCACAGGGTTTGCAGGTCTTGAGTGAAAACTTAGTTGACTTGATTCTGCTTGACATCATGCTGCCCGGTTTGGATGGTTTCACGTTTATGCGTGTATTGAAACACTCCGGCGAATACGCGGCGCTCGATGTGCACGGCGGCATCCCGGTCATCATCTTGACCTCGCGCGGAGACGAGAAGGATCGGATTACTGGATTTGAGTTGGGCGTGGATGATTATGTGGTGAAGCCATTCAGCCCACGTGAACTCGTCGCCCGCGTGAAGGCAGTACTGCGTCGGACACGCGGGAGGCAAGACGAGATTCTCGAAAAAGCCGTCGAGTTCGGTCAGCTGGCCATCGATCCACTGCGGCGTATGGCACGTTTCGGCGATAACAATCTCGTACTGACGGCTCGTGAGTTCGATTTACTCTGGATGCTGGCGTCGCATCCACAGCAAGTCTTCACTCGCGAACAACTCCTAGATCGGGTATGGGGCGGTGATTACTACGGTGATGACAGCACAGTAACAGTACACATCCGCCGCCTGCGCGAGAAACTAGAGCCGGATGCGTCAAGTCCAACCATGATTCAGACGGTATGGGGGGTAGGGTACAAATTTGAGCCACCAGACTCGCGCTAGGTTTGTATATCCATCGGTGCTGCTCGTCGGCATGCTGGCGGCGCTGGCGATCAGTTTGGAGATCGTCGTCGTTAACTTGAATCCACCCCAGAGCGATATCCAACTGCTCCTCCTCTTTATGTTGGGGAGCGGCAGCGCGAGTGTCGGCAGTGTTTTTCTGCTCTACAAACTCGGCGTGCTTGAACAGTTCAATAGTTTACGCTGGACGCTGCTGGCAAATATCATATTACTGGTCGCGTTGATCATCTTGAATGTATGGCTAACCGCGCAGCTCATGTTCATCAGCGAACACGACTTTGTCCTGACCATAGCCCTTCTCATTTTTGCGGGCGCGGTGAGTGCCCTCTCTGTGTTCTTCATCGCGAATGTGTGGATTGAACGGATCTATCAGCTTGGAAATGCCGCCAAGCGCCTGCAATCAGGCGATCTTCAAGCGCGGCTCCCGGTGCGGGGCAAGGACGAATTGGCGCAGCTGACCAGCGCATTCAATCGTATGGTTGACGGACTGCAAGCGATTGAACTACAAAAGCACCAGTTAGAGCAAACCCGCCGTGATCTGGTGGCGTGGGTATCGCACGATTTGCGCGCACCGCTGGCGAATATACGCGTGCTGAATGAAGCGACTCTGGATGGCGTCGTCTCTGATCCGCAGACGGTCAACCGGTACATTCAGACGGTGCAAAGGGAACTATTTCACCTGAGCAAGATGATCGACGATTTGTTTGAGCTTGCACAATTGGACGCTGGCAACTTCGTTTTGCACTGCGAAACGGCATCACTCCATGACCTGATCTCGGATGCGTTGGGTAGCATGAGCGCAAAAGCAGACGGACACGGAATCCGACTTGATGGATCGCTCGACGCGGGAATTGATATTGTGACCATTGCCCCAAACAAGATTCAGCGGGTGCTGCATAATCTGCTGGAAAATGCGTTGGAGCATACGCCTGCTGGCGGCGCCATTTCCATCCACGCCCGCCGTATTCCCGGCGCTGTCGAGGTCAGAGTCCATAACACGGGTACCGTCATTCCAAGCAGCGATCTTCCTCACCTGTTCGAAAGTTTTTTCCGCAGTGAGCCATCGCGCGCGCAATCTGACGGCCGGCGAGGAACGGGCTTAGGGCTGGCCGTTGTGAAGGGCTTCGTGGAAGCGCACGGCGGTCAGGTCAACGTCGAAAGCAGTCCCGAAGCAGGCACGACGTTTCGATTTACCATTCCATCCACTCTGTAAGGAATTCGCAAGAATTCTGTCACCTCTCCGCAAGAATTCTTTCCTAAGCTCCTGAACATAGACGGGTCATTGTGTCCCGTTCGCCAGTTAATCAGGAGATTGATGATGAAACGTGTTCTATGGACTGCGGCGCTTGCGTTCGGGCTCGTGCTCTCGGCCTTCGTCGGTTTTTCCTCTCAAACTGCTCAAGCACAAGATGACATGATGACCCACACGTGCGATTCAACGCTGATCGCGCTCCTCTATATCGCCGAGCACGACTACGGGTTCCACGCGATGTCGGTTGATGTGTCCACGTTCGAAAAAGGTCAGTATGCGCCGCTCTTCGACGAAATGATGGCGATGATGGACGATAACATGATGGCAACCGAAGAGGCCATGATGGAAAGCGACATGATGGGCACTGAGGAAAGCATGATGGGCGACATGGTCATGCTGACCGCCGGACACGTTGACGGCGAAGATGCTGCCTGTACGATGCTGCGCGACGAACTCGACGCGTTCCTCTACGCCACGCTCAGCGAAGGCATGATGATGGACTCCGGCAGCTAAGACAGTTATCCAATGCCGGGGATGTGTACATGCGTCCCCGGCATGATCTGAAAGGTAATCTCATGCGAAGGCTCTCTTTACCCACTGCGCTGCTTACGGCATTCCTTCTGACGCTGCCACTGGTCGCGGTGTTATATCTCGCCGCTGTATTGATCGGTGTGGCATTTTCCCCGTTTAACCTGTTTGATCTGGTCGCACGCCTGCTGCCGGGAAACCTCCTGACGATAGGCATCGACTTTATGGTCGACTCCATTCGCGCGCTCAATATCGGCGCGACCGACACCACGGCCAAACTGGCAGAACAGATGATGGCGGTGCTGATGTTCGGCGGCGTCGGGCTGCTCGCGGCGCTGGTCTACTTGCATGCCACGCCGCGTCTGCTTGCGCACACAGGTTCAGCTGCGCGCGATGTTCGGGCGTCCGGTCTCGTGTTCGGGCTGGTGTTCGGGCTGCCCATGTTGCTGATCAGCCAGTCGCTGGATCGTGCGGCGACAGTACCGCCTTGGGCGACTACTGTGTGGCTGATAGCCGCTTTTGGACTGTGGGGGCTGGCGCTGGCGCAATGCCTGTATGGGCTCACCCGCACGACCCAGCAGCCGCAGGTCGAGGTGGAGATCACAACGCTGTCGCGTCGCCAGTTCCTCATTCAGATCGGCGGCGCGGCTGCGACGATCACGCTGTTCGGAACCGGACTCGCGGCGCTGATTAACAGCACACGTTCCACGGCGACCGAATTACTGAGCCTGAGCGGTGATATCGCGGCGCGGCTGCCCAATGCGAATGATCTGGTACAGCCAGCCACTGGTACGCGCCCAGAATATACACCTCTCGCGCAGCACTACCGAATTGACATTAACACAGGCAGCGGCCCCGCGCTCGCGGAAGATACCTACCACCTGGTGATGAATGGGTTAGTCGAAACCCCGCTTGAACTCACACTGGAAGAAATCCGCGCGCTGCCATCGACGGAACAGTTTGTCACGATGTCGTGCATTTCCAACCGGCTTGCGGGTGATTTGATCGGCACGACACTGTGGACGGGAACCAGTATGCAGAACCTGATCGAACTGGCGCGACCAACGCCGGAAGCGACGCACATCAGGATCACCGCGGCAGATGGATTTGATGAATATGTCGATCTGGCGACCATTCGCGAGGATGCCAGCGTCATGCTGGCCTGGGCTTGGGATGGACAGCCATTGACCCAGCGGCACGGGTTTCCGCTGCGTATCCATATCCCGAATCACTATGGTATGAAGCAGCCGAAGTGGATCACGGGAATGGAATTTGTTTCGGAGTGGGGCGAAGGCTACTGGGTGCGCCGGGGCTGGGATCGCGATGCTTTGGTTCGGGCTACATCCGTGATTGATACCATCGCCAGCGATATGATGGTGATTGATGCTGATGCCAATCGTTTTCTCCCGATTGGGGGGATTGCGTGGGCAGGGGCGCGCGGCATTGCGCGGGTCGAGGTTCAGATTGATGGTGGCGCATGGCAGGCAGCTCAACTGCGCCAGCCGTTGTCGGATCGTACGTGGGTTGTCTGGCGCTACGACTGGCGGTTTGAACCGGGCGAACACGCGTTTGCAGTGCGCTGCACCGAAGCCGATGGCACACCGCAAATTGAAACCGTCGAAGGAGTCCGTCCGAGCGGTGCGACCGGGGTTCACTCCGTGAGGGAAACCCTGTAACT
>CALKIA010000599.1 GCA_937988705.1 uncultured Chloroflexota bacterium | reverse complement strand
CGCTGATGGTCGCCGTGCAGATGAACTCGATCATCCGCCATGCCTATTCGGTCAAAATGGCGAATATCGCGCAGTTAGTCAATGCGATTGCCCCGATCTTCACCAACAAGTCAGGGCTGGTCTTGCAGACGATCTTCTTCCCGTTCGAGATCTACAGCCAGACGTGTGGTGACACGGCGCTGGATGTTTTCTGGCAGGGAGATACGTTCAGCACGAGTAAGCACAGCGCTGTGCGCGTGCTGGATGTGTCGGCGACGTTGGACGAGAACAAGCGGCAGTTGGCGGTGTACGTCGTGAACCGCAGTAAGACAAATGCGGCGGAAACCACCATCAACCTGACGAGCGGTTCCTTCGCCGGAGACGTATCCGTCAATGTGGTCAATGGCAGCGACATCTATGCGACTAACACATTCGAAACGCCGAATCAGGTGGGCACGGTCGCATCCAGGCTCACAGCAGCGGGCACGAAGTTCACCTATACGTTTGAACCGCATTCGATTACATCATTGGTCTTCGCGCTGTAACGCAATTGCGCGGTATCGTATGTATGATTGGACAAGTGTGCCGCATCCAGAAGCCTAGTGCAGGATGAGGTGTGCCGGGTTCGTTCAACGTTGTCCGTGAAGCTAGCGCGTTTGGGTGTGCGGTCGCGCCCATACAGAAAAGTGTTCCCCGATGAAAAAGCACTTGTTGCCCCCGCTGGGGTGGAACAGTTGGGATTGTTTTGGCACATCGGTGACTGAGGCGGAAGTCCGCGCTAATGCGGACTTCATGGCGAAGCATCTGCTGTCGTTCGGCTGGAATACCGTCGTGGTTGACATTCAGTGGTCAGAGCCGGATGCGCAGGCCGGGGGTTATCGTCCCTTTGCCCCGCTGATCATGGATGCATGGGGACGGTTGCTCCCGGCCATCAACCGGTTTCCCTCCGCTGCGGACGGCCATGGTTTCAAACCCCTCGCCGCCGCGCTTCACGGCCATGGCTTAAAGTTCGGCATTCACGTGATGCGCGGCATTCCCCGCCAAGCTGTTGATCAGAACCTCCCCATTTGGAATTCGCCCTATACGGCGCGCGATGCGGCCAATACTGATGATACCTGCGCATGGAATACGGATATGTTCGGTTTGAACATGGCGCACCCTGCCGCCCAAGCCTACTACAATTCGATTTTCGCGTTGTACGCCTCGTGGGACATCGACTTCATCAAAGCGGACAATATGCTCGACCCGTATCACGCTGATGAAATCGCGGGTTTTCGGCACGCGCTGGAGAACTGCGGCCGGGAGATGATCCTCAGTTTGTCACCGGGTGTGGATGTGCCGATCGACCGTGTCGAGCACCTGCGGGCAAACTGCGAAATGTGGCGCATCTCGCCGGATTTCTGGGATATCTGGGGGGATCTCAAGCATCAGTTTGACTTGTGCCGCACATGGTACCCCTATATCAAGGCAGGCGCGTATCCCGACGCTGATATGCTGCCACTGGGTCACATCAGCTTGCGGGGCGAACGCGGGGCAGACCGCCAGAGCCGCTTGACCCGCGATGAACAGATCACCATGCTGACGCTCTGGTCGATCTTCCGGTCGCCGCTCATGCTCGGCTGTGACCTACCTTCGACGGATGCCGACACGATCTCGCTGCTGACGAACCCTGAAGTGCTGGAGGTGAATCAGCAGAGTCGCAACAACCGTGAACTGCTGCACGAGGGCGATACGACTGTATGGGTGGCAGATCTCGGGGCGCACCGCTGCGTTGCGCTGTTCAACCTCGGCGAAGAGGAACTCACGATCCGCGTTCCACTGGCGGATCTCGGCTTCAAATATTGCAATCAGCGTGACCTGTGGGCGCGGCACGAAATGGGCGCCATCACGGGGTCGCTAACGTCTACCCTAGCGCCGCATGCCGCGGCCTTGTATCGATTAAGCCCTTTGGAGTAAAAAGATTGTGCTTGAAACTCATTTAACCGTTCGAACTGAGAGTCCCATTGGTACGATTTCGCCGCGCCTGTACGGGCATTTTGCCGAACATCTCGGTCGCTGCTGCTACGATGGGCTGTGGTTGGGTACCGAGCAAACTGCTGTCCCCACCTATGGCGGGTTTCGCAAAGATGTCGTTGACGCACTCAAGGCGCTGCCTGTGCCCATGCTGCGCTGGCCGGGTGGCTGCTACGCGGATCACTATCACTGGCGGGACGGCATCGGCGAGCGTGTCCGCCGTTTGGGACTATCGTGCGGTTTGCAAGTCGAAGACGATAACACGCTCGGCACACACGAATTCATGGCGCTGTGCCGGATGCTGGGCGCGGAGCCGTACCTCGCGGGCAACATGGGCAGCGGTTCGGTGCAGGAACTATGCGATTGGGTCGAGTACTGCAACTCCGGTTTGAACACGTCGCTGGCGGCGGAACGGGTGGCCAATGGGGCGCGTCAGCCGTTTGATGTCAAACTGTGGGGCGTGGGCAATGAGAACTGGGGCTGCGGTGGCAACTATGATGCCGAAACCTACGCCCGCGAGTATCGCCGTTATGCGACGATGCTGCGGCACGTCGATCCGACGATCGAACTGGTGGCGTGCGGTCAGGATGACGAGTGGAACCTCAAGTTCTTGCAAACCAACCAGCGCTGGCTGAGTCTGATGGATCACCTATCGATTCACCGGTATTGGATTAACGGCGGGTCGGAACTCGACTTTACCGAAGACCAGTATTACACGCTGCTGGGCGAAGCCCACGCGACCGAAGATTTCGTCAAGCGGACGGCCGACTACGTCATGGATGCGTTGGGTAGCTCCCAACAGCGTATTGGGATCGCGCTCGATGAGTGGGGTGTGTGGCATCCTGAAGCACGCCCGTGGGGGCCGGATGGCGCGAACCTGCACCGCGAACCGGTCACTTATGAACAGGCGGGGACGCTGCGGGACGCGCTCTCGATTGGCGTGGCCCTGGAAGGCTTCCACCGGCAGTGCAACGTGCTGACGCTGGCGAATCTCGCGCAGATCGTCAATGTGCTGCATGCACCTGTCATGACCGACGGCGCGGCCATGTGGGTGACACCTTCGTATTACGCGCTGCAGCTGCATATACCGCATATCGGTGCACAGGCACTCCCCGTCGAAGTGACACACGGCGCAGCCCTGCCGGGCAGCTATAGTGACACGAACGCGGTTACGGCGACAGCCTCATCAACTGAGGCTGGCCTCGCGATCACGCTGGTCAACCGGCATTATGCCGAGGCCGCGTCGGTGGTGGTCAGCGCCGCCGGTCTGAGCCGCGTCGCCAGCGCCAAGCTGCTCGCCGCCGACTCGCCGCGTGCGGTCAACAGCGCGCAAGACCCGAATCACGTTCAGGTGACGACGTTGGAGGTTGGCGCTGCCGGGCCAGGGCTATGGCGGATCGAACTACCGGCGCACTCCATGGCGACGGTTCAGCTGGCTTAAGGAGACAAGCTTACATGCGTCAACAACTTTCACTCGCGGGTCAGTGGGATTTTCAGCTTGACCCGACGGGGCAGCTCTCGGTCGAGGCGGTGCAGCCGGATCGAGTTATTCCTGTTCCCCTACCGATTCAGGCGGCGTTCCCCGAACTGCGCCGCTACAGTGGCTATATGTGGTATCAGCGCACCTTTGAAGTCAGCCCTGACGACGGCGAACTCCTGCTCGACTTCGGCGCGGTCGATTACTGGTGTCAGGTGTTTGTCAACGGCGTGTGTGTCGCGGAACACGAGGGCGGCTATATGCCATTCCGCATCCCGATCCGCGCTCAGGTTCACACAGGCGAAAACCGCCTGACCGTGCGCGTGTACGACACGATCCAGACGCAAATTAGCGTGCCGCGCTGGATGGATCAGCCCGCGCCGGAAGGCAATCAGCCGCCGTTCCACGCCGAGACGATCCCGCACGGTAAGCAAACGTGGTATCTCGACGCCAGCGGCATCTGGCAGGCTGTCACACTGACCCGTGTCCCCGCCCGCTACATCGATCAAGTGCATGTTACGCCGGACATTCACACCGGACTGGCGCACCTGCGCGTCACCTTGGCAGGCGCGGCCTCGGCGGGCACGGTCCGCGTTAACATCGGCGGCGCGACCGGTGAAGCAACCGTCGGCGCGGATCAAACCGAAGTGACCGTCACGGTCACCGTGCCGAACCCGAGCCTGTGGACGCCGCACACGCCGACGCTGTACACGGCCGCGGTCGAATTCGGCGCGGATGCACTCGATGTGCGCTTTGGTTTCCGCGAAATCCGCGTTAACGAGGGCGTGCTGCTGCTCAACGGCGAACCGTTCTACCTGCTGTGCGCGCTCGATCAGGACTTGTACCCCGACACGATCTACACTGTCCCTTCGGATGATTTCCTGCGCGATCAGTTCATCAAGGCGAAGCAGTTGGGGTTGAACAGTCTGCGCTGCCATATCAAACCGCCGGACCCGCGTTACTACGATCTTGCCGACGAGATCGGCTTGCTGATCTGGTCAGAAATTCCGTCGTGGCGCACGTTCTACGGCGCGAAGTCCGCCCATCCGAACGCCTATTTCCTCGACGAGGCGGTCAAGGCACGGGCGTGGGCCATTATGCACGACATGATCGCACGCGACTTCAATCACCCGTCGCTGATGATCTGGACGATGATCAATGAAGATTGGGGCACTACGCTGCTGCTCAGCGAAGCGGATCGCGCCTGGATGGCCGAGATGGTCGATGAGTGCCGCCAGCTCGACCCGACACGTCTGGTGGTGGATAACTCGCCGTGTCCCGCGCCGTGGGGTTTCAGCGTGCACGTTAAAAGCGACCTCGACGATTTCCACGTCTACACCAACATCCCCGATCAAGCCGATACCTTCGAACAGTTCGTCGAGGGCTTGGCGTCGCGCCCGCTGTGGAGTTTCTCGAACACGGGCGACGCGCAGCGCACCGGCCACGAAGCGATCATCCTGTCGGAATTTGGCAACTGGGGCGTGCCGTCGCTCAAACAGTTCGGCGGCGGCTTGCCCGATTGGGCCGATTTAAGCGGCTGGTGGTCGCCATGGGATGGCGAAGCGGGACGCGCCGAAGGACTGCTGGAACGCTATGACGCGCTCGGCCTGCAGGCAATCTGGCCGGATTACGAAGCATTCGCGGCGGCGGCGCAGTGGCATGAATTCCACGCGCTCAAGTACGAACTGGAGACGATGCGCCGCTTACCCAAGCTGCAAGGCTACGTGATCACCGAATTGAGCGACATCTACTGGGAGAGCAACGGTTTGCTCGACTTTGCGCGTGGCGAGAAAGTGTTCCACGATCAGTTGGGACAGGTCAACGCCGAAGACGTGATCGTGCCGCAGGTGGATCGCTATACATACTGGAGCGACGAGGCGGCGAAAGTGAGCGTCTACGCATCGCATTACAGCCCGGCAGATTGGTCGAACGCGCGCGCCACGGTCACCGCGGACGGCGCGACGATTCTCGAAGCCGATGTCAGCGCGGTCCAGCGTGGTGAAGTGCGCGCCCTCGGTTCAGTGAGTTGGAAGCTGGCCGGGACGAGTGGTGAACTCGCGCTGAGTGTGAATAATGGCCAGTCGCTGGCACAGAACACGGTCAATTTGCTCGTGCTGCCTGCCGAGACACGCAAGGCAGCCTTCAGCGGTGAAGTTGCGGCGCTGCTGCGTCCGGCTAAGAATAATCCATCCCTCGCGGGCTGGACGGCACCGGCGACGCCCCAGAGCGCGACCCCCGTCGCGACCGAGAGTCTTGTCGATGACGCCGACGACCTGCATACAATGGGCTCGCTGCTGCGCGGGAGTGGGTACACCGTAACGCGCACCATCAGCAGTTCGACCAAGCTCATCATCAGCGATCAGCCGACGGCAGAGGTGCTGGCGTGGGTGCAGGCGGGTGGCGATCTGTTGTACCTCGCCAATAACGCCGGCAGTCCGTTCTTCTGGGTGAATGGGCGTGGCGGTACCTACGGCGGGCGCTGGATCACAAGCTGGAACTGGCTGCGACCGGGTATCTATAAGCGCGTTCCGATTGACAATCCGATCAAGCTGCCGTTCATGGATATGACACCGCAGGCGGTGATCCTCGGCTTGCCGGTGACGGACGCCGCGGTGCAGGGTGACTTCCTCGCCGGACAAATTGCCGGGTGGGCGCGGCATCCCGCGCTGCACACGGTACAGTTCCGCTATGGGCAGGGGCGCGTGATCATGACGACGTATCCGCTGCGCGAAACGCTGCACTTCCAACCGCTGGCGCTGGCCATGCTGCATGATCTGGTCGATCACCTGACATCAGCGGCGTGCCAGCCTGTGTTGAAAATGAATTACCGGTAAGACAAACGGTTTGTAGGGTCGCACCTATGTGTGCGCCCAACGTCACAGGGCAGACACAGGTCTGCCCCTACAAAATCATGGTTTGCGCGGTGCGGTGCTCTGGCGTTCGATCAGCGTCGGCTCAATGTGTATCTGCTGCGGTTCCCCGTCTGGCTCAGCGATGCGTTGGAGCAAACCCGCGATCCCCTGCTGGCCGACGGCGGCAAAATCCTGCCGGACAGTGGTCAGTGGGGGAATCAAGTAGGCGGCTTCGGGAATGTCGTCGAAGCCGATCAGGGATATATCTTCCGGTATGCGCCGCCCCGCCTTGTTCAACGCTTGGAGCGCCCCCACTGCCATTTGATCATTCGCGCAGAACAATGCGCTGAAGCGTGCGCCGGACGCGAGCAGGTTGGTGGTCGCTTCATAGCCACTGCGCGCTGACCAGTCGCCGTGGATGGTAGCAGTCGGCGCAGTGTTCGCTCGGGCGAGTTGTGCGCCAAATCCGTGATGGCGCTCAGCGGCGTCAAACCAGTCGTCCGGCCCCGCGATTTCGGCGATTTGCTCATGGCCTAGCGCCAGCAGATAGTCGGCGACCAGTTCGCCGCCGCGCTGCTGGTTGACACCCACCGAGGGCACGGATGCTCCGCGTTCGATGCCAATCTGGACCATCGGATAGTCCCCCGAGAGGGAGCGCACATCGTCGAGGCTGATGTTGGTGAGCGGGGTGATCAGTATGAGTCCGTCTACCTGCCAGTGAAGCAGGCGTTTCAGCGCAGCGCGCAGACTCTCGATATGGCTGTCCGGTGTGTGCACGAAGATCAGGTCGTAGCCCGCGGCGCGCGCCGCCTGTTCGGTGTGAATCATCACCTGTGCGGGACCGTAATTCTCTATGCCAAAGGTGAGCATGCCGAGGACATGCGATCGGTTAGCGGCGAGGCTTTGCGCCGCACGATTCGGGCGATAGCCCAGCTCCTCAATCGCCTTAAGTACGCGCTCACGCGTCTCTTCGGCAACGTATGGATGGTGGTTGACGACCCGCGACACGGTTTGGTACGACACGCTGCAATAGCGCGCAACGTCATGTAAAGTGGCCCGACGGTCTGACATAAAAGCCTCTTTGTTGACAAGCAGAACGCCTGATGATACATTCACTGTGAACGTTCACAGACGCATTATCCCCCTCAGACTACACTAGAGGGGACAACGGCGCAAGTACAATCTCACGCCTGCTCTGCCAGGCGTGGCTGCATCTTTGATCATTCTCAAAACTAAGGGATAGCTTGAATTATGCATGCATTTAACGAGTACGAAATATGGTTTTTGACGGGCAGTCAGCACTTGTATGGGCCGGAAACGCTCGCGCAGGTGGCGGAACACTCGCAGGCGATGGTCGCGGCGCTCAATGACACGTCCCTGGCGGTCAAAATCGTCTACCAGCCCGTGCTGACCACGCCGGAAGAAATCTCGGCGATTTGTCAGGCGGCGAACAGCGCGGCGAACTGCATCGGCGTGATCACGTGGATGCACACGTTCTCCCCCGCGAAAAACTGGATTCCCGGACTGAAGGCGCTGCAAAAACCGCTGCTGCACCTGCACACTCAGTATAACCGCGATATCCCATGGTCGGAAATCGACATGGACTTTATGAACTTGAATCAGGCGGCGCATGGCGACCGTGAATTCGGCTTCATGGTCAGCCGCCTGCGCATGAACCGCAAGGTGGTAGTCGGTCACTGGAGTGACACCGAAGTGCAGGCGCGGATCGATGCGTGGATGCGCGCTGCTGCCGCCTGGGCCGATGCCCAGAATGCCCGGCTCGTGCGCTTTGGCGATAACATGCGTTCGGTCGCCGTTACCGAAGGCGATAAGGTTGAAGCTCAAGTACGCCTCGGCTATCAGGTGCATGGCTATGGCGTGGGCGATCTGGTCGCTGTGATGAAGGGTGTGACTGAGGCCGACATCAGCGCCTTGGTTGACGAGTATCGCGCGACCTATGTCAGCGCGCCCGATTTGCAGCCCGGCGGCGCGCGGCACGACTCGGTGCGTGAAGCGGCGCGGATTGAAATCGCGCTGCGGCGCTTCCTTGAGCAGGGCAACTTCAAGGCGTTCACCACCACCTTCGAGGATTTGCACGGGCTCGCCCAACTTCCCGGCCTCGCCTGCCAGCGTTTGATGGCGGATGGTTACGGTTTCGCGGGCGAAGGCGACTGGAAGACGGCGGCGCTCGTCCGCGCGATGAAGGTCATGGGGCGTGGGCTGGAAGGCGCCACCTCATTCATGGAAGATTACACCTATCACATGCATCCGAACGCCATGCAGGTGCTCGGCGCGCATATGCTGGAAATCTGCCCGACGATTGCTGAAGGACCGGTACGCTTAGAAGTGCATCCGCTTGGCATCGGTGGTAAAGCCGACCCGGCGCGACTTGTGTTCGATGCCCGCGTCGCCCCGGCGCTCAACGCAGCGCTGATGGACATGGGCAACCGTTTCCGTCTGCTGGTTAATCTGGTGGATGGCGCGTCACCTGCCGAACCGCTGCCGAAACTGCCAGTCGCGCGCGTGCTCTGGACGCCGCAACCGGATCTCAAGGTTGGCGCCGCCGCGTGGATTTACGCAGGTGGGGCGCACCACACCGGCTACAGCACCGCGCTCACCAGTGAACATCTCTACGACTTTGCCGAGATCGCCGGCCTGGAATATCTGCAAATTGACGCGCAGACCGATGTGCGCTCGTTCAAGAACGAACTGCGCTGGAACGAAATCTACTACATGCTGAACAACCGCTTCTAAGCCAGTGTCTGAAAGACTCCAAAACAGGACGAGATATATCTCGTCCC
>CALKIA010000598.1 GCA_937988705.1 uncultured Chloroflexota bacterium | reverse complement strand
CGCATTGCAAAAGGCGAGTAATCAGTTACGTTGTATGCTTGAAGGAACTAATTATTCGAGTTTAGTGCGGAATTGCGATGCCTTATCAACTCAACTGGTTTATACCCAAACGCATTGTCATGCTGGAATACTGGGGTGAGCTCACCGAAACCGAGATCTACGCTTCGGATATCGACCTGTGCCGTTATTATGATGAGGGTGACAGCACCGCCGCGCACATCCACCAGCTCTGCATCTTTGACGCGTCTTCAAAAAATCACAGTCTGGCGGTATTGATGGCGCTGAAATGGCCCAAACATCCCCGCAACGGCTGGATGGTCGGGGTGGGCCAAGCGAATACTTTGGAGCGCATCCTCGGCGGTTTTGCGGCGCAGTTGTTCAAAATCCACTTTCGCAGTTTCGACACGCTGGAGCAGGCGGTCGATTTTCTGTACTCGGTTGATCCTACGCTCCCCAAATTCCGCCGTCCCTCCACCCCGACGCGCGGCGACCATCAGCCCTAACGTTGCTCCTGCCCTGCTGCGTCCTTACGGTTCGACCAGGCGCCATAAGCGGTTGGTGATGGCTCGGGTTTGCAGCGCCCAGCGGATCAGTACCAGCGAGAGTACGAACGTCAGGAGCACGACGCCCCACTCCCACGAGGTCGGCGGCGAAAATGCGATGATGTTTGGGAACACGTACGGCGCGAGGATGGTCAAGCCAGCCGAGAGCAGACCGTAGATGAACAGGCGCGGATGTTGGAGGATGCTGCGCGGCTCGAACAGGTCGATGCCGTGCGTGTGCCACATCACGATGAGGCCGTACAGCGTGAGGAAGATCAGCATGGTGCTGCGCGCTTCCAGCAAATTCTTCGAATTGCTCAGGTAGGTGAAGGCGTAGACCGCCGCCATCGCCACCGCGCCAATTGAGCCGACCGTGACGACATAATCCAGCACATCCCGGCGGAATTCCTTCATGTATATCGGCTTCAGGACGCGGAGCGCCATCAACCCGGCGGGCAAATTGATCACGCCGAAGGTCACCCAACTGATCTGAATCGGATTAATCGGGAAGGGCAGGCCCATAAATCCCGCGAATATGAAGAAGATCATGCTGTAGAAGTTTTTGACGAGAAAGATGCGGCTCGTGCCGAAGATCGTCTGCGTGATGATGCGCCCCTCGTGGAAGGCGCGCGGCAGCGTGGTCATGGCGTTGTTGAGCAGCACAATGTCGGCCACATCTTTGCTGATTTGCGCGCCGTCGTTCATGGCGATGGCCATGTGCGCCTCTTTGAGTGCGGGCACATCGTTGACGCCGTCGCCGACCATTGCCACGTATTCGCCCTGCCGCTTGAGCGCCGCGATCAGCTTCCGCTTGGTCTCCGGCTCAATCCGCGCAAACAGATCGCCTTCCGTGACCGCCGCTTCCAGTTCGGAGTCGGTCATCGCCTCCAACTGATCGCCCGTGAAAGCCTTGCGAATGCTCATCCCGGCTTCGCGCGCAATCTCCTTGACCGTTTCGAGGTTGTCGCCGGAGATAACTTTGAGCGCGACGCCTTCTTTGCGGAAATCATCCAGCGTGGTCTGGATGTCTTCGCGCATTTCATCGCTCAACACGACGAGCGCCAGCGGTTCGCGCTCCTCCGCCAGATGACCATCCGCCAGCGGGTGCGTTGTCCGCGCCAGCGCCAGCACGCGCATCCCCTGCGTGGCGAGCTGGGTCGCCTGTTCGAGCGCGCCCGCATCCCGCAGCCGCAGCACGCGTTCCGGCGCGCCCATGATCAGCGTTTCGTCGGGAAATTCGACCGCCCCCCATTTGCGCGTCGAGGTGAACGGCACTTCGCGCGTTTTGACGATTTCCGGCAGCAGGGGTGTGTCGCCGTTGAGATGGTGCGCGACCGCCGCCGCCGTCCGGTTGAGATGGGATAGGTTGGCCGTGTACAGCCGCAGCCGCTGGTCGAGCTCCGCGCTGGAGATTTGTGCGAGCGGCAGTACATGATGCACGCTGAGCTTATTCTTGGTGAGCGTGCCGGTTTTGTCGAAGCACAGTGTCGTGACATTCGCCATCGATTCGACGGCGTTGACGCGCTGCACCAGCGTTTGAAACCGGCTGATGCTGACCGCGCCAATCGTCAGCGCGAGGATGGCGCTCAACATCAGCCCCTGCGGGACGATGCTGGCCACGAACACGACCGCGTTGCGGAAGGTCTCCAAGTTGATCAACGGTTGAGCTTGCAGCGACCCGGCGATGAACAGCATGGGCGTGACGACCATCATGATCACGACGGAGAGTTCTACAATGTAAGCCAGCCGCTGCTGCGTGGGCGTGAGCACCATGCGGTAGGCTTTCGCCGTCGTGCTCAAGCGGTTGATCGTGCTCTCGCGCCCGACCTGCGTCGCCTGCATGAGGCCGCTGCCCGCGATGCAGAACGACCCGGAAAATAGTTGATCGCCCACCTCTTTCAGCACCGCATCGGACTCGCCCGTGAGCTGCGACTCGTCCATTTCGAGCGCGTCGCTGTTCAGCACCTTGCCATCCACGACGAGGCGGTCGCCCGGCTCCATCGGGATCAGATCATCTTTGACGAGCTGGCGAATGGGCACGGTGACGAGCTGGCCGTCACGCCACACGCGCACCTCGTGTGCCGCCAGCGCCGCCAGTTGATCGAGCTTGCGCTTGGCGCTAATCTCCTGAAACATGCCCAAAAATGAGTTCGTAACCACGCTGAACCCGGCGAAGAACACGGTCGCGTAGTCGCCGAAGATCAGCACGACGATCAACAGCGAAAATAAGACGATATTGAAGATATTGAAAACATTATCCCGGACGATTTCAAAATAAGAACGACCGACCCGGGCGGTAAAATCATTGGTTTCGCCCCGTTGGCTGCGTTCCGCAACTTCGAGAGCGGTTAATCCGCGTGGTTGAAGGGACAAGACCCCGCCTTTCCATACCTGTAAATCCCGGCTATTGTACAGGAAAGCAGCCCGGGCTATCAAACTTCCGCCTTGACGATGAGGATGAACTGACTATAATTCTGGGTAGTTGAGACGGATCCCTAGCTCAATTGGCAGAGCAGCTGACTCTTAATCAGCATGTTGTGGGTTCGAGTCCCACGGGATTCACAGAAAGCGGTAATACAACTGTATTACCGCTTTTTATTGTTTTTACACCGAACATCTCCTCTAAGCTCCCTATTTGACACGACCAATTAGGCGCGTTAGGATCATAAATGCCTGTCGCGGGGCGGCAACCCCCACAGGCTCTCCGACAACTGTGGTCAGAGCAGCATGGATTCTATACCGATTCGCCGCACCTACAAGTACCGTTTGTATTCGTCCAAGCGCGACAGGCATTTGCACGATCAGATCAACATCGCGGGCTTGATCTGGAATCACGCTTTGGCTCTGCAAAAACGCTACTATCGCCTCACGGGCAAATACATCTTTGTCGAGCGCATGCGCGCCCACACAGGCAAATTGCGCATGAAAACCCAGCGGTTCGCCCACTGGAAACTGCTCGGTTCGCAGACGGTACAGGACGTGTGCAACCGCCTCGACAAAGCCTATCAGCGGTTTTTCACGCGGCTCGCCAGCAGTCCACCCCACTTCAAAAAAGTGAAAAGCTATCGCTCGTTTACGCTGACGCAGTACGGCTGGAAACTGATCACGTCCAATCAGAATCAATTGAAGCCGAACGGCGAGTACACCCGTGAACGCGGCGTGATCAAAATCGGCGATCAAACCTACAAGTTTGTCCAGCATCGCCCGCTGGGGGGCGAGATCAAGACCGTGACCGTCAAACGGGATGCAATGAACCGCTTGTGGCTGTGTTTCAGCGTAATCGAACGCATTGTGCTGCCCGACGGAGTCGGCTCGAGTCGCATCGGCGGCTTCGACTTCGGGCTGCGCACGTTCCTTACGGATGAACAGGGGCGCGCGTGGATGCATCCTGAATTCTTTCGGCAGGCCTTAGGCCGGGTGCGGCGCTTGAACCGCAGTCTAGCGCGCAAGCAGGCGGACAGTCAGAATCGCAAAGTGGCGAAATGGCTGCTGGCGCGGGCGCATGAGCGGGTGGCGGATAAGCGGCAGGATTTTCATTTCAAGCTGGCGCACGCCCTGTGTGACGACTATGACATGCTGGTGTTCGAGGATTTGAACCTGCGCGGCATGACGGCGCAGTGGGGACGCAAGGTGAATGATCTGGCGTTCGGCAAATTCTTATACATCATGGAACATGTCGCCAGAAAGCGTGGTAAACAGGTCATCTACAGTGCACGTTACGAACGTACGACGGGCAAATGTTCCCAGTGCGGTCACGTGCAATCCCTGACCTTAGATGATCGGACGTTTCACTGCGGCGCGTGTGATCTGGTCATTGACCGCGATCACAACGCGGCGCGAAATATTTTGCGCGCCGGGGCATCGGCGCATACTGGTTTAGGCGTAGTAAGACCTGCTTCGGCGGGCGGCGCTGCTTGACGCCAGCGGCTCTACCTGAAACGGTTGGGGCGTATGTCACTCAATGGGTTCGGGGTTGAGCGTATGTCACTCATTCGGTTCAGGGTTAGAGGATATGTCACTCAGCGGGTTCAGAGTTTTCGTTATCGAAGGTTCATAGAGATCGACCACACCATGGTGTGGTCGCTTTTTAATATTGGATCGGTTAAGGGTGCATGGGATGATTAATCCCAAATAGTTCGACAGCATTGTTGATTACACTATCTACCTTTGCAAGATTAGCAGGAATTGCGGGGATTTCAGTTAGCGTGAAATCGTTTCCGTGACCTGCCTCGGCAATAGAACCTCCAAGACTAAACAGACGATCGTCTAGTACAAGCCAGCGATCGTGAATTTGTGTTGTTGTCATTAAGCGATAATGACTTACCGTTCGCTCAGCCGCATACAGGCGAGAAATATCCATGAGCGTCAGCCACTCCTGTTTCTTTCGCTTGAACTCTTCCCAAGTAATAAGAGTAACGTTAGTTGTATTGGCCAAGTCAAATAGATACCGATAGAAAACAGTCGCCTGTAAATACCTATCTATGTATACGAGGCGTGTAGATGTTGTTTGGATCAGATTTTTGATATAGGTATACGTTGCAAATGGAGTGTTTGCGTCAAAGACACCTATAGCATCTGTTGGAATTGATAAGATTGCCGACTTTACGCGTTCAACAGTATCATTCAAATGTTGTTTGAGCTGCACAGAATCATGAAGTATAGCAGCGTGTTGGAACTTACCATGAAGTTGATATACTGACAAATGAACTGCGTCCATCACGAAACCGTAATCATATCCAACCTCTCCTTCTGTAAAATTCCGTACAGATCGAAAAAATGCGGGGCTATCATTCACAAAAGCCGCCGCTACCCTTGTCCTTGTTTGTTGGGTATGATTCTGTGGATTATTGACCGTATCGTACAGAGGACCAAAGAGAAGTCCCAGCTTATATATCAGTTCCGCTTGTTCTTGAGTGCGAGCCATTGTCACCAGCTCAACTAATAAAGCAGTCCAAGTTTCCTAAATCATAAAATATTCTGCCTTCTTTTTGTAGTGTAAAGAAGTGGAGGAGAAGTAAATGACATAGAAAACAATGTAGATTCCGGCTTTACTATCCCGCTCCTGCCAGCCACGCCCGAACGTGTGCCTCATGGTCGTCGTGGAAGTGTTCGAAGAATTCACCCGGCGGAAAGCGCACGCCGCCAATCCGCACGCGGTAGTAGGCTTTGCCCGCCGCATCGTGATCCGCCTCAATCGGCACATCGTCGGGGAGGCTGTCGACGACGGCGATCACCTGCTGGATCGTTTGGCGCGCTTCGTCGAGGATGTCACGCGCCGGTCGCTCGTGATTGCTCGCGTGAATCCACGCGTTGATGTCATCCCCAGCCTGCAAATGCACTGGCCACGGTGGCGGCGGTTCCGGTTCGCCGCGCTGCGCCGCCTGCATGTACGCCGCCAGTCGCCGATTCCAGCCCGTCATGTGCGCGACCAGGTCTTTCATCGACCACTGCGCGTTCACGCCCGGCTGCTCCATGCGGTTGAGCCCCACCTGTTCGATCAGCGCTTCCCACTGCTCCTGCTCGGTGTGCAGCCAGTGCACAAGGTCAGATTTCTGCATGCTGCCGCTCCTCGCCTAGCCCATCATCTCGATAGTGAGCCGCACCGTCACGTCGTCGCCTTCCGCCAGATTCTCGGCTTTGCGCACACTCACCTTGAGCGGCACCAGATACAGGCCGTCTTTGGGAAACAGCGACGTCTTGAACTCCGTCTGGCCGATGCGGACGCTCACCGGAATCACGCCCCAACCATAGGTCACGTGGTTGGAGATTTCTTTGATGTCGCGGCTTTCCTCTTCGGGAATAGTCACGAAGTAAAACGGCGACGGCCCGCGCCAATACCAGATGCTGCCGCTGAACTCCATCTCCATCGCTGCCCCTTTCGCTCAAGTCGGATGCCGAAAGTGTCGGGGCAGACCGCTCTGTCTGCCCGTTTTCGGATACACAGGTGCGCCCCCTTCAGACCGCTTCTCATCAGGGTCCCGACAGGTTCTTATCTTCCATTTCCCACGCGTGATCCAGTGTGTGAAAGGCGGTATGCCGAATGAGATAGCGGAGCGGCCATTTCGCCAACTTACCGGCTGGTTTGCCCTGCGCGTGATAATCACGGATGGCGGTGCAATAGGCGGTGCGATGCGCTTTCAACCCCTCGTCCGTCAGCATCTCAGCGCCGGGGGTGAGCACTCCGATCATCTTCGCCCAATTCAGTTCGGCGTAGAGGGTATGCCGGACGATTTCGTCGCGATCCCGCCCACCTCCGCGGGCACCTTTCTGCATCTCAGCCGATACACGCCCGCGCACATCGTCGAAAAACGCCCAGCACGCCCGCATCAGGGTCAGTTCGCGTTCCAATTCTTCGTTCGACATGGCTTGCTTGTCGATGCTGGAGAACGCAAACGAGATGCCCCAGAAATCGCTTGATCCTGTGCCCGGGTAGTGTTCGACAATGTCGAGCGTGGGACTCGCGGCAAACGCTCCGTCCATCCCCGCCAGGGTCGCGATCGGCGCATAGCGTGGGAGATAAGCTTGCAGCCTTTCCAACGCGGCTTCCTCGGTCTTGGCACCGCGCTCCAGACCGGGCCAATCCGGTGCCACCACGATCACCTGCTTGCCTTTCGGCCCAACTTCGATCGTCACCCGTAGGTGATCAGCCATCTTTGCTCCTCTTCCGGTTAAGCGGCTCAGTCTGCGTCTGGTCGTTACGCGGTCGCGGCCTGCGCCACCAGTGCTTTCAGCAGCGCGTAATCGACGTCATCGCCCGCGCGAATCTTGATCGTTTTGCGGTCGCCCGTGTCCGACGACTCGAACAACCCGGCGGGCGGTTCCAGCGTCTGCGCGTTGAAGATCGTGAAGCTCACCCAGCCCTTCGCCGGGCCGAGCACCGCCGCGTACTTGCCCTTGTGGAGGAAATGCGGCTTCCCGTACTGGATGCGTTCCTGCACGTCGGGGATCGCCTCATGGATGAGCGCGCGAATCTGCGTGCAGACATCGACCTGCCACGCCTGCGCTAACTTGTTGATGTACTCGGTAACATCCGGATTCATGAACTACCCCTTTCGTAGAGCACACAGCCCCGCCGCGACCGTGTAGTTTTCCCGATTACAGCATAACAGAACAAGTATTCTAGTCTATGAGAATTTAGGGATTGCTGTCAAGCGGTCGTGAGCGGGAGCGGGGCGGAATCGCTGCCTCCCGGTGACAAAATCATGCTATACTAGAACATCTGTACACAATTAAACCCAGTGAGCGCAGGTCGGACAGGAGGCGCAGCATGCACGGTTATATCCCCGTGGGCAAGACGAAAGATCAAGGCTGGGAAATCGGCGTGCGCCGCACCTTTCCCATCAGTCCCGAAGCGGCGTGGACGCTGCTCATGACGCCGCCGGGCTTAGGCTTATGGCTGGGACAAGGCGTCACCGTGCCATTTCAGGCGGGCGCAACGTTCGTCACCGCCGAGGGCACGCGCGGCGAAATCCGCAGCTGCCATGCGGGCAGCCTCATCCGGCTGCGCTGGCAGCCCCGCGACTGGAACGTCGAGTCCACGCTGCAAATTCGCGTCCATGCCGCCAAGACGGGCGCGACGATCAGTGTGCATCACGAACGGCTCGAAAATGGCGAGCAGCGCGCGGCCATGCAGCAGCATTGGTCAGACGTGTTGGCCCAGCTCAGCACGTTGATCGCGACTGAGTAGCCAGTCCACTAGACGTTCACGTTACGCAATAGGAGAACCGACATGCAAATGAAATTGGAACTGGTGCCGATTCCGGTCGCCGATCTCGACCGCGCCAAAGCGTTTTATGAAACCACCCTCGGCTTCCATGTGGATCACGACACGCGCCTCAATGAGGGTGCCATCCACCTGATTCAACTCACGCCACCGGGATCGGCATGTTCGATCCTGCTCAGCCGGGGGCTGCCCGGCGTCGACATGCCAGCGGGATCACTGCGGGCGCTGCATCTGGTCGTCAAAGAGGTCAGCGCGGCGCGGGAATTCCTCATCAGCCGGAACGTGCCGTGCGGCCCCATCGCCGATCACGGCGGCGGTGTGAAATCGTTCGGCATCAGCGATCCGGACGGCAATTCGTGGGTAATTCAGGAAATGGAATGGCGCAGCCCCGGCTTTAACTAACCATGACCAAAATTCACCTTGATACGGACATCGGCGGCGACATGGACGATCTGTGCGCGCTGGCCCTGCTGCTCAAACTGCCCGACGTGGAGATCACGGGCATCACCACCGTCGCAGAAGAGCGCGGACGACGGGCGGGGTTTGTCCGCTACGTGCTGAATCTGGTGGGGCGCACGGATATTCCCTACGCCGCCGGGGCCGATGTCGCCGACGGGTATTATCGCTACCCGACGCTCGGCTATCCGCCGGATGAAGTCAATTACCCGGAGCCCGTGCCGCCCGTCCCCGGCCCGCTTGATGCGGCGCTCGATCTGCTTAAAGCCAGTCTCGATCATGGGGCGATCATCGTCGGCATCGGCCCGTTCACCAATTTGCGCCTGCTGGACGAGAAGTACCCCGGCAGTCTGCGCAATGCGCAGATCTATCTGATGGGCGGGTACATCTACGATGTGCCGCCCGGCTATCCCGATTATGCGCGTGAAGACGATTGGAACTTGCAGGTTGATGTGGCTTCGGCGGTGTATGTGCTGGAGCATGCCGACCCGACGCTCATCCCGATCACCGTGACCGCGCAAACCGCGCTGCGCCACGCCGATGTACCGCGTCTGCGGGCGGCGGGGCCGCTCGGCGCACTGCTGGCACGGCAGGCGGACGCGTTCGCGAAAGCATGGCATAACGATCAGAAATACGCCGCGTATGCCAACGTCCCTCGTGATTTGATCAACTTCCATCACGATCCGTTGGCCTGCGCCATCGCGCTTGGTTGGGATCAAGGCGTGCAGATCGAGCGTGTGCCGATCCGCTGGGAGGTGCGCGACAGCTACATTTATGAAACGCCTGATCCGCCAGGCAAGTCCGTCCGTCTTGTGACGCACGTCGATGGCGCGGCCTTCAATCGCTACTGGTGTGATGTGATCTGCGGCGACACATTGGGTAGAATTGCGGGAAACTCACACTCATAAAGGAATAACGCAATGCTGGATTACAAAGCGCGCATTGAGGACTTGATGGCGATCAGCGGCGTCGATGCGGTGATGCTCGTGCCGGGCGCCAACCTGATCTATTTCACGGGGCTGGAATTTCACCTCTCCGAACGTCCCGTCGTCGCCATTTTCACCGCGCAGGGCTTGAGCATCATCATCCCACAGCTTGAACTGCAAAAGGTCGCTAAGCGCCCGGATCTCGAAGTCAACGCGCTCCCGTGGTCGGACACCGACGGCTATATGGGCGCATTCGAACAGGCCGTTCGCGAACTGGGCTTGACGGGTAAGCGCATCGGCATCGACGGCATGACCATGCGCGTCACCGAATGGATGAACTTCCAGAGCATCGACCCGACGCTGCAAGTCGTCCCGGTCGAACGCGAACTGGTCAACATCCGCGCGCACAAGAAGGCGGACGAAATCGCCCTGATGCGCGGCGCGATTCAGGCGAGCGAGCGGGCGCTGGCGCAGCTGCTGCGCGAAGTTAAGCCAGGCATGACCGAGCGGCAGATCAGCGCGCGCTTGGCTGAATTGGTGCTCAGCGAAGGCTGCAACGGCCTCGCCTTTGACGCCCTGATCCAGACCGGCCCGAACAGCGATGACCCGCACGGTTTTGTCACCGACCGCGTGCTGCAAGCGGGCGAATTCCTGCTCATCGACTTCGGCGGCAGCATCGACGGCTACCCGGCGGACATCACGCGCACGGTCTGCATTGGCCAGCCGACCGCCGAGATGCAGAAGATCTATGACACGGTGCTGGCGGCGAACTTAGCGGCGCAGGCGGTTGCCAAACCGGGCGTGCCGATGGGCGACGTCGACCGCGCGGCGCGCGGCGTGATCGAAGCGGCGGGCTATGGCGTGTACTTCACGCATCGCACGGGGCATGGGTTGGGCCTGGGCGGTCACGAGCCCATCCCGCAGATCGCCTCGAACATGACCGATCCACTCGAACCGGGCATGAGCTTCACAATTGAACCGGGCATCTATGTGCCGGGAATGGGCGGCGTCCGCATCGAGGATAACGTCGTGATCACCGAAACCGGGGTGGATGTGCTGACGAGCTTCCCGCGCTCTCTGCAACTGCCGGGCTAGGAGCATCGTGTCCGACGGGACGCGCGTCCGCACCCCAACCCGTCTCCCGTGAAAGAGCGGCTTTTTCTTTCTCCCCTCCTTGAATTCGGGGAGGGGCTGGGGGTGGGGTCGGTTTTTCACGCTTCCCAATGGAACGTGGTTGCCTTCGCCAAAATCTCTGTAGGGACGAGGCATGCCTCGTCCTGTTTTCTCTTCTG
>CALKIA010000597.1 GCA_937988705.1 uncultured Chloroflexota bacterium | reverse complement strand
TCAACAACAAGATGGATATGTTCAAGAACATCGCCATGATGGTCGAGAAGACCGCGCGGCCGTTGGCGGAAAGTCTCAGTAAAACGCTCACGCTGGAGGTGCCGCAGGGGCTGCCACTCCTTAATCTGGATGGCGAACTGCTGGCGAAGGCGCTCTATAAGCTGGTAGAAAACGGGCTGCGCTACTCCAATGAAGACGGCGCGGTGACGGTAGCTGGCAAAGGCGATGGCAACAACCTGCTCATCACGGTGAGCGATAACGGTATCGGGATGCTGCCCGACGAAGTAGCGCGGCTGGGTGAAGTCTACTACCGCTCAGAGAACGAACTGGTGCGGTCGTTTAAAGGGAGCGGTCTGGGCATTCCCGTCGCGTATGGTTTAATCAACCTGTTGGGCGGATCGGTCAGTGTTGAGAGTGAAGCGGAGAAGGGCACTACCTTCACCGTTAGGATTCCAGGGATGCAGTAATGCAATATGCTCAGGCGATCACAATTTTGCGCAAGATGCAAGCCGCGGCACCGCCGACGGCGGCCGCGCGGATTGGTGCCGTCATCGATTTGATGATCGATTTGTTTGATCAGAACGCGGCACTCCGCACGCACGCCGAACCCGTGCCGCAGGCTTCGATTGACCCCTTGTTCCAGCAGACGGTTGATCTGCTGCTGCCTGCGCTCACGTCGCTGCGTGGTCAGATCCGCGCGCTGCGGAGTGGGAATCTTGGCCGCTTCAACTCCGAACAGGAGAGCGCGCTGCATCTGGCGGAACAGCAGGCCGATTCGGCCTTCGATATGATCGACTCGTTGTTCACGCTGATGAAGGTCGAAAGCGGTGTGATCGAAATCCATAGCGAAGCGTTTGATGGGGAAGCAACGATTAACCGTGCGTGGAATTGGGTTAAAGACCGTGCCGAGGCGCGCGGACACCGGGTGGCCATGCGGATCGACGATCCGCTGCCGACGGTGCTGGGCGACCCGATTCAGGTGTTGACCATCCTCGTCGATCTGATGGAAAACGCCGTCCTGTATACCCCTCCCGGCGGCACAATCCGCATGACCGCCGATACACTGGGCACGCATGTACTGTTCGGTATCGAGGACACGGGTATTGGCCTATCTCCGGATGACCGGGTGGGCGAACCCTTCTGGCGTGGCGTCGAACATCCCCTTGTGCGGCAGCATCCCGGTGGCGGGCTGCGTCTGTACCTCGCCAGTGAGCTGCTGCGCATGATGGGCGGCGAACTGTTCTTCAGCGGCGAACCCGGTGAAGGCAGTACGTTCAGCTTCACGCTGCCGACAGCCAAGTAACGCCCACGAACTACGACAGTCAATTCAGCGTAGAGGCAGACCTGTCCGTCTGCCCACCAGCGGGTGCACTTTCCGATCGCGGTACAACGGAAATCCTCATGGGAAGGCGCTGGATCGCGTTTGCGCGGCGGTGATCCGCGGACGCTCGCTATCAGCCGCAATGCGCACTCCGTGAGCGAACGCCCGCCGTGCGCTAGTGACCAATGTCAGTTTACAAGTAACTTTTTGTGTGCTACTATTACCTATGATTGACGCCGCGTGCGTCTCCAGAAAATGTTGACCTCAGGCACAGCAGATCGCTGTGTCTTTCTGTTATTTCTCTAGGGAATACCGATTTATCTCTATAAAGGAGCCGGTTTGTCATGGCGAATCACCCGCAATATCTCACCCCCGAAGGTCTCAAAGAACTTGAGTCGCGCCTCAAATACCTTCAGGAAGTTCGCCGCTATGAAGTGGCGGATCGGCTGCGTGCAGCGATGGAGGAAGGTGGGGATTTGAGTGAGAATGCCGAATATGAGGACGCCAAAAACGAGCAAGCTTTCATCGAAGGTGAAATCCTCCGGCTGGAAACGATCCTCAGCAGCGCGCAGATCATTCAGGAATCCGGTAAGAAAGATGTCGTCACGCTCGGTTCGCGCGTCACAGTGATTGAGCAAGGCGGCGATGAGAAAGAAGTGTATCATGTCGTCGGCTCGGCCGAAGCGAATCCCGCTGCGGGCAAAATCTCGCTGGAAAGCCCGCTCGGCAAAGCGTTGTTGGGGGCGAAGGTCAGCGACAAAGTGACGGTCAATGCCCCCGGCGGACAAATCGTATTTGTGATCAAGGCGATCGGCTAAGCGCCCTTTGAAGACGTGTTTTCTGGAGGGGTAAAGCCTGCTTTGCCCCTCCCAGTTATGCTATCATTCTCTCCAATCTTTTATCCATCTGAGGCGAATCCCTACATGACTTGGCAGCCAAACAAGCTGGAACAAGAGCGGCTGGATAAGCTGCGCCAGATCGAAAGCATGGGCGTTGAGGCGTTCCCGGCGCGCGTCAAGCGCACCCACACAGCGGCGCAGGCGCTGGCCGCATATGCAGTTTGGGAAGCGGCGCACCCCGATGCGGATAAGTCCGGCGACGACCCGGCGCTGGGCGTCACCGTGACGGTCTGCGGCCGTGTCCGCCGCCAAAACATCAAGGGCAAGGTATCGTTCCTGCACATCGAAGACGAGAGCGGGCGCATTCAGTTGTTCATGCGGGTCAACGACATGGACGAGGCGGCCTATAACCTCGTGCGCGAAAAGCTGGTCGAACTGGACGATTTCGTGCAGGCGACGGGAACGATCATGCGGACGCAGGCGGGCGAAATCAGCGTGCGCGTGCGCGAATTCAAGCTGCTGGCGAAGGCGCTGAGTCCGCTACCCGTCATTAAGCAGCAGAAGCAGGATGACGGCACGGTGATCGAATTCGGTGAATTTACGGATGTCGAAACCCGGTACCGTCAGCGCTACGCAGATCTCGCTGTGAACCGCGAGGTGCGCGATGTCTTTAAGCAGCGCGCGCTCATCATCCGCACGATGCGCGAATTCTTCGACAACGAGGGCTTCCTCGAAGTTGAAACGCCGATTCTCCAGCCGATTTACGGCGGTGCGGCGGCGCGACCGTTCGTCACACATCATAACCAACTGCATCAGGATTTGTATCTGCGGATCAGCTTCGAGCTGTACCTCAAGCGCCTGCTCGTCGGTGGCTATGACGCAGTGTATGAAATCGGGCGCGATTTCCGGAATGAGGGTGTGTCCTTCAAACACAACACCGAATTCACCATGCTTGAATTCTACAAGGCGTACATTGACTACGAAGGCGTGATGGATCTGGTTGAGCGCATGGTGCGCACGATCGTGCAGCGCGCGACCGGCGGTACGGTGATCGAGTATCAGGGGCAGACGCTCGACTTCGGCGCGCCGTGGCAGCGCCTGACGATCCGCGAGGCGATCAAGCAGAATGCCGAGATCGACTATATGGATCACCCGACGGCGGAGTCACTGGAAGCGGCCATGCGCAAGATTGGCTTACAGTTCGCGCCGAATCAGACGTGGGGCAAGCTGGTGGAGCATTTGCTCGGCGAAACCGTCGAAAAGAAGCTGATTCAGCCGACGTTTATCCTCGACTACCCGCGTGATATTTCGCCGTTCGCCAAGCGCGTCGGCTACGACAACCAGCACGTCGAACGCTTCGAGATTTACATGGCGGGCATGGAAATGGGCAACGCCTTCACCGAGTTAAACGATCCGCGCGATCAAGAGGCGCGCTTCATTGACATGGCGCAGTTGTATCGGGCCGATGAAGATGATGCCACACCGACCGATGAAGATTATCTACGGGCGATGCGCTTTGGCATGCCGCCGTGCGGTGGCTTCGGCATGGGCGTGGATCGGCTCGTTATGCTGGTGACCAATCAGCGCAGCATCCGCGATGTGCTGCTGTACCCGCATCTGCGCGAAGAACAACGGTAAGCTGGGGATCATCCAGCGCAACAGTTGGCTTGGAAAAACTAAGCCGAGGAATCGTCGGGACGCCCAACAGGGCGTCCTTTTTTATTCTAAAAAGCCGCTCGGCACTGCGCGACGGTGCGCGAGTTATCAAAAAGTTATGAAATCTGAGCGACAAATTGCGCTTCCAGACGTTCTTTTAAGGGAGCGGCCGTCAGTTTTGCCGGCACACGTTAGAAAAGGTGAACCGACCGCCGCCTAGATTGCTGTACAATCGGATGCATAATATCTGGTAGGTGTTTGAAGTGGATTCATTGGAGCGAACTTGCGGTGATTGCTGATGCGCTGCTCCCCAGCCAACTCGTCCTCGACGGATTGTCGCAAGCCGTCCTGATCTTTGACGCGAATAATCAACTGGTCGCCGAAAATGCGGCGGCGCAGTCCTTGATGGGTTCCGACCTTAAGCTGATCCGGCAGGAAGGGTGGCCGGCGGCGGCGGTGTTGTTCAACAGCCGGACGCTTGAAAACGTCGATACTGTGCGGACGCGCGCGATTGAGGCGCGCTATCCGGTGCGCTTTCACATCTATCGTACGGGGGAACGTGTCCCGGCGTGGATGAGTATGCTCCGGCGCGAGGATGGCGCACCCTACACCATGATCACGATCGATGTGCCCGATTGGACGGCGCTCACCGACATCATTGACAGCTACCTGCGCGAAGTCTCCGAAGTCGTTTCCAGCACGCGCGGGCATGTCGATCTGATCGAGCAGATCACGCGGGCTAAAGGGAATGAGAACCTGCACCGGCGGGTCGGCGGGTTCACGCGTCTCGTCCATGTGCATATGCACCGTCTCGGACGGCTCACGCAGTTAATGGATCGGCTGGAGAAGATTCGCACCGGGCGGGTTCGGGAGGTGGTCGCCATTTCGCGCCAACGCCTGCCGCTGCAAGACTTCATCGAAGACTTTCTCGAAGCGATGGACGAGGATATGCTGGTCGATCCGGAGAGCGATGCGGGCGACCCCCGGAAGCGCGTGCGCGCCGTCATCCCCGGTCGCATTGCCGTCGCCGCCTCGCAGGAGCATCTCGGCTATGTATTGCGTGACATTTTGCGGAATGCTATTATGTACAGCATGAAGGCCGCGCCGATCAAGATTGTCGCGTATGCCCATCCCCGTGAACATACGGTGCAGATCGATATCATCGACGAGGGGTATGGCATTCGCTCGAGCGAAAGTGATCGTGTATTTCTGCCGTATGATCGGTCGCGCCAACCGCAGATTATGGCGGAATTCGGCTATGGCATCAGTATGTATCTGTGTAAATCTGAGGTGGAGGCTATGAACGGACGTATTTGGTTTGAATCCGAAGAAGGCGTCGGCACGACGTTCAGCATTAAGCTGCCCGCGTGGTTTGACGAATCGTCGCCGGCCTAAACGAATACGCCATATCCTACCGCCTACTCTGAGGTACAATCAACGCCTCTCCCGCGACGGTCAGGAGAGGCGTTTTTATTTGCCAGAACAGCCATTAGCGATTAGCTTTTAGCAGCTAGTGCTTGTTGGGCAAACGCGCTGTGACTTCGGTATGGACAAGGCGCGTCTTGCCTGAGGTTGAAGCACGCGGACGAGACATGTCTCGTCCCTACACGAGAAGACGGTTTTCGGATAGGTGCTCAGGGCTAACCGCTAAGAGCTAAAGGCTAGGCTATGCTCCAAAACTTAACACCGGAGTTTTTCGATCTGCTGATCGTCGTTGTGATTATTTTCGGAATCGCGTTCGCAGTGCTGCGGCTGTATCGGGACTTCACCCGGCCGATTCCCCCAGAAAATTACTCATCCTTGGAGGACACGCAAGAACATGATCGACATTAACCTGATCCGTGAGAAACCGGAATGGGTCAAAGAACAGATTGCCAAGCTAAACGATCCGGCGGCGAGCGACCGCATCGACAACATCATCGATCTGGACAAGCGGCGGCGGCAAATGCTGAGCGAATCCGAGGCGATTCAGGCGGCTCGGAACAAGCTCAACAAGAACATTGGGCGGCTGCGCGGCGATAAAAAGCTGGACGATGTGACGCGCACTGCGTACGCGGTTCAGGCGGCAGCGCTGATCGCTGAGCGCAAGTACGAGGAAGCGGCGGCGCTGCTGGCCGGCGAGACGCCGCTCCAACCGGGTGAAGATGCGGACGCCGAAAATGCCATGCTCAAGCTGCAGCGGCGGGTTGGCGAAATGGGCGCGCGGGTCGAATCCATTGACGATTATCTCAAAGGCGTCGAGGCGGATCTCGAAGAGCATATGCTGTGGCTGCCGAATTTGCCTCACGAGAGCACGCTCGTCGCTATGAGCGAAGAGGATAACAAGGCGTGGCCGCCAGAAGGTGAAATCCGCGAATACGATTTTGAGCCCAAGCCGCACTGGGAACTCGGGCCGGAGCTCGACATCATCGATTTTGATCGCGGCGTGAAGATTGCTGGCTCACGCGCCTATATCCTCAAGGGAATGGGCGCGCGGTTGCAGCGGGCGTTGATCAGCTTTTTCCTCGATATGGCGCGTAAAAAGGGCTTCACCGAACTGTATGTGCCCTATATGGTGCGCGAAGACATGATGGTTGGTGCGGGGCAGTTCCCTAAGTTCCGCGAGGCGGTTTATCATGACCCGGACGCGGACATCTACATGCTGCCGACGGCCGAAGTGGCGATCACTAACCTGCACCGCGACGAAATTCTGGACGCTGATCAACTGCCACTCTACTACGTCGCCCATACACCGTGTTTCCGCCGCGAAAAGACGAGTGCCGGGCGTGACGTGCGCGGCATCAAGCGCGTACACCAGTTCGAAAAAGTCGAGATGTACAAGTTCACGACGCCGGAGACCAGTTACGCCGAACTGGAAAGCCTGGTTGAAGCGGCCAGCGACATTCTGCGTGCGCTCCAACTGCCGTTCCGCCGTCTGGAGATCGTCACCGGCGATCTGGGTTTCAGCGCCAGCAAGAAGTACGATCTCGAAGTCTGGTCACCCGGCTGTAAAGAATGGTTGGAAGTCAGCTCTTGCAGCAACACCGAGGCGTTCCAGGCGCGCCGCGCAAACCTCAAGTATCGCGCTGAAGGGCAGAGGCGTCCGCAGTACGTCCATACGCTCAATGGCAGCGGTTTGGCGACGCCGCGCGTCATCATCGCCATTCTGGAAAACTACCAGCAGGCGGATGGCAGCATCGTTATCCCTGAGGTGCTGCGTCCGTACATGGGTGGTGACGAGGTGATGAGCAAGTAGCTGCGTGGGGTAACTGTGGTCGAGCCTCTGGTCGCGGGCCGGTGGGTGTGTCGGTTACGTGACGCAGTGATTTCGAAGCAATTTGCGGGTTTTGCGGACGCGATAAATCGCGTCCGCCACCAACGGATCGCGCAGGCGCTGTCCCTAGACTCTCCGTATCCATAAGTCAAATTGCATGGCTTCCGCTGTTCCCAAATGAACTTCACGCGCTTCTGACGTTATAGCTAAGCGACATTCGCGCGTACGACTCATCCCCGACCCTCCTACGCCAGCACGCAAGCGGGGCTGGGCGCTGGGGGGTGGTATTTTTGGCCTCAGCCCGGTTGCATACGCCCAACTCCAGCCTCTCATCAGTAGCTAATATATGAACTACGTAAAGATTATTGAAAATGATCCGAATTTGCTGTACATTTTCTTCGTAATGATCATATAATCGTGAATACGTTTGTACTACCTCTAACTCCATACAACATACATTGAACTTCACACCACAAGCGAATCACGTTGGTTGATGTTCCCGCAGTCCGGGAGATCTAAGCGGAAGCGATTTGCTTCTAAGCGAAGGTGTTGACATGAAATATGCCAAATTGGATGTTCTGGCGGACATGCCTCAGGAAAAAACGATTTGCGTCGAATTCGACGAAATGCTGCGGGTGACCCAGGTTCATACCCTGGTGCTGAGCGATCTGCATCGTCCCAGTGTGCTGGTGACGGTCATCGTCAAGAATGCGCGCCTCACCAATGCGCATGTCCGGACGCTCGCCGAGGATTTTCTACTGGGTAAGCTGCCCGCATCCGGCGGATTCTTCAATGCGCTGTGAATGATTTTGTGGTTATTCTATGGGTAGACTATTGCTTACCTGGAACTAGACATGCCTGCCGATTTGAAATGCCATCGTCTGCTCATTGAACAACTGCTTTCGCAAGCCCGTGAGTCGCGGATTATGTCTCAGAATACCCAGCTGCCGCGTCCGGCGCGCATTCGGGCACTTGGTTTTGCCGAAGGGCTCGAACATTCGGCCCGCAAGCTGCAAGCAGCGCTTGAAGATCTGAAACAGGAAGCGGACGTCTCAGCTTAGAGGATCGATCAGCAGCTCAAGCTCAACTTGCAGCAAACCCAGCAGCAGTTCGTCATGGTGAAAAACCGGGTAAAAGGTGTGCGGATCTAACCGTATACCGTTCAAGAACGTCCCGTTAGCGCTCTGCAAGTCAGAGGCATAAACGCCATCGCCTTCGACTTTGATCAGCACATGTTTGCGCGAGACGCCCGCATCCTCCGCATCGAACGGACGGAGGTCGATGACCGGGGTGTCGCCACCATCCGGTGAAATTCGCCCCAAGATCAGCGTTTCCATAACATCTGTCACAATCCGCACCCCGGAGGCTTTTAACACAAAGGCGATCCGCCACGGGCGCAGCCGACCAAGTTTCGGTTCAGAACGGGCGGGACCCACCGGCTGCACCGCGATTTGATGGGTGTCGGTCAGCTTGCCCGTTTTGCGGATCAGAGTATTCATGGGCTCTTTCCTTTTAAACTTAATTATTGTATACATTAAGTGTAGCATGATTTCGGAGTGAATGTGTGAAAACTAAGCGCGGATTAATCCTACTTCTCACCGATAAGCAAGATCCGTGGGTCTTGCGGCATCTTCAGGAGAGTCACGAATTCATCGCCACGGACGATCTGCAGGGTGCGGTGAAAACCCTGCACAACATTCGGTATGACCTGATTATGGCCGATGACACATTTCTACGAGACCAAATCCTCGACGTGGTGGAAGAGATCAAACGCCGTTTTCCTACGCTGCCCCTGATCGTGCTGTCCGACGAAACAGACGCCGCTTACCAGACACAGCTGATTCACGCAGGCGTGGACGATCTGCTGTCAACGCGCTTGTCGAAAGATGAACTGCTCTCACATGTGCGCTTGATGCTCAAGCAGCACACGCAAAACCGCGCGCTCGTGGAGCGCAACCAGAAACTACACATGATCGCATCGCTGACCCGTCTGCTCGAAACGAGCGATGAGCCGCGCCGCGTGATCCTGAACGCCATCCATTTTATTAGCACCCTGTTCCGCCTCGAAGGGATTGCCGTGGTTTTGCGTGAAGGCGATAACTTTCGCCTGTACGCGGGCAATACCGATTTCATCAACAAGAATCAGCTGTTTGACAGCGTCTTGCATCCCGGCGATCACGATCCGTTCTTGTGGACGATGCGCAGTCGTCTGCTGCAAGTCTACGCGGATCTCAATCGTAACCCGTACTATGTGCCGATTCCCATTTTCCCGGAGACGAGTCCCGCGGCTATCCTGCCGCTCGTGACCGGCCGCGAGGTGATCGGCGCGCTGGGCATTTTCGCGCCAGAGATCGACAACGAAGACCTGTTCATCTATGAGCAATTTGCGGCGCAGTTTGCCGCCGGACTGCGCACGGCCTATCAACATCAGGCGCAGCGGCTGAGTCTCGAAACGAATGAACGACTGCTCGACGCATGGCGCGCGTTCGCCAATGCGTCCGCGCCGACCGAGGTTGCGGCGGCGTTGGCCCAGGTTGTGGCCGATATTCCGCTGGTGACGCGGGTAGTCGTGTGGCTGTTTGACGATATCTACGTCGACAATTACGGCGGGCAGGTCGTGGCCGAACTGCCACCCCTCAACCGGGAAGGCGTGTTGTACGGATTGGGGTATCGCTTCGGCGAAGATAACCCGCCGCGTGATATCGTCCGGGGTGTCAACCCGATCCTACACCCAATCCTCAGCGCTTTGAATTCGCCGCAAGTCACCGCGTTCCCGATTCAAAACGCGGGACTGCTGTTTGTGAGTCTGGTCGAAGGCTATGCTGTAGATACGGCGCTCGTCAACCACATGGTGCAAATCGCCGTATACGCGCTCCAACGCATTCACCTCAATCATGAGATTTTGCAGAATCACGCGCGGGTGATGTCCGTGCTGGTGAGCATCAACGAGGGCATTTTCTTCGTCGACGAGCACAACCGGGTCGTGATCTGCAATCCGCAGGTAACCGAACTGACGCGCGTGCCGACGGGGCATTTCGTCAATCAGGAATCGGATGTGCTGCTGCGCGGCATCGCCGACGAAACGGGCACGCCTGCGCAGACCTTCGCCCACCTCCAAACGGCGCGCACGCGCATCCGTGAGAACGAGGAGAGTGATTATCCGATTGTCGCCGTGACACTAGCGGATGGTATCGAATTGTTGATCGATTTCGTCAAGTTTCTCAGCGATGGCAATGGCGTGAGCTGGGTGGGCGTGGTCCGCCCGAAGAATCAGGTGCGCGAAAGTGGGCTGCGGCTCGATTCGCTGTTTGAGCGTATTCCTTACGCGCAGGCGCGCAGCATGATCAGCGCGCTGAGCGAACAGCACGGCAGCATGAGCTACGGCGAACGTCAGCGCCTGCTGGAAGACCTCGAGGCGGGCATCGAACGCATCGGGCGGCAGTGGGATAACGTTATTGATTTGTACCGCCTGCAAAATGGTGGGCTGGAGATCCGCCGCGAAGACGTTCAGCTCAACGAACTGCTGGAACGAGTCATCTCAGCGCGGGTGTTCAACCGCGCTTTCCGCCAGATCAGCATTGCCATCCCGACCAATCTGATCACTGTAACGAGCGATGAGTACGCGTTGGGTCGGGCGCTCACCGCGCTGATTCAGCGGGCGTTGGAAGCATCCCCAACAGGCGTGCCGATTCACGTCGCGGTGGAGAGCGGACGCGAGGTGCAGATCACCATCGAAGATATGGGGCCGCCGATGCCCATCGGCCAGCTGGAATCGCCGGAGGGGGAAAACGCCAATCTAAGCGTGTATATCGCGGGTGAACTCATTCGGAGGAGCGGGGGACATCTCTACGTCGGGGGCACAAACCATATCGGAACGAGTCTGCGCATCGTGCTGCCCGCTAACCCGGCGCTGACGGAGTCCCTACCCGCGACCGCGCCGGTGCTCCCGGTTGTCGCCGAGGCTGCGCCCGCGTCTGCCGGAGCCGCCCGCGCGCCGCAGCGCGAATTGGAACGCATCATGTTGATCAAGGGGCGTTCCACGTTGGCGGAAACGCTCCTGGACAAGCTGGAGGAAGCTGAGTACGAAGTCATCGAATATACGGCGGTTGATGAGGCGCTGCCCGCGGTCACTGAAGCCCACTGGGATCTGCTCATCGTCGACGCTAAGCTGACAGATCGCAGTGGCATCGACGCGTGCAAGCGCATCCGCCAGCGCAGCGAAGTGCCGATCATCCTGATCTCGGACGAGGGAACAGGGCAGGATAAGGCGGACGGCTTGAACGCGGGCGCGGACGATTACATCAGCAGCCCCATCAGCCATGACGAACTACTGGCCCGCGTGCGCGTGATCTTCGCGCGCCGCCATCTGCCCGATCGCACGAGCGAACCGCTGCTCATGGATAACCTGTATATCGACTTCGCTAAGCGCACCGTGTTCCTCGACAACAAACCGCTGGAACTCACGCGCATCGAGTATGATTTGCTGTACACCTTGGTCATGAACAAGGGGCAGACAGTCACGCACAAGCAGCTGCTGAGTCAGGTGTGGGGGCCGGAACATCAGGGGGAGACGCAGTACCTGTGGGTGAACATCAGCCGCTTGCGCAAGAAGCTCGAACCCGCCACCGAGAGCCCGCGCCATATTCGCACGCAGCCGGGGGTCGGTTATTTCTTCGACGCAGGGTGAAATCCGGCCGGGGATCAGGTAAACTTCGGGACAATAATGGTTAGGTCGTCCCGCATCCTCATTTCGCCGTAACGAAATGTTTTGCTACGGCGCAGACCCCTGGGTCTGCCCTTTACGTAGGGCGCACACATCGGGGCGCCTCTACATTTTGGGCGGATGGGGTTGTGGCGCAATTAAATGGGGTCTACTATGGCGACAACTCCTCGGGTATGCGTGATCGGCGCGGGACCATCCGGTATCACCACAGCGAAGAATCTCTTGCAGGTGGGCATCACGCCCGTCGTCTATGAGCGGCAGAGTCAGATCGGCGGGAACTGGATTTACTCACCGCAGTTGAGCCATTCCAGTGTGTATGAGACGACGCACATCATCACCTCCCGCACGCTGTCTGGCTTCGAAGATTTCCCCATGCCCGCCGACTATCCCGATTACCCGTCGCATAAGCAGGTTTTAGCCTACTTCCAGAGCTACGCGCGGCATTTCGGAGTGGATCGGTGTGTGCGTTTCAACACGGAAGTCACGAACGCAGAGAAACAGCCCGCTAATACGTGGCGCATTACGCTCGGCGATGGGGCGGTCGAGATATTTGATTATCTATTCGTGGCGAATGGTCACCATTGGGATCCGCGCTACCCGAACTATCCCGGCACATTTACGGGGCAGTTCCTGCATTCGCACGAATATAAGAGCGCCGCACCGTTCCGCGACCAGCGCGTGCTGGTGATCGGCGGCGGTAATTCCGCCTGTGATATTGCGGTCGAGACGGGGCGCATTTCCGCGTTTACGGCGCTCAGCATGCGGCGCGGCTACTACATCTCGCCGAAGGTTGTCATGGGTTACCCGTCCGATGTGCTGGCGGCAAAGTTCAATTGGCTGCCGCACTGGCTCTATGTCCAACTGCTGCGCTTCACACTGTGGACGCAGATCGGCAGCAACGACATGTACGGCTTACCTAAGCCTAAAGAACAAATTCTGGGCGTGCATCTGGTCATGAACTCGGAACTGCTCTACAACCTGCGGCACGGCCGGGTCAAGCCACGCCCGGATATTAAGTGCTTCGACGGGCAGCGCGTCGAATTTGTGGATGGGCGCGTCGAAGAATACGATACGGTGATCGCCGCGACGGGTTTTCGTATTTCGTTTCCGTTCTTCGAGAAGCAGTTCATCCACTTTGATGGCACGCAGGTGCCGCTGTTCCTGCGGATGTTCCACCTCGACCACCCGTCACTGTTCTTCATCGGCTTGTTTCAACCGCTGGGCTGCATCTGGCCGATTGCCGATTTGCAGGCGAAACTGGCGGCGAACCTGATCGTCGGCAACTATCGGTTGCCCGCCGACGCGCGGGAGCGGATGCAGCAGGAAGTTGACCGCATTGCGCGGACGTACATCGACACGCCGCGCCACACCATCGAAGTCGAATATCATGAGCTGCGCCGCGCTGTGCTGCGCGAAATTCCACAGAATGCGCCCGTCTGGGCGGGGGTTCAAGCTTGATCAGTGTGATATCTACCGTCCTCAATGAGGGCGACCACCTGCGCCGCCTGCTGGATTCGCTCGTCGCGCAGACCTGCCCGCCCGATGAAGTAGTCATTGTGGATGGCGGCAGCCGCGATCACACGGTGGCTGTGCTCAAGGAATACGAAGATCGCGTGCCGCTGCGCGTGCTGGTCGAACCGGGCGCGAATATCAGCGCGGGGCGCAACCGCGCGATTGCGGCGGCGCAGGGCGATATCATCGCGGCGACGGATGCCGGCGTGGTGCTGGATCGGGAATGGCTCAAGCGGATCACCCAGCCGTTGATCGACGATCCGGCGGTGGAAGTGGTGGCGGGCTTCTTCGCGATGGATGCGCGCACCGTGTTTGAGGCGGCCATGGGCGCAACCGCTTTCCCACTCGTCGATGAAGTTGACCCGGAGACGTTTTTGCCGAGCAGCCGCAGCGTCGCCTTTCGCAAATCGGCGTGGGCGACGGTCGGCGGCTATCCCGAATGGCTGGATTACTGCGAAGATCTGGTTTTTGACCTGCGCCTCAAACAGACCGCCGCGCCGCTGACTTTCGCTCCGGAGGCGCTGGCCTACTACCGCCCGCACGGCGATCTGAACAGCTTCTACAAGACGTATCAACGGTATGCGCGCGGCGACGGCAAAGCCGATTTGTTCCGCAAGCGCCACGCCGCCCGCTATCTGACTTATCTCGTCGCCATTCCGCTGATCTTCTTGCTCGGTTGGCGCGTGCAGCGCGTGCTGTGGGGCTTGTATCTGCTTGGCGGGGCGGTGTATTTACGCGCACCATATCAACGGTTGGGACGCGTGCTGGACAGTGCGGCCAACAATGGTGTGCGCGTCGATTCGACGGATCGGCTGTACGCGGCGGCGCTCGTGCCGATCATCCGCGTGGTTGGCGACGTCGCCAAGATGATCGGTTACCCGCAGGGCGTTCGCTGGCGGCGTGAGCACCATCCGCCGGACTGGAAAGACATTTAAGGGCCAGAAAAGAAAGCAAAGATTCAACGCAAAGGCGCGAAGACGCAACGACGCTAAGGATTTTATCCACTTGCTTTGCGCCTTCGTGTCCTTGCGTCTTTGCGTTAAGCCTTTTTCTTGTCTTGCTTTTACCCCTTGGCGCGTTCGATAGCGCGGCACCAGCCCGCGTACAGCGATTCGCGTTGATCGGCGGACATGCTTGGCTCGAAGGTCTTTTCGACCGCCCACTGTCGACCGATCTCTTCTGTTGACGCCCAGAAGCCGACCGCCAGCCCCGCGAGATAGGCCGCACCGAGCGCCGTCGTCTCGGTCACCTGCGGGCGCTGCACGGGCACGCCCAGAATATCCGCTTGAAACTGCATGAGGAAGTCGTTCTTGACCATGCCGCCATCCACGCGCAGGGTGGTCAGCGGAATGCCCGCGTCCGCGCCCATCGCGTCGCAGACATCGCGCGTCTGGTAGGCGACGCTTTCGAGCGTTGCGCGGGCGATGTGCGCTTTGCCGCTGCCACGCGTCAGCCCGCTGATGTTGCCGCGCGCGAATCCGTCCCAGTAGGGCGCGCCGAGGCCGACGAACGCCGGGACGAGATACACGCCGCCTGTATCCGGAATGCTGCGGGCGAGGGCTTCGGTTTCGCTCGCGCTGCTGATCAAGCCGAGGCCGTCGCGCAGCCACTGTACCGCCGCCCCGGCGATGAACACGCTGCCTTCCAGCGCGTACTGCGTCGGCTGGTCGTCAAGCTTCCACGCGACGGTCGTCAGCAGGCGGTTCTGCGAGGGGATGGCCTGCGCGCCTGTGTTCATGAGCATGAAACAGCCTGTGCCATAGGTGTTCTTGACCATACCGGGCTGGGTACACACCTGACCGAAAGTCGCCGCCTGCTGATCACCTGCCACACCCGCGATTGGGATGCTGCCGCCGAACAGGGTGGTTTCGCCGTAGACAGTGCTGCTCGGTTTGACGGTCGGCAGCAGCGAGCGCGGGATGTTCAGGCGGGTCAAGATCTCGTCTGCCCAATCACCGGTGCGAATGTCGTAAAGCAGGGTGCGGCTGGCGTTGCTGACATCGGTGACGTGCGCCCCGGTCAGCTTCCAGATCAGGTAGCTGTCGACTGTGCCGAAGGCGAGTTCGCCGCGGTCAGCGCGGGCGCGCACTCCCGGCACATGGTCGAGAATCCACGCGACTTTCGTGCCGGAGAAATAGGCGTCGGTGATCAGTCCTGTTTTGGCGAGGATGACCTGATCGAAGCCCTCGGCTTTGAGCGTTTCGCACAGCGGGACGGTCCGGCGGCACTGCCACACGATCGCGTTGTAGACAGGTTCACCTGTGCGGCGATCCCATACGAGGGTCGTTTCGCGCTGGTTGGTGATGCCGATGGCGGCGATGTCCGCCGGTTGGAGGCCTGCGATCACCTGGTGGGCCGCGTCGAGCTGTGAAGTCCAGATGTCGTTGGGATCGTGTTCCACCCAACCGGGCTGCGGGTAGATTTGCCGGAATTCCTGCTGCGCCGTCCGGACGATGCGGCCATCATGGTCGAACAGGATGGCGCGCGACGACGTGGTGCCTTGATCAAGCGCGAGAATGTATTTGGGCATGAGAAGAATCCTTCTTTGGTAGGCGTAAGTGTGCGTAAACAGCGGTTAGCCAGCCGTTAGCTAAGGTTTAAAAGCACAAGTCTAATCGCTATCACCTAACTAGTGACAATCTGCCAGATTATAGCATCACTAACGTATGTTGATCTTCAAGTTAATGCGGGTTAAAATGAGATTATTGGTGCAGTAAAAAGTAACAGTGGGGCTTAAATGGCTACAGTCATCTCTACACAAGAAACCGCCGCCGTGAGTAACCGGCCTGCATGGTTAACGCAAGCCTGGCTAGAGCCGCGGCTCGTCGTCGTCACCCTGGTCGCTATCCTGACCAGTCTGCTGCTGGAGCGCTTGGAAGCGCCCGCGCTGCTCATCCTGATGGTGAATGTCATTTCCTATGGGGCGGGCGGCTTGTTCGGCACGATTGGCGCACTCACCAGTCTGCGCGAAAAGCGGCTGGATGTGGATATGCTCATGATCCTCGCGGCGCTGGGCGCAGCGCTGATCGATCAATGGCACGAAGGCGCAATGCTGTTGTTCCTGTTCTCGCTGAGCAATGTGCTGCAAGACTATGCGATTGGCCGCAGTCGGCAGGCGATTCGCGGTTTGCTCAAGCTCTACCCGTCTGAGGCGAAAGTCAAAGGGCCGAATGGGGTACAGGTGGTCAAGGTCAGCACGATTCGCGTCGGCGATCTGATCCTGATCGAACCGGGTGAACGTCTGCCCGTTGATGGGATCGTCAAGGCGGGACGTTCCGCCGTCGATCAGGCGCCCATTACGGGCGAATCGATGCCCGTTGAAAAGGGCGTCGGCGACAAGGTGTTCGCCGGAACGCTCAATCAGCAGGGTATGTTGGACGTCGAAGCCCTGCAACCCGCCTCGGATACGGTGCTGGCGCGTATCATCAAGATGGTGGAAGAAGCGCAGGACAGCAAAGCGCCGACCGAACGTTTCCTCGAAGTCTTTGAGCAGCGCTATGCTACGTTGATCATTGCGTCGGTGGCGCTGATCGTCGTGATCCCGCCCGCGCTCGGTTGGGCGGACTTTACGCACAATTTCTACCGCGCCATGGTTCTCATGACGGTCGCTTCACCGTGCGCGCTGGTGATCAGCACACCCGCGTCGTTCATCTCGGCGATTGCGGCGGGGGCCCGCAATGGCGTCCTGTTCAAGGGCGGCGCCTACCTTGAAGGTCTGGCAGCGGTTAAAGCGATCACCTTTGACAAAACGGGGACACTCACGCAGGGGAAACCGGCGCTGACCGATCTGATCCCCTGTGATGAAATTGACGAAACCGAACTACTGCGCATCGCGGCGGCGGTCGAAGCGCGGTCCGAACATCCGCTGGCAAAAGCGGTCGCGGCGGCGGCGCAGGCGCGGCAAATTCCGCTGGATGATGTGAGCGACTTCGAAGCGATTCCCGGTCGCGGCGTGCAAGCGATTGTACACGGGCAGATCGTCAATATCGGCAGCCCGCAGTATTTGCTGCAAAATGGTGATTTCCCGGCGCGCATGAGCGAAGCCCGGCACCGTCTGGAAGATGAAGGCAAGACGGTCATGCTGGTGCAGCGGGGCGGCAAGTGGATCGGCTTGATCGCCCTGGCCGACCAACTGCGACCAGAAGCCAAAGACATCATCAACACGCTGCATAAGATGGGCTTGAAAGTCGCCATGCTTACGGGCGATAACCCGAAAGTCGCGCAGAATATCGCCCAGCAGGTCGGCGTCGATCAAGTGTACGCCGGGCTGATGCCGGAAGATAAGGTGACGGTCGTCAAGGAGATGGAGGCGAAGATCGGCGCGGTGGCGATGGTTGGCGATGGCGTGAACGACGCGCCCGCGCTGGCGACTGCCAGCATCGGCATTGCGATGGGCGCAGCGGGCACAGATGTCGCGCTGGAAACCGCCGACCTTGTGCTGATGGGCGACCGTCTCGAACTGATCCCCTACGCCATCAACCTGAGCAAAAAGGCGCGCCGCGTCGTGTGGCAGAATATCACCTTCGCCATCGCCGTGATCGTTCTGCTGATCACGGGCGCGTTTGTTGTGGATCTGCCGCTCCCGCTCGGCGTGCTCGGTCACGAAGGCAGCACGGTGATCGTCGTGCTGAATGGTCTGCTCAGCCTGCTCATCATCCCGGAGATCCAGCGGCAGCGCGCGAAGAAGCACGCCTAACCCGTGGACAACACAGCCTAGACTCAGAGACGGGGCAGCTGCCTCGTCTTTTTTTCTATCGATCAGACGGCATAGTTCACCGGTTAACGATCATAGAGTGCCACACACGATCGAACGGAGGAGATATGGTTCAGCGTGGACGACCGCATATGGTGCGCTACGGAATCAGCGAGAGCGAGCAGGGGCTGCTCGATTGGGCGTGGGTCGAAGCACAGTTGACCGCCGCCCGCAACTACTGGATCAGCACGGTGACGCCGGACGGCAAACCGCACGCCGCGCCGGTGTGGGGGCTGTGGCATGCCGGCGCGTTTTACTTCAGCAGCGATTTTGAGTCGCGCAAGGCGAAGAACATTGCGGCGAATCCGGCGCTGGCCATGCATCTGGAAAGCGGCGACGATGCGGTGCTGCTCGAAGGAGCGGCGGCGCTCGTGACCGACGGCGATCTGCTCGATGAGCTGTCGCGGATTTACAATACCAAGTATCCCGGTTACGTGCAGGATTTCCGCAACCAGAAGGAAGGCGTTGTGTATGTGGTGCGGGCGCGTAAGGCGTTGGCGTGGAAAGAGAGCGATTTCCCCAACACGGCGACGCGCTGGATGTTTGATGACTGACCGCAAATTCACGACGCCTGAGCGGTGCTGAAATACATCCGAGCGCTGTAGGGGCGAGGCTTGCCTCGACCATTTACGGGAGGGGCAAGCCCCTCCCCTACGTTGGTTCGTCTCGACTATGCAAACGGGGTGAGGTGGCTTCTAACGCAGCGTCGAGTACAGCAGTTCTTTCCAGCGCGCCACATCAATTGACCAGCAGACGGACACGTTCTGACCGTGGGCCTGTACGGAACGCCACACGTCGATGTTGCGCTCGTCGGTCGTTACAGCATAGCGATCGACGACGGTCATGCCGCGCGTGAGTTCGCTCTGCGTTTCCACATCGACAAAATGCTGGCTCATGTGCGTGCAGATCGTCGGGTCGAGGGCAATGGCCATCGCGACCGGATCATACAGCCCTAAACCCAGATCATCCGATTGTTCGATAGTCGCTTTATAGGCGTGGCTGTTGCAGTCCATGGCAAAGCGCGCCAGCGGCGTGCCGAACCCGCGAATCATGTCCATCTCTTCAGCGAGGATGTTCGCTTCGCCACGCGCGACTTCCCAGCCAACCATTTCGACGGGCAGGCCAGACTGAAACACGATCCGCGCTGCCTCTGGGTCACACCAGATGTTGTATTCCGCGGCGGGAGTCACATTGCCCGTTGTGCCGGCTGCGCCGCCCATGACGATGCAGCGGCTGACCTTCGCGGCGATGTCCGGCGCTTGGCGCACGGCAAGTGCGACATTGGTCAGCGGGCCGAGCGTCACCATGACGATGCCGGGATGAGCGCGCACCGTGTCGATGAGCGCTTGCACGCCGTGTTTGGCTTCCGGTTGGCGTTCCGGTGCCGGGTAGAATTGGTTGCCCATGCCGTCTTCGCCGTGAAACCAATGGGCATGCACCCGTTCGCGGGTGAGCGGGCGATCTGCACCAATATAGACGGGCACATCGGTGCGGCCGCACATCTGCGCGGTGTAGAGCGCATTGCGCGACCCCTGTGACACGGGCATGTTGCCGTTGACAATGGTGATGGCAGCGACCTCCACGTCAGGCGCGCGCAGCGCCATGACCAGCGCGACGGCGTCATCGGAGGCGGTGTCGGTATCGATGATGAATTTGCGAACCATTAAGCACTTTTCTCCAGTTTGAGAAGGCGGCGAATCTGCTTTTGGAACAACAGCGGCACAGCGCACGCGACCGCCACTACCGCGTAGATGATCAGGTTGTTTTCGCCCGTCAGCGCTGTCCCGAAGGCGACTGCCGCGAACGTCGGGATCGCGCCGACCACCACGGAGACGATCACATACGTGCGGAAGGGCAGTTTGGAGAAGCCGACCGCGTAGCTAATGAAATCGTAGACAGGGAACAAGAACAAGCGCGCATAGCTGAGGGTCTTCCAGTCCATAATCTGGCTGACGAACTCATTGACTTTCTTCAAACCCTCCGTGCCGACCATTCGCCGCACGACCGCGTGACCGAAGCGCCGGGACAACCAGAAGCTGATGCCGCCACCGAGCACTTCCCCGATCAGCGTGTAGAGCGTACCCTCCCATAGGCCGAAAAGCACGCCCGAACCGACTTGCAGCGGCCCGCTGGAGAGCGGCGCGAACACATAGGTCGCCGCCTTGATGCTGATGTAGATCAGGGGCGCGAGCGGCCCAGCGCTCTGAATCGCGCTGCGAATTGTCTCGACACCGATGGCCTGAAGCGCGACGATCAAACCGCCAGTGACGAGCGCGAACAACAGTGCCCCGCCGATCAATGGCAGCAATGACCGTTTTGGCTCCGCTTGTTCCGGTTGCCCTGTTTGTAAGGTCATGAGTCTCCCACACGCAAATCATGCTACAGATGACAACACGTACTACGTATGGGAGTCACGCCGGGTTGCTAGAACGTGAACTGTGGGTTCTTGAATGGGATGAGCGCCAGAATCACCGCGGGCACGTAATAGGCGGTGCGGTCGATCACGTCACCCGTCAGCAAGCCGACTGATCCGTTTTGCTGCTTGGAATTGGAGCGCCCGAACACCACATCGTCGGCGTCACCGAGTTCCATGCCACCGCGCACGAGACTCGCCGTCTCTTCGGGCAGATAGTAGGCAGCGGTACGCGCCTTGCCGACCCGTCCCGCCGCGTCGATCACGCAGATCCACGCGAAGGATTGCAGCGCGCCGCTGTGCGTATCCACGCCGCCCTCAATGCCGACCCAGTAATCGGCCTCGGGGCTGTGTTGGCGGGCGTTTTCCGCGCGGGTGGTCGCGCCAAAGATTGTTTCATCATCGGACAGCGGCTGATGGCTCACGCCCGACGGCACATTGACGCCGCTGGCGCTGTAGGTTTCGTCAGGGAACATGCGTTGAAATCCGGCCAGCGCCGCGGCTATTTTGACAGGATTCGTAGAAGCGATGATAATATTAGTCATGGTTGTTCCATAATTCACAAGACATCGGAGAATCGAAGATGGCAGAATTCATTGCACTAAACCCCAAAGCACAGGTCATCGGACAAGCAATTATGGGCGTGAGCATGGCACTCGGTGAACGCGCTCAACCTATTCTACAGAAGTATGGGCTCGCCGCCATCGATCCGCAGGGGTGGTATCCGCAGCAAGCCTGGCTTGATGTCCTGCGCGAAGTCGATCAGGGTGACATGTTCGATCTGGTCGCAATCGGCAAGAAAGTCTCGTCAATTGTCCCGCTGCCCGGCGAGATCAATTCGGTCGAATCCGCGTTGATGATGCTGGGCAAGACCTATGACCATAATAACCGCGGCTGCCCCGGCTCGTCCGAGGTGAAGCTGGTTGCTGAGCATCACATCGAGCTCACGATTTGCGATCCCTATCCGCACAACATGGTCTACGGGGTCATTTACGGCTTTGCGACGCGCTTTGAGCCGTATGCCACTGTGACCTACCCGAACAATACGCCGTGTCCGACCGGGAGCGACTGCTGTACCTATACGGTGAAGTGGTAATCTCCAGCCAGGCTGGGGGCCGAGAGGCGCTCAGCCTGTCACCACGACGAACAATTTGAGTATGGCGAATAGGCCGAATGCCGCGTGGGCAATCACGGCCGCGCGCGTTGAGCCGGTCGCAGCGCGCACCGCGCCGATCACCAGCCCGGCGATCAACGGTTGGAGCAGGCTGTACCAGAGGCCAACCGCCGGCGGTGCTGCGCTCGAAATCGGATAGGCCAGCAGATGAAACAGCGCATACAGCAGCGCGCTGATCACTAAGCCGCCCCACGCGTTGAACAGCGTGCGCACGACCGGAAACGCGACGCCGCGAAACACCAGTTCTTCGGCGATGGGCTGCGCGACGAGCATAAAGCCGATGGCGAACAGCCATTCCATAAGTCCCATCGCGCCGAGATTAACCAGTTCGGCGGCGGGCAGTACCACGCCCGTGATCGCCAGCCCGACGAGGTCGGTGGCGACCGCCGCACCAAAGGCGACGAACAGTATCAGGGGGAGGGGTGTGGACGGCGGCTTAAGCTGCAACCATTCGCGGTCACGGTGGCGCGTTTGCCACACCAGCGCGATGATCAAAGCCATGCTGAATGTCCACCCGGCGACATCGCGGTAGCGCGCTTCCTCGCCGAAGACGGTGAACCCGAAGAACGTCCCCATGATGATGGCGAGGAAGGCGGCGATCAGCGTGATGATGACCGCGCCAACACTCCACGGTGGGGCGGGTTCAACTTGAGCAATGCGTTTCAGTACGGTTGCCATGATATCTACCTGTTATGACCGCCTGAACTAATCAAGCGGGAGTTTGAGCAAAATTTGCAAATCGCTGTAGGGGCGCACTTAGTGCTCCATCCGGTAAATCGTCGCAAATTAATCGTTGGAACACGATCCGGCGTATGCGCCTATTTTTCTCGTAGGGACGAGGACTGCCTTGTCCGCTCCAAACGGACAGCGCAGGCGCTGTCCCTACGAACGATCTGGAATAACTTACCGGACGAAGCACCTGTGTGTGCGCCCGAAACCGGGTAGACACCTAGGTCTACCCCGACATTGGGACTTTCGAGAGTCTACTTGAGCCTTAACTTCTACCCGATTTGTCCAGCAATAACGCCATCATGACCATATCAATTGGTGCGCCGCCGCGATAGTACTTGCGCCGTTTGACACCTTCGCCGACGAAGCCGAATTTCTCGTAGACATGGAGCGCGCGGGCATTCCCGGCGAATACTTCCAGTTCGATACGTTCCACCACCGGACTGGCCGCTGCCCATGCGACCGCGTGGCGCAGCAATGCACTCCCGACCCCTTGATCGCGGTAGTCTTTGGCGACATAGACGCCGAGGTCAGTCGTGTGTCGATCCGCTTCCAGCGACCCCCCGCGACAGCTCAACGCGCCGACGACGCCATCCGCTTCGGCGAGCAGGAATAAGCCGTTCGGGGCTGCATTATACTCGCTGATCAACTCGCGGATCGTACTGGTGGCCGGGTTGAACTCACCGGGCGCGTAGGGTGTATCCACGGCAGGCTGTTCGGCGAGAATACCCTTAATCAGCGTGATGTAGCCGCGCGCGTCCGCGGACGTGGCCGTTCGGACGATCACGGCTGAACCTTCGGCACGCCGAAGGTCAGCCCGAAACCCCACACTTTGACCGCGCCGACGGGGGTTTGCCCGCTGATATCGGGGAACTGAGCGCCATTGATCTGCATGCTTTCGACATCCATCAGGCCGAGACGTCCGCTGCCCCAGAATTTCGTGTTGTACTGCTGACCTTCCCACCACTGCACAAGTTGCAGTGGAAAGAAACGGTTGTTGGGCAAGGGCATTTTGAGCAAGCCGGGGCGTACGGTGAACTGCGCGATGGGTTCGCCGTTGATCGCTTCGGTGGTGAGCGTCTCCACGCCTGACTGATCGAGGTTCAGATTGAAGCTGGCGCGCTCTTTAGGAATGCCCCAGTTAGCGCGCCCGCTCATCACGCTGGAATAGGTCGAAACGAAAATCCGCGTGATTGACAGGCGGTCTTTCTGGCCGTCATGGAAGCGTCCGGGGATGAACAGCAGTTCGCCGTAGCCGCCGACCGGGGAATCTTTATAGTTGACGAAGGCGACGGCGCCCGTCCCGCCACGATACCGGTCGTGCAGTTCGGGCGGTGTCCAGTGCAGGGCAAACTCCCGGTCGAAACGATAGAAAATCACATAGCCATCCCCGCGTAACTGCCACGGGGGAGAAACAACCAGTTCAGACAAGCCAACGCCTTTCCTATCGAGAACAATGTAGGGACGCCATTCATGGCGTCCGTCAGCATAAATCAATTGTGGCGGACGCGATTTATCGCGTCCCTACGGAATGCCTCCTCGCTTACCCCTTCACGCCCGTCATCGACACGCCTTCGATGAAATAGCGCTGCA
>CALKIA010000596.1 GCA_937988705.1 uncultured Chloroflexota bacterium | reverse complement strand
CGGGCGGTGACACTGCGCCGGCGCAGTTCGTCCAGTACGAGTAAGCCGGGGTCGGGCATGAGCAGATCCAGCACGAGAACATCCACGCGCACGCTGGCGATCAGCGCGAGGAGGGCGGCACGAGTCTCCGCCGTACCAGCTACCACCATGTCATCCGTCTGGGCGAGGAGTTGGGCAAAGCCTTCCAAGAATACGGGGTGGTCGTCCATTAAGGCGACATGTATTTTCTCGTCCATAAGCCTTGTCTAAAAACTGGTTTTGACCCTACATTTTTTGGTGGGCCGGGCGCTACCTGAATGCGGGTGGCTCTGGTGGGCATCTCGCCTTATGCTAAACTTGACCAAGTCGGTTGATTGATACTAACTTCAATATATCTTAGACTAGCCACGTTCGCCAGCAGATGTTATCACTAAAGGGAACGTGACATTTTAGACTTATTCGGGAATAAACAGATGGATTGGCAGGCGCAAAACGCCGCGCTCTTAAAGATCTGGGGGGAAGCACAGACGCAAATGTTCGATGCGTGGGGACGCATCGCGCAGCAGGCGCAAGCCCCCTTTAACCGCAACCCGTCCCCGTTTGCGTCCGCTATGCTTGATGCCTCGACTGAAGCCATCCGGCAAGGGATTCGCGCCATGGCCTTCGACGCTGATCCCACGGCTCGTGAAGCCGCCGAAAAACTGTTTATCAGCCAGACCAGCGTTGTCCGCTTACTGGAAATGACGCTGCGCATCTGGGGGAGTCTGCTGCCCGTGCTGCAAGCGGGCGGTGACTGGCACTACGCCTTACGTGAGCAAATGAACTGGGTGAAGACCCAAACGCTGCAAGCGGCTACGCAGGGGCTGCACACCGCCGGGACATATCAGCAGTTGTGGACGGCTTTTCTCGAAGACAGCCAGACTTTTGGTAAACCGTGGCTGGCTGAGCATGATAAAGCCGCGGCGAGTAACGGTGCGTCGGCTGATATGGCGTGGGAAGCGTATCAAAAGACGTTTGGCGAACTGGTGACGCTGCCGACGGCGCTGTGGACGCGCGATATCGATGATGGGATGCGCGTCGCCTTTGCTGCGTGGATCGATATGCAGCAGGCGCTCTATGACTACAACGCAATTCTCTCCGAGACGTGGTGTGCCGCTTTCGAGCAGTTCATCTTCGACTTGATTCGCCTGTTGGAAACGGGTGAATTGCTGGAAAGTGTGCGCGATTTGCTCAACCGCTGGAGCGCCGTCGCCGATAACAGTTTCAAGCAGTCGTTTCTGACCGAAGGTTATATTCGGGCACAGTCGCGCCTTGTCCAGACAATGGTCGAGTATCGCAAGCGCCAGCAGCAGGTGAACGAACGCTTTATGCAGATGTTTGACCTGCCGACGCGCACTGAAATCGATGAGGCGCATCGCCGCATCCACGAACTGCGCAAGGAAGTGCGCGAGCTCAAGCGCGAGATGGCCGCGCTCAAGGCGCAGTTGAGTGGAGGCACACCTTGATTCCTGAATTTCCGCTGGCGCTGTCCTCCGAGCAGATCGCCAATGAGCTGGTCGAGATGAGCCGCCGCGCCGTCGCGGGCGTGCGCGCACTCAGTCAGGTACGGGCTGAAGATGTCGCTTTCGGCATCACACCGAAAACCGCCGTCTATCACGACGATCTGGTGACGCTCTATCGCTACACGCCGCGCGTGGCTGGACCGCTGCAACCGCCTGTGCTGATCACGTATGCGCTGGTCAATCGCCCGTACATGATCGATCTGCAGGAAGATCGCTCTCTGGTCCGGGGTCTGCTCGATCTCGGCCTCGATGTCTACCTGATCGACTGGGGGTACCCGCAGCGTAATGACCGCTGGCTGACGTTGGACGATTACATCAATGGCTACCTGAATGATTGCGTGGATTACCTGCTTCGCTCCCTGAACATCGAGCAGATCAGCCTGCTCGGCATCTGTCAGGGTGGGACATTCAGCCTCTGTTACGCGGCGCTCAACCCGCACAAGATTGCTAACCTGATCACGATGGTCGCCCCGGTTGACTACCATGTGCCGGATGGGCTGCTCAACTTGTGGATGGGCGCGAACGGCGGTTTGCCGACGATTCAGCCGGAGTCAATGGTCGAGGCGCTCGGCAATATCCCCGGTGACGTGATGAACTTTGGCTTTTTGATGCTCAAACCCTTTGAACTTGGCCTGCAAAAGTACCTCTCGCTGCTGGATACGCTGGACGACACCGCCCATTCGACTAACTTCTTGCGCATGGAAAAATGGATTTTTGACAGTCCCGATCAGGCCGGGGCAGCGTGGGCCGAATTTGTGCGCCATTTCTATATCGAGAATGGCCTGATCAAAGGGCAGATTGCTATCGGCGAACGGCGAGTTGACCTCCAGCAGATCACCATGCCCGTGCTGAATGTGTACGCCGAAAAGGATCATCTTGTGCCGCCGAAGTCGAGTCAAGCGCTGGCGCTGGCGATCAACAGTCACGATTACACCGAAGTTTCGTTTCCGGTCGGGCATATCGGGATGTACGTGAGCGCGCGCGTGCAGCAGCAGCTCCCACAGACGATCGTTGACTGGCTCAAGGCAAGGAAACTGACATCGTGAATCTCGCCGTTATCCTCAACCATCACGCCCTGTACCGTCCTGATCATCTCGCCGTTGTCTATGGCGATCAGCGCTTCACCTATGCGGAATTCAACCGCCGCGTGAATCGGGTGGCGCACGGTTTGCTGCGCGC
>CALKIA010000595.1 GCA_937988705.1 uncultured Chloroflexota bacterium | reverse complement strand
TGATCAGCGCGATATCTGACTCATAGTCGAGCGCGCTGCTGCCGCGCAGGTGGAATAAGTGGATGCGCTTGCTCTTCAAGCCTTCGCGATCCGCCGCAACAATCGCCCACACCGGCACATCCAGCGACATGGCGATGTCTTTCAAGCCTTCGACGATGATTGTGACCTTGTCGTTTTCGTCGCGCGGACGTTCGGGATGCACGGCGATCTTCTGCAAATAGTCGATAAACACGGCGACATTGCCGCCCGTCGCGTCACACAGGCGCGCGGTCATCTCTTTGATCGAACGCAGCGTCGTGACTGCCGGACTCGCTTTGACGAGGATCATCCGGTCAGCATAGCGCACGATGCGGCTGAGCGCGGGCGCGGTCTTGGGGTTGTCGCGCAAAATCGCCTGCAGCGACCCCGAACCGCCTTCGCGGCCCATAAACTCTTTCGCGCGCTGCGCCACAATGATCTGATACAGATCGCGGAGCTTCAGCCCGCGGCTCAAATCAATTTCGGGCGGATTCACGCTCTCAAGGCACAGCAAGCGGTGCATGAGATGGGTTTCGGTATGCTCATACGAGAGGTAGAAGACGTATTGATCGGGACGCATGGCGATATTGCGGGCAACTTGCAGGGTGGCAATCGTCTTGCCAATGCCCTGCGCGCCGCCGAGCAGTACCAGCTCAGTTTTGCGCAGCCCACCGCCGATGAACCCATCCAGCGGATCAAAACCTGTTGGAAGTGGCACATAATCCACGAGATCACCGCGCGTCACACGGTCATCAGCTTCATTGATGACCTGCGTCAGCGTACGCGGCAGATGCGCGTTCCCGCGGGGCGCGCTGCTGTTGGTGGTCGGCGCAGGCGCGGATGGAGGTGCTGCCGCCGCAGACTTGGGCTGAATCGGTTGCGGACGCTTAACTGCCGGTTTCTCTTCGGCCGATGGGTCATCTGGATTAGGGGGAAATGGTTCAGTAAAGCGTCGCGTCGTCATGCTGCCCTCGACTAAATCTTCTGTAATGTATGATAATGGCGGGTTGTTTTTTATGCAATGCAAGCGCGTTAATTCACGGAATATTCCTTTGCCCTGCACAAGAACTACCGCGAAAAAGCCGGAAACGTCACAGCAGTCACCAGCCTTTAGTAATGAAATCCTAAACGCGCTATCAGGCCGTCCGCTGGCTGGCAAATGCTCGCACCCGCCGGACTGGATCCCGCAGCAGCCAACCAGTCCAGCCCACATAGACCACGCTGTTGACCGCGCTGTTCAGCAGCCGCACAGTGTTGAGCGTTCCGGCGGATAGCCACGCTGCCGGATTAATCAGCACATCATGCAGCGCCATATTCGCCCAGGCCGTCACGCTGATAATCAGCGCCAGCAGTACATAGCGCCGAGCGGAACAGGCGGCAATCACCAACAGCACAACCGTCGGATACAGGTAATTCTCGTGCATCTCGGTCGAGAGCATGAAAAAGGCGAACCCAATATACGCCGCCGACATCCAGCGGGTGCGCTGCTCGTGAGACCGGAACAGCACGAGCAGGTTGGCCACCCCAAACGCCAGCAAGCCGACGGTCCGCGCAGTCAGCGAACCCAGCACCCGCTGCAAATCAGTTTGCCATGAATTGCCGCCGCTGATCAGAAACCAGACGTTATGCGCGTTCGCCGACAGCACCGGGAAGAGTCCCACCGTGTTGCGCAAGGCGCGCAGGGCATATGGCAGCGTTCCAGCTAGCACAAACGGCGCCCAGATCAGCGCGGCGACGAGACCGAACCCGGCCACGAAGGTAAGGAGGCGTTTCCAGTCGAACGGCCGGAGGAGCCACCAGCCGATCAGCGGCAGAAAGGCCACCATCTGGAACTTGAACAAGACGCCCGCCGCCAGCACGCAGCCGGCCAGAAACGACTTGTCGCGCTGCCAGGCGAACAGGGTCAACACGAGGCAGAGCGTGTAGAACGCATCGCCGAACATCCCCCAGTACGCGCTGGTATAGAGGACCGCCGGGTTGAACAGGCATGCCGCGACCGCCAGCAGGGCGGCGCGCTCACCAACGGCACGCCGCAGCCCCCAGTATATGATCAGCGCAAGGGCGATTTCGCAGAGTACCGGAAAGAGTTTGAGCAGTGTATTCAGTTCGGTGGTGTGCAATTCAAAGGTGGGTGAAAAAAACTGCTGGTAGATCCGGCCAACCACGTTCAGCATAACGTGATAGAATGGCGGATAGACACCTTCGCTGCGATTGAAAATCCCCGGATCGTACATGTGGGGATAACCGAAGCGCACGCTGAGCGCCGACATGCGACTCCAGCCGTCGATATCGCCGGGATAGCCCGGTTGGGGTGCAAAATACAGCCGCAGCGCCAGACCAAGAACCAGCACGCCAAACAGAATCAGGGGTGTACGCCGGATGACAACCCAGGAGCGATGTTCAGCAGTGTGTGAAGTGTTCATCAAGGGAGAGGGCCTCTCAGCCAGCGCGCACAACGGTTCAGGCTATTGATTGTAGTCGGTTAGGCCGAATTATCTATCGGCGTAACGAACACTTAAGTTAAAAATTTGCAAGATTCACGCTCTGGCAATATGCACAGTAATTCACAAAGACATGGAAGTTGTGTTAGAATATTAAAGTTTTTAGAAAAAGTAGCTTTTTCATGCTCGACGGGTTTGTACACATGTACGAACGTGGCACTTGTTATGCCAACTGAGACGGAGGCAAGTAGCTGTCGTGTTACAGGAACTTCTGAAC
>CALKIA010000594.1 GCA_937988705.1 uncultured Chloroflexota bacterium | reverse complement strand
AAAATTTGAACACTGCCGCCGACCTCGCCCGCGCCGTTGAGGATCACGGTTTCGCGGGGTTGTGGACATCGGAAACCGCTCATAATCCCTTCTTGCCCCTCACCCACGCCGCCGCCGCCACCCAGCAGATTCTGCTCGGCACTGCGATTGCGGTCGCCTTCCCCCGTTCGCCGATGGTCACCGCGCAAATCGCGTGGGATTTGGCGGAACAGTCGAAGGGGCGCTTTGCGCTCGGTTTAGGGACACAGGTCAAGCCGCATATTGAGAAACGCTTTGCGACGCCGTGGGCCGCCCCGACTCCACGTCTGCGCGAGTACATCGAATCGCTGCGGGCGATCTGGGCGAACTTTCAGGATAACAAGCCGCTGCGCTACCTCGGCGAACACTACAAATTCACGCTGATGACGCCGTTCTTCAAGCCCAATCCGATTGAACACCCGGATATTCCCATCTATATCGCTGGTGTCAACGAACATTTATGTCGGTTGGCGGGCGAAATGTGCCAGGGATTCCATGTTCATCCCTTCCATACGGTTCGCTATTTAAAAGAATTGATCATACCGAACATTGAACAGGGGGCGCTCAAGACCGGGCGCAGCGCCAAAGACTGCGCATTGAGCTGCGCGATTTTCGTGGTGACGGGCAACGATGCCGACGAAACTGCGCAGAACAAACTGGCGGTCAAATCACAGATTGCCTTTTACGCCAGCACGCCGAGCTACAGCAGCGTGCTCGAACTGCACGGCTTAGGCGAACTGCATGTGCAGTTAAACGAGCTGTCGCGGCAGGGGCGCTGGTTCGAAATGGGCGAACTGATCAGCGATGATCTGCTCAACGAATTCGCCGTGGTCGCCCCCGTTGACGAACTCGCGGCGGCGGTTAAAGCGCGCTACACGGGACTGCTGGATCGCGTCGGTTACTACCTGCCCTTCGCGCCCAGCGACACCGACAAAGCACTCATGTGGAAGAAAGCAGCGGAAACCTTCGCCTCATAAAGGGACAAAAGCCTTGAACATGTTGAAATCCGCCAATCTGGCGCTCGCATTCGCGCTGGAACTCGCAGCACTCGCCGCCTTCGCCTACTGGGGTTATACGACCGGGACGAGCAGCGGCACAATCTTGCAGATCGGGTTGTGCATCCTCTTGCCGGTGATTGGCATCGGAGTATGGGCGGTGTGGGGCGCGCCGCAATCGAAGCGGCGGCTGACCGGCCTCGGCCTGCTGACCCTGCGCATCGTCTTTTTCGGGGTCGGTGCGCTGGCATTGATCCTCGCCGGACAAACGGCGCTCGGCCTGCTATTCGGCGTGATCAGCGCGATCAACATCGGCTTGATTTACGCTTGGCGGCAAGATACCAAAATGGACTCGCCGTCCGCGCTATAATGGCGCAAACTTGAGTGGATTACCGGGGCGATCTTAGCGATCGTCCCTTTTGTGAGAGGACTTTCGATGACTACTCCGATTGAATATGCTCATGCCAACGGCGAGGCTTTCCGCCAGCAGCTGCATGAGCTGATCCGTATCCCCAGCGTGAGCGCCGACTCGCAGTTTGCGGGGGAAGTTCGCCGTGCCGCTGAGTGGCTGGCGGCTGAACTGCGCCGCATCGGCATGCGCAACGTCGCCGTGATGCCGACGGCGGGCCATCCGGTCGTGTACGGCGATTGGCTCGACGCAGGCCCAGACAAGCCGACGGTGCTGGTCTACGGGCATTACGACGTACAGCCCGCCGACAAGGTGAAAGACAACTGGACGAGTGAACCGTTTGAACCGGTGGAACGCGATGGTTTCATCTATGCGCGCGGCTCGTCGGATGACAAGGGACAGGCGTACATTCACGTCAAAGCCGCCGAATCGTACCTCAAGACCGTGGGCAAGCTGCCCATCAACGTCAAGTTCATCCTCGAAGGCGAAGAGGAAGTCGGCTCGAAGAACCTGCAAGATTTCCTTGCCGCCTATAAAGATATGCTCAAAGCCGATGTCGCCGTGATTTCTGACACCGGCATGACCGCCGTCGATCAGCCCGAAATCACGCGGGCGCTGCGCGGTTTGACTTACATGGAACTGCATGTGACCGCGGCGGACAAAGACCTACACAGCGGCGGCTACGGTGGCGCGATTCCTAACCCCGCGCTGATCCTGGCGCAGATGATCGCCAAGCTGCACAATGCCGATAGCAGCATCGCCGTTCCCGGCTTCTACGACAAGGTGCGCCCGCTCACCGCGGACGACCGCCTTGAGATCGCCCAACTCGCCCTCCCCGACTCGGAATACCTGAACATCACGGGCGCGCCCGGCATGTGGGGCGAAGCTGCCTACACCGCCGACGAACGCATCGTCGCCCGTCCCACCATGGAAATCAACGGCTTGCTCAGCGGCTGGACGGGCGAAGGCGCGAAGACGGTGCTGCCCTGCAAAGCCATGGCGAAGATCAGCTGCCGACTCGTCGCCGATCAGGAGCCGGTCGAGATTTACGAACTGGTCAAGGCGTACATCGCGCAGATCGCGCCATCTAATGTTCACGCCGAACTCAAGCTGCTGAATTACGGCGATCCCGCCATGATCGACCCGCATCTGCCGGTTATGCAGGCGGCGGTGCGCGCTTATGAACGCGGTTGGGGCAAAGCGCCGCTCTACGCACGGACGGGCGGCAGCATCCCGGTCGTCGCGGACTTCAAGCGCATCCTCGGCGTGGACACAGTGATGCTCGGCTTCGGATTGAACACCGACGGCGCGCACGGTCCCGACGAGCACTATTCGATTGAGATGTTCCACAAGGGCATCGATACGGCGATCTACTACCTCGAAGAAGTAGCGAAGTAGTCCTTAGTAGGGGCGCACGGCCGTGCGCCCCTACATTAATTCCTCCAGTAAGCGATCAGCCTTTGGTTTGAACTAAAAACTAATAACCATTGGTGCTAAGCCACAAACCGAATGTTAGCCAAAGGACGAGGCATGCCTCGTCCCTACGAAAGCGGCGGTTTGTAGGGACGAGATATATCTCGTCCTGTTTTGGAGTCTTGCAGACACTGGCTTAGTTGCCAATTTGAGAGAAGATTTTCGTAGGGGCAAGGCATGCCTTGCCCCTACAGACCCCAGACCATTCGTTTAGAACCACGAACGAGCACCAATGGTTAATGGCTAAAGGCTTCCCTCAATCCACCCATTCGCGCTTGAACTGCGACCACTCGGTCTCGTCGGTCGTCCAGCCCGCGTAGATCGCCGCGCCGCGAACGAAGCGCGCTGCCTCGCCCGCCTCTTCGATCCCCAACTTGATCCCGTCAATCGCCGCCGGCACCGTCTCGATCAGCGGGTCATGCCCCGGCAGTTCGGCGTCATACGTCGGAATACCGATGAAGATTTCGGTGTCGATGTTACGTTGGGCGAGCGTCGTGGCGTACACCTCGACCTGATAGGCCACCCACCGCGAATAATCGGCGGGCGAACCCAGCGTGCTGTTATAGGCCATCACCAGTAGTTGATCGACCAGCAGCGCGACATTCTGCTTGTACTCCGGACTCCAGACCGTACCGGGCGCAATGATCGCCGGAATCGTGAAATCCACGCCCAGCGGACTCCAGTCGGGTGGAATCGCCGCTGCGACGGGCACGTCCGTCCCGACCTGCGCGCGCACCTTACGCAGCAGTTCGAGGAAGTTCTGATCGTTATCCCACACGGGTTCAATGTTCAGGTACACGCCGTCAAAAGCGAACTCAGTGATCACGCGACCGCTCAGGTTCACGACTGCATCGATCACTTCCGGTTCATCCAGTCGATTGCCATCACCAAGATTGACGTTCAAGCTTACCCAGCCGTACACCACCACTTCGGGATATAGGGCTTTCAACCGCTCGCGAAACACCTTGACGTTGTCCCACGCCCCGGTCGTTTCCTGCCGCCACGTACCATCATCCTGTAAATAGCTTACCCAGGCATAGATCGTGCCGATTTTGTTATCGCGCAGCCGCTGTACTAGTGCCTGCAGTTGTTCCTCGGTGTAGGCATCATACGTCCACTCCGTGCCAATCCACAACGCATTCGGCAGCACTTCCGGCGGCTGATTGCGCAGCCGACCAAGCACCGCGATCACCGCGAGCACGAGCAGCACCGAACCGATCACGTACAGCGGCCCACGCCCAAGCTTGAAGTTGATCTTGGGCAGGGTGCTCGGGACGCTGATCTGGCGCGGCATACTCGCACGCGGACGCGCTCCCGTCCCACTGCCAGATTTGACGGCATGAGTCTGCTGTTTGCGTTTCTCGATGCGTTCACGCGCCTTGCTGCGCCGCGGGGCATTGGGGTCTTCGACAGGCTGCATCGGATGGGCGGGCGTTTGCTCCCAATCCGTCACCGGGCGCATGGGATGCGCGGGGGTCGCGTCATCCAGTGGAATTTCCGGCAGATCGTCGGCGGGCGGCATCCCGGATCGCGGCGTCTCATCAGAGTAATAGTCGTTGCTGTCTCTGTTCATTATTCAATCCGAATGTCTACAAATAACTGAGCACCAAACAAATCCCCGGCGGGATTGCGCGCTTGCCAGTAACCACGATACTCCCCCGGCAGATTCGGCGCAACCAGCGCGGCGGACATTTCAATCGTCGAGCCGGGTACAGCCTCCGGCAGCGGGATGGAAACGGCGCCGCTCATGCGATCCCCATCGACAAACACCAGCTCGTAACCCGCACTCCAAGTCGTCGTACCGCCGTTGCGGACGCGCCACGTCTTGGTAAATTCCTGTCGTGGACTTAGTACTGTTCGGTCTGGAATCGTCACATCAGCCACGAACCGCAGCAGGTCATACCCGCGATCTTCCGTCGGGGAGAGTGTGGGCTGTGCGATGCGTTCCACGACTTCAATCTCGACAGACAGCACATTCACGAACAGCGTCCCCGCTCCGTTGACCAACTGCCACTGCGCCCTGTACATTCCGGCAGCGCTAGGCGCCGTCAAATCAAGTGAAATATCGGTCACATCACCAGGACGCAAAAACACGACGGTTTGCAGCAGCGGGATCTCGTCCTCATCCATACCGAGCGCGTCACCCTCGACGCGGCGCAGGCGATACGACCGATCCCACGAGCGTGTCCCCGTGTTGATGACGCGCCACGTCTTGGTAAACGCCGCGCCGCTCTCCAGCCGCGACCCCGCCGGAATCGACACATCATCGACCAGCGCCGCTTCATCATACGCGGGCGGGTTCGCCATGAACAGGGGTTCCGGGTTCACCACATCTTCAATGACGTAGTTTGCCAATCCTGCGCCGCTGTGCTGCACCACAAACTTGAGGTTATTCCCGCTGGAATTGCCCGTGTTACCGATCACCCCGATCGGCGTACCCGCCGCAACGAACTGCCCCACCTGCACATCAACGCGTCCGAGGTGCGCGTACCATGTCACCCACTCCTCGCCGTACCACGCATGGCGGATGGTGACAAAGTAGCCGTAAGGATGGGTCGCCGTGGTATTCACGCGCTCGACCACGCCGCGCTGCGCCGCGAGGATCATCGCGGGGTTGCCTTGCGCATCCTCCGCCACAATATTCAGCCCCTCGTTGAGCGGCAGTACATTTGCACCAAACGCGGCATTGCTCGGGCGCTCTTCATCAAACGGACTGGTAATCTCGAAGATGTTCTCCGCGACGGGATAGGTCAGCCAGAAGGCGGGCGCGGCGGCGACGGGTAACGGCGTTGGCTGCAAAGTCGCTTCGGCGGTCGAGACGGGCGCCGGGGTGGTGGCGGCGCTGGTGGCGGTCGGCGTGGCTGTGGGAGTCGAGTTACTGGCGATGAACGGCGCGATCAACAGCGCAAAGGCCGCAATCAACACGAGGATCACGCCCGCACCGATTGTCCCCCGCCGCGAAATTTGCCAGCGGATTTCCGGGTAGTCGAGACGCGGACGTGTCGGCAATCTAAGACGCTGAGCACCGCGCTGCGGGATCGTCGGTTTAGTGCCACCGTCCTCGCCAAAATGCCCCTTGATCTGCTCAATGAGCTTGATCATGTCACGGTTAAAATCCGGGTCGTCGCGCACGACTGCCGCATTCCGGTAGGTCAGTTCCGCCAGCGACGGCGGCAGTTGATCACTGGTGGGCATACGCGCACCGCTCACCAGCACCGGGATCACCAGCACATTATTACCGCGTTTCAAGCCCGATTCGACTTCAATCCGGACGAAATCGTTGGGGTCTTGCAGGCGCTGCTGACCGCGTTCATCGGTCACATTGAGCCAATTCGACCCGATAATCACCAACTGCACATCGCTGGTCGCTACCTCGTTGTCCAGCACCGCGCGGAAATCTGCGCCCAAGGGGATGTCATCGACATCTTTGAACACACTGCGATCACCGAAGGCGGCGGCCAGGCGGTCATAGATACGACCCGAAATGGTGATGCTGTCCGAACGGCGGTACGAGATAAAGATGCGCGGCATGGTCTTCGTCCTAACCGGTTAGAACTATCCGGCAATGCGGTCGAGAAAGCGCGGCACAAGGATCAGGATTACGATCACCGCGAACACAATCGAGCTGACCAGCGCCGCCGTCGAGGCGACATCCTTGCCGATTTTCGCCAGCGGGTGCGGATCGCTCGTGCCGAGGTCAATGGCAGCTTCGATGGCCGTGTTCAGGCATTCGGTCACCCACACGCTGCCGAGCGCGAACGTGAGCAGCGCCCAACTGAGCACGCTGATTTGCAGCCACAACCCAACCACAATCACGATCAGCGTGACAAAGGTTGCCAGTTTGATACTCTGCTCGTGTGTCAGCACATACAGCAGCCCGGCAATCGCGTATTTGACGCTGGCCAGACGGTTCGGGTTTGATTTCCGCCCCGGAGGATTCAGCTTCATCGTCCCGGTAATACCCAGATCGATTTCCTGACCGTCCGGCGTGATCAGCTTATCTTTTTGCTCCGCCGCAGCCGGTGTCGTGGCTAGCGGTTCATTCCGTTGGTGGGTTTCGTCGGCATCAATGTTTGGGGTTTCATGATCGCTCAAGCCTTACCTTTCCACTAATCCCTCGGCCCACTCCGCGCTGCTGGTTCAGAAGCGCTTTCTGGCTCAGAGGCAGCATTCCCTGGTTTTAACCCAGTCCTAGTTTGACCAACAAGGGTGGGAGCAGAATGATCAAGCCGATGATGATCGAAGCGACTACGCCGAGCAGCACGGCCGCCGAGGCGACATCTTTACCCACCTTCGCCATCGGGTGAAACTCGCTGGTCGACAGGTCGATGGCGGCTTCGACCGCCGCATTGATGAATTCGGCCATCCACACCATCGTCACGGTCAGGATGAGAATCGCCCAGCTGATCGGCTCGATGTTCAGCCACGCCGCCAGCCCCAGAATAGCAATGCTGGCGAAACCCTGAATGCGCGTATTCTTCTGACGACGCAGCATATAGATCCAGCCCGCCACGGCGTAGCTCAGACTTTTCAGGCGGTTTGGACTGGTGTTATAGGCGAATTCCTCCGGGTTGATGCGCGAAGTCCCAACCAAAGCATCGACCATGCGCTGCTGTGTCTTAGTCTTCGTCATGATCGCTGCCTATTTCGAGGGGCGGAACGATGTCGGGCGAAATGCCCAGGGCCAGCAGCGCCTCGTTTTGAGTGGCCCACATCTCGGCTTTGTTCTCGAACGTATCATGGTCGTAGCCGAGCAAATGTAGTGTCCCATGCACGACCAGCAGCGACAGACTGTCCATGAGCGCGTGACCCTCGCGCGCTGCCTGAGCTGACGCATACGGGTAGGCAATAATCAGATCACCCAGATACGGCGCTTCACCGGGCATCGGCGGGATATCCGCCGGAAATGACAGCACATCGGTGGGTGAATCGACACCGCGAAAGTCGCGGTTAAGCGCGGCAACATCCTCGTTGCTGGTGATCACAATCGTGACCGCCGTCCCCGCCTCGACCGCGTGCCGCTCCATCACTTCGCGCACCGCCACCACCAAGCGTTCGTCGTTAACCGGGTAGGCGTCGTCGTTTTGCACTTCAATCTCATACGTCATACTCGTTCCTCAATCTGACCGACGCCGGGATCACGCCCATTACACTTCATCGTCGGGCTCTTTCTCTGTCGGATTCATGCGCTGCGTCCGCCGCAGCGGCGGAACTTCCAAAAGCGGCGCTTCGTCCGTGTCTTCGCGCGGCGGCTGCGGCACAGGCCGCACCTCGGCGGTTTGGCGCTTGGGTGGGGGTTGTTCGGGCGGCTCGTCCGGCGTGAACGTCTCGTCCGGTCGCGAATAGACTTCGACCGGGATCTGCTGTGTCACCGCAACTTGCGGTCGCCGCGCCCCCCCAGACGAAGGATAATTGATCCGCGGATGGAAGACAGCTTGCAGCATGTCGATAAAGATGTCTTTAATGTTGGTGAGATCGCGCAGCGTCAACCCACACTCATCCAGCTGACCATCACGCATACGGGCGTCGAAAATACCCTGCACGATATCGGCAATTTCCGATTTGTGGGCGGGTTTGCGGGCACGCACCGTGCTTTCGCAGCTATCCGCCAGCATCATGATCGCGGTTTCGCGGCTTTGCGGTTTTGGCCCCGGATACGTGAATTCACTGATATCGACGGCTTCGTCATCGCCGGCCGCTTCCAGCGCCTTGTTGTAGAAATACGTAACCTGCGTTGTTCCGTGATGCTCCAGAATAAAGTCACGCAGACGAGCGGGCAGGCGGAACTGCCGCGCCATTTTGTCGCCATCGAGCACGTGATCGATGATGATCGCCGCGCTGCGATACGGGTCATTCAACGCGTCATGCGGATTGATGTTATCGACCTGGTTTTCGACGAAAAAGCCGGGGTTATTCGCCTTGCCAATATCGTGATACAGTGCCGCCACCCGCAGCAAATCCGCCTCGGCATCGATCGCATTGGCCGCCTGTTCGGCAAGATTCGCCACTTGCAGCGAATGTTGATACGTTCCCGGCGCATTACGCAGCAGTTTCTGCAGCAGCGGCTGATTAGGATGGCTCAATTCCACAAGTTTGAGGCTGGTCGGCAGGTTGAACAACAGTGTGACACCGTACATCCCGGCCAGCGCTGTCATCGCGGCGAGCACACCATTGATCAGCGCGTACAGAATGAGTGTGCCAAAGCTCCCGTCCTCGCTCATCAGCGACCCGAGGTTGAAGATCGTGACAATCACCGCGTCGGTTAGGCCAACGACTAACCCAGCTCCGAAGTAGCTATTGAAGCGATCAGAGCGGCGCAGCATGAGCGCGCCCACCATGCCGCCAAGGCCGATCGACATAGCGATTTCGAGCGAGTTATTGCTCATCAGGCCGACGAGCAGCGCCAGCCCAAAGCCTGCCACAATTGCCATTTCCAGATGCGCAATGGCCACCAGCAGCAGCGCCATCGCCGCCGCCGGATAGATGTAAATCAGGTTATCAGCGCCATTGAAGATGCGCGCACCCAACAGCGAGATCAAGAAGATCGCCGCCAGCAGGGCAATCGAGCGCGGGCTCGTATTGAATTTCTCGGCGTTGCGCGCCACGTACATCGCCAAGCCAACCATCACGAGCAGGCTGGCGAGGAAGGCGCGCACGACCATCTGAAAGCGGCGATCGGGCGAGGTGAGCAAACCCAGTTCGCCCAGTGCTTCATAATCCGCCGTTTCGATACGTGTCCCCGCCCGCACGACGATCTGCCCGCGTTCAAACGAGCGGCTTTGCGCTTCTACGCCCTCGGCGGCCGCGACTTCGGCGGCACTCGTGGCAACGGCATCGAGGAAACGATTCGGGCGCAGCAAATCATGGACGAAATCCACGACGACGGCGGCCGCGGCCGTATCAAAACGCAGGGACACCTGGGTCGGAATTTGATCGGTGATCTGTATGAGTTCGCTCTCGCGGATCGATTCGCGCATTACGCGTTCCAATACCGTCACCGCCTCGTCAGAAGCGGCGTTCCACGTCTCATCATCCATGTTGAGGATCGTTTCGATCACCACCGGATCGAGCGTTAATGCCGTGATCCGGTTAATGTCGCGCGTCTTTTGCTCGGGTGTGCCAAACGGGTCATGGCGCACATTGTCGATGAATTCGAGAATCTGCCGCAGCAGTTGAATCTGCTGGCGGGCAACATTCGGATCAGGTGGCGCATAAATGGGACTAACGCCCGCGACCGCTTCCTGCCGCATCCGCTCAGTCAGCACCTCGCTGATGAACACGACGCTGAACGGCGCGCGAATGTCGCTTAGTGCGATGCTGCCCACTTGCAGCGTCGTCACCGCATTCTGACTGAGGATGATGCTGTCAAAGGCGACAATTAGGGTGGCGATCAACACGAACGCCGCCGCCACCAGCGTCAACAGCAGTCGATAGAGCGGCTGCTCCCGTCGAGCCGGAGGAAAGAAACGGTCGAGAAACCGGGATACACCGCTCAGCATCGTTACGAACTCAACAGACTGCGAACAACCTCATTGACGAGTTTACCATCGGCGACGCCCTTCGTTTTCGGCATCAGGGCGCCCATCACCTTCCCCATGTCTTTTGCGGTGGTCGCGCCTGTCTGGGCAATGGCGTCGCGCACGAGCACCTCAATCTCCGCCCGCGACAACTGCTGCGGCAGGAATTGCTCGATGATGACGATCTCAGCTTCTTCCCCGTCGGCAATGTCGCTGCGTCCAGCTTTGCGGGCTTCTTCGGCGCTTTCGCGACGCTTCTTGACCTCTTTTTGCAGAATGCTGAGTACGTCGTCGTTGGCCAGCACCTTGCGCTCGTCAATTTCGATTTGCTTAATCGCGCTCTGCATCAGGCGGATCACATCGCGACGCGCGGTATCCTTGGCGACCATCGCGGCCTTCAGCGCCTCGTTAAGTTTTGCTTTTACGTCGTCCATTCGCTTTCCGTTTCGATTAGGGGTATCGCTCGGGCCGTCTGCTTCACTGGATCATAGTCTGCCAGCCGCGCCGGGAGCAAATGCCCTGTGAGCGCGCGCGGATGAATCGCAGTGACGCGGATATAATTATCAGTATAACCCACGTTGACGAAGCCGTCCTGAGTCGCGCCTGAGACGTGTTCCCAGACGACCGGACGTTCCGTGCCCACATGACGTTCGGCATAGCGCCGCTCCTGCTCCGCCGCCAGCGCGATCAACGTTTCGCTGCGCGCCTTCTTCACAGCTTCGGGGAGATGGTTGCGCATCCGCGCCGCCGCTGTGCCCGGTCGCTTACTGTAGCGAAAGACGTGCATCCCGGCGAATTCCAGGTCGCGGATGAAGGCTTCACTGATGGCGAATTCCTCGTCCGTCTCGCCGGGAAAGCCGACGATCACGTCCGAGGTAATGCACGGATCGGGAATCGCCGCCCGCGCCGCCTGCAGCAGCGCACGGAACTGCACCTGCGTCGTCTTGCGCAGCATGCGCTTGAGCGTCGCGTCGCAACCGCTTTGCAGCGGCAAATGCAAATGTGGACACAGGCGCGGATCGTGCCACAGCTCAAAAAAGTCGGGCGTCAAATCCCACGGTTCGAGCGAGGACAAGCGTAAGCGCGGGATGTCTGTGTCGGCCAAAATCGCCTTCACCAGCGTGATCAAACCGGCATGTGCGCCGCGATCCTGCCCGTACGATCCAAGATGTACGCCCGTCAGCACTGCTTCCTGATAGCCCATCGCCGTCAGCAAATGGATTTCGCCGATGATATCGTTGAGATCACGACTGCGCCCTTCCCCGCGCGCGATGGTCGTTACACAGAAGGTACAGGCGTTATCACACCCATCCTGCACTTTGACGAACGCCCGAGTCCGCGCCAGATGGGTCGGCGTATCGCGCGTGATCGGCTCCAGATCGAACGGTTCGAGGGTCTGGCCGGTGATCGCCGTAACCAGTTGATCTTTCGCGCCGTTGTCCACGACCCGTGCCACACCCGGGATGACCGCAATCTGATCCGGCGCAATCTGGGCATAGCAGCCCGTCACCGTGATCTGCGCGGCGGTATTCGCGCGATTCAGCCCACGCACGAGGCGGCGGCTGGCGCGGGAGGCATCTTCGGTCACCGCGCACGTGTTGACGACAATCTGATCCGCCAGCGCGGGGTCATCGACAATTTCGTGGCCCTGCCGCCGAAAGTGCCGCGCCATCGTCTCGATTTCACTCTGATTCAGGCGGCAGCCCAGTGTCCGCAAATGAATTCGCATACCGCTTCAAAACCTTATCACCGGGCGAGCTCACCCTCGCCCCACGTCCATTCCGTCGAATTTTGTTGTAAGAACAAAGTCCAGCAAAACCTCACCCCAACCCCTCTCCTAGAGGAGAGGGGCGAAAAGCGTTGCTTCTGTCTCCCCTCTCCGAATTCGGGGAGGGGCCGGGGGTGGGGTCGATCTTTACGCCCCCAGCACCACCAGATTATCAAATTCGACCGTTACGCCCGAAGCATCGAACGTCTCGATCACCGCGCCGATCTGCCCCTGCGCGATCGTTGCATCGGTCAGCGTATCGAGCATTTGCCCGTCGATGCACGTGTCCATCAAGAAAGTGCTTTGCGCGTCCGGATTGTTAGGAATACACACCTGTGCCCGTTCGCCGTTGATAAAGAACTCGAATTGATCGCCGCGCGCCACGACGCGCAGCCGATTCGCCGCGCCGATGCCGGTGTTGACCAGCGGCGACTCGATCCAGGTACTCAGTTCGCGCACATCCTCGGCAACCACCCGTGCAACCCGATAGTAGCCATCGCTGCTCACTTCAAACAGATAGTAATTGCGGCGGTCCTGCAGGCGAAAGATCACGCCGTAGCCGTTGTTCTCCGACCCGGTGACCGCGCGCGCATCGAACGTGAGGTCGAAGTCAGCAAAGCGCTGTTTCGCCACCGAATAACTGCCGTTGTTCGCTTCCGAGTTGCTCAGGCGGAGTACGCCATCAGCGACCTCGGCGACGCGGCGTTCGTTGTACTGCTCCCACTCATCCGGGAAGCCATCGAAAGCCGCCGCGTACACGATTTCGCCGGGAGCGCCGCTCGTCACATAATGGAGATTCGCCGCCTGCCCGTTCAACTGGAAGAAGCCAAAGAGGATGAGGATCAGCAGGAGAATAGTCAACAAAGTTCGCACAGTCGCGCCTTTCACTTCCAAGTTACTCAATGCCAAGCCGTGACCAACCGCGTCCCGGGTCAGATTTCGCCCCATAACAATATAGATTGTAACACAACTACCCTAGGTATCCAGCGCTGCCAACCGATGCGCCGCCTGATACAGGCTGCTGCGGACGATTCGCGCGTAGAACGAGTAGATCACCGCCGTGATAATCGCCCAGTAACCGAACAGACCGATGAAGGCCATCCATTCGTCACCGACGTAAAACGCAATGGTGAGCTGGAGCGCGAAGCCTAAGCCGATGATCACGACCGCCTGACTGATCCAGAAAGCGATCAACGAGAAGCCTGCATTGAGCGTCGCACTCGCGCCGTGCATCGTCCGCGCCGAGAGCGCCACGCCGAGCGAGGTCACCGCTTTCATGCGCCAGTACGGTTCCAACACGTACGTGACGGCGGTCAGCGCGCCGATCAGGCCGAACAGGATGATCTGGTGTGCAGGCGCGCTGCTGTACCCGTTCGCCCGGGATTCAATCAGTGACCCCAACAGCGCCGCTCCAGTCAGCACAACGATCCACGCACGCCCCCACATGATGCGAAACGTCATGCGCAGCACGCGCACCTGGGCCACCACGTGTTTCGCCTCCACGATCTGCGTCGGGCGTAACAGGCTTGTTCGGATGAGATCGGCGCGCCGAAAATTGAAATCGCTGCTGATGGTGCCGAGCGCGCCGGAAATGCCCACAAAGTCGAGGATCACGTTCAGGGCAATTGACCCGACGAAAGCGACGGCGCTGAACTCACCCACAAATGTGAGTGGTGAGTAGTACGAAGAGTAGGAGGCCATGCTTATGATGCTCGGCAAACGCAGGCCCAGCATGAGCACAAAACTGAGGGCCAGCACGATAAGCATCTGCACACCCCAGCGAAACATCCGTCCGCGGAGTGCCATCCAGCTCACGCCCCATTTGACCGAACGCGCATCCGTCCGGAACAGCGGATCACGCCACACCGAGATCGGCGGGAGCAACCGGGCAAGTGGATCGATCATCATCACAGCTCCAGAATGGCCAAACGAAAAGCGGCGTGGCGCAAACTAATCCGCTGGATCATCGAGTAGAAGCCATAGACCACCGCGCCCAATACACCGAGCGCCAGCGGCACCAACACGAGCAGCACCACGCCACCAAAGGCGATGAAAATCAGCGTCGAGGACAGGAGGAAGGTCAACGCTACCACGCCCACCAACTGCACAAACCAGAACGCCAGCAGCGCCAGAGCGGATGCCAGCGTCGCGCTCACACCGTTAATTACCCGCGCGGAGAGAGCCACGCCGAGCGCCGTGATCGCCTTCATGCGCCAGTACGGTTCAATCACAAAAACGACCGCCGCACACGCGCCGACCAGCAGCAGCCCACCCGCATACAGCAGGTCGAAGGTGGTCGCGCCCACGCCTGTCGAAAACCACAGCCACACCAAAAGCGCCAAACCCAACACGGCCAACAGTGCCCGCGCCCACATCACGCGCGCGGTGATGCGCCAGGCGCGCACCCGCGCCAAAGCATACTTGGAGACGATCACTTGAACCGGGCTCACCGTCGTCAAGCGAATGAGTTCATACCGCCCGGAGGTGATCTCGCTGCTAATCACGGGCACACCCGCCGTCATGGCGCGGAAATCAACCGCGAGACCGGCCAACACACTGGCCGCGGCAGCCGCGATCCAGAAATCCTGCGTATAAACCAAGAACCAAGTGTCAGGGATAAAGATGCCCGCATAGAAGACAAAGCGCACCACCAGCGCCAAGCCGAGCCATGTGCCAACGATCAAGGCGAAGGCGTGCAGCGCCCAATACAGGGTTTGGTCGTGCAGCTGCGCCCAACTGCCGCCCCATCTGATCAGGCGGACTTGCGAGCGAAACAGTGGATCATCCCACTGGCGTTGGGGTGGCAACAATCGGGCTAGAAGGTTCATCGGTCATCCCCAGAACATCCAACATACTTTGCTGTTCGGCATCGTAGGCCGCCAAGATCGCCTGAAACTGCGGATCGTCGCCAGACAGTGTGACGGCATATTCTAGCCAGCGTCGCGCCGTAACCGCATCCCCCGCAAGATCGTACGCCGTGCCGAGTTCGGCATACATCGTCGGATTAGCCGGGTCGAGAGCTGCCGCCCCAATCAGCGTTTGCAGACTGGCGGCGAAATCCCCCTGCGCCCGCCAATGCAGCCCTTCGAGCAACCGCACCTGCGGATCATCCGGCGCGAGCGCGACCGCAGTTTCGATCAATACGCCGCCATCTTTGCCCTGCTGATCACGCACATAGCCCCCATAGGCATACGCCCGTGCCGAGCCAACCTGCTCAAACGCGAGTTCGGCATAGGCCCACAAGCGCGCTTCTGCCAGCGCCATGCCCACACGCATCGGGTCACCCCGCCGTGCGCCTTCGATCACCTCTGTGAGCGAGTCACCGTAGGTGGGCAGCGCCGCATTCAAGTACGGCAGCGACCGATCGGGAGCGACCGCCGCGAGAATCACACCTAGCTGAAAGTTCGCCCACGCATCCTCGGGCGCAAGGCGCATCAGGTCGTCTAGCGTATCGACCGCGCGCGCCCAGTCGCCCAGTTCGACGTAGGCTTGCGCCAGCGCCGACAATACACGCGCATCAGCGTCCGCATTCTCCCAATAGGCCGCCGCACGCACGAGATCGCCCGAGGCGCGCCACAGATCGCCCGCCTGACGCGCGAGGTCAGGCGTCCAACCCGTTTGCAAAGCCTGTCGTTCGATATGATACAACGATTCCATCACGCGTTCTTCAACGAAGGGGGGCGCCAGCTTGAGCGAGAAGAGGAGCAGGAGGACAAACAAGAGGACGAGCAGCGCCCCGATCTGCGCTGCCCGTGCATAAGACCCAACTATAAGCTGAGGATGAAACCGGAACATCAGCGCGATGCGCCGCTCAAGGCATTCCTGACGATCTGTTCGACATCGCCCGGTGTGAACGGCTTAATCAGATAGCTGTACACGCCGTGCAGCTTGCCGACCAGACGATTCGCCGGGTCGCCGTACGCCGTAATCACGATGACGATCGGCATACCGCCGCCCGTCTCTTTCTGACGTTCCTTGATGCTCTCTAACACCTTCCATCCCGTGATATCGGGGAGGCTGATGTCGAGCAGTACGAGATCGGGCATCATGGCGTTGAACCGGGCAAAGGCACGCGCGCCGTGGCTTTCATGCGCGGTGATCATGCCCAATCGATCCAACGTCACCCGGATAATCTCCGCCAGTTCGAGCGTATCCTCGATGATCAAAACGGAGGGACGGCGTCCTTCAAGCGGTTGAGCTACACCTTGAGTCTCAGCAGTGGTACGCAGAGCATCCTGCCGGTCATCGTCGTCCGCGCCTTCACGGGAGAGAAAGACCGGATTGATCAATCCGGTTTCGGCGCTTGGTGGCGTAGTCAACCCAGTCAGGCGCAGCGGGGGCATGGTGGAGGTCTGCTTCAACTGATGTCGAGCCTGCCTCTCATCGTCCAATTGTCGCGCGCCCTCTGCGAGTGGATCGGTTATAATGAACTTGTCGGCTAACCGTTCTGCCATTGAACCTAGCCTCAATGATAATGGAAGAGGACATTTGTAGTATAACAAATGTTCAGCCCTCAAGAAAGTTGAAAAGGTTTCTTAATGAGTGCGCCGCTTTTTCATCACCATCTGACGATTCCGCTCCCGCATCACGGTGATTGCAGTTTGCTCGGTGTCACACCAGAAGGTCACATTTACGTCGAGGAAATCTACGCAGACGATGGGTGGCTGGCGCAGCATCAGTATGCGCCCGATGGCAAGCTCGTGCAGTCTGTCGATGAACTGGAAGGGCGCAACACCGATGTCCAACCGCTGGAGCTGCCGGCGGATCTCGTGAAGCCCAAAACAGGCTGGCACACCATGGCGCTGAACTTTGCAGGACCGCGACATCGCGGCATGCGCGTCAACGAGCGGCTGGCCGAGATGGTGCAACCGCTGTCCATTGCCGATAAAATGGCACTCAGTCAGCGGCTCAAGCTCCAGCCTATGCAGTTAGTCGGCGTGGCCGAAAGCTACGTGCTTGCAGAAGCCGAATTGGTGCACCCGAATCTGTTCCTGACCTGCCGCCGCATTCGCTTCGCGTTTGCGCTAATCGATGAACGCCGCGATCACGACAACGAACCCTATGATTACGACACGCATGTGCTCTATGCCATGCACCTGTTCGACCTGACGCTGGACGAAGAACGCCCGCTCAATAACCTGCTGGACGATCTGCCGGGGTTGTTCCGCCCGATGGACTGCCTGCTGCTCGGCGATCGGCTGTATATTGCAGAGGGTGGCAGTGCCGACCGGGCCAGCAGCGTGCAGGTATGGCGCGTCGAATGGCTCGACAAGCCGCTGCCCCCGGATGAAGCGTTACAGAAGAAAATCTACGGATGACAATACCCAATCAAGCTGAACTTTGCGCCGGAACGACTCAGGCCGCGTCCCGGCCACTCCAATACGCGCTAGCCCGCCATTACCGGTTACTCGGTCTGCTGGCGCTCCTGTTGATCAGCGGTGTGTCCGTTATCCAAGCTGACAACGCGATTACGCGCGTCTGCCCAACAGATGAAATCACCACGCGCACCGCCGATTTCACGGGAACGGGCATCATCCTCACGCAGTTCGACAGTGCCGATCTGTGGGTCTACGAAGTGGGACGCGACCGCCGCTATCCCCTGCCCGACACCAATGCGTGCATGAATCACTGCCGCCTCTCGCCAGATTACCGCTGGGTCTCCTATTTCAACGATGCGACCAACGCCTACAATCGCATGACCCTGCTCGGCACGCAGCGCACGCTGATCACCGAGTACGCGTCGGATGTCGAGTGGTGGTCAGACGACACCTATCTGATCTGGACACCGGCCCGCAGCGCCTATCTGCGCGCCGTCACCGGGCTGGAACGCGAGTATCTATCCGCGCCGGGCGTGATCGCCATTCAGCCGGGGGGGCGCTATGCCTTGTTGGTCGAACAAGACGGCGACACCTTCACACGCTCGCTGATCAACCTTGAAGTCCCACGCGAACGCCTGCTGCTCGGCGAGGATCGTACTTATTTCAACGCGCACCAGTGGGCGCCGGATGGCGAATGGCTGGCCTATGTTGAACCTGTCCCCCTGGATGCGGGTATAGCCAATGACGGCGACGCTGCCGCCGAAGTCACATCGGAGATTTTCGGCATCAAACCCGGCAATGTGCTGCCCGCGCAGTGGACGGATTTAACCGATGAATACGGCGCGGTCCGCATCAACGGAATCGCGGTGGGCGATCTGGCGTGGTCGCCAGATGGGCGCAAAATCGCCTTCTGGGTGACGCCGCTCACAGGAGCCGATCCGCTCACGAACACGGGTGAAGCGATGCTGCATGTACTCGACGTGACAACCCGGAATGTGACGGCCTACTGTGGCTACAGCTCCGAGCAGACGACGCCTAATCCTCCGCATCTGGCGTGGTCGCCGGATGGCCACTACATCGCTTTCGGTGGTGAGATTGCCAACAACGAGGCGGCCTATGTGCTCTTAGCACTGGACACTGAATCTGGCGTCTACACCGAGCTCAGCAGCGGCATTTTTCCGATGTTCGGCGCACCGAATGTCGTCGTGTGGGGAC
>CALKIA010000593.1 GCA_937988705.1 uncultured Chloroflexota bacterium | reverse complement strand
AGAGGAGCGGGGGAGATGAACCTCACCCCCAGCCCCCCTCCGAGCGGAGAGGGGAGTTATAGCCTTACCTCTGCACACGCTCCTAAACTCGCCAAAGAACTAGCGGACGCGCAGAAGCGCGTCCCTACAGGGTCAGATCGTGGGATGCGCTTGGTCCGCACGGTGGCGGCGCTGATCGGCAGCGGGGTGCTCATGGTGGCGCTGTTCGTCGCGCTGTCGCCCGCGCTGTGGAATGACCCGGCGGCGCGCTTCGTTAATCTGCTGGAGGAACGGGCACGACTGCTGGATATTCAGGTGTCGATTGCGGGCGGCGCGCTCAACTTCCCGCAGCGAATTGAAGCGATCCTCTTACAACCCACCATCCGACCCGTGATGTATTATGAGCTGGACTCGTGGTCAACCGTCGAGCCGATTCTGGCGGAAATGGCGCGCTACGAGGCGAGTTTCGCGCGTGGATACCCGACCGGAATCGTCGGGGGAGTGATTTTGCTGGTGGCGGGCGTTGGCCTGGTGGTGGCGCTGCTGCGCGGGGCGCGGTACGCTGGACTGCTGCTGTGGTTCGGCCTGACGGCGCTTACGCTGCTGGTGAATCCGCTCGCCTGGCAGCGGTACTATCTGCCGCTCATCCCGGTGATCGCGGCGCTGGCAGGTCTGGGAATAGCCCGTCTGCTGCACTTCCGTAAAGACGAGCAAGACGAGAATCGATGAGGGCAAGGCAGGCCTTGTCCCTGTAAAAACGTTGCGTGTCGGGGTGAGGCCTGCCTCGCCCGTGGTTGAGGGGAATGCAATTATGCGTACGGCGATACTACTGATAGTGGTGCTGATTCTGGCGGCGTGCGGCGGCAGCCCAACGCCGACTCCGACTAGCGCTCCGACTGCGACGACCGTCGGCCTGCCGACGCAGCCCTCGGCGGCGGGCGATATCCTGCCTACCAGCCAATTCAACGACCTGCAAGTGACGGTCGCGGTCGCCCAACCGGGGACGCCGATCCCCGCCTCCGGGTCGACAATTGAGCCGGTGAACAACCAACCGTTCCAGTTCAACCGTGTGCTGTTCACGCAGACGGGCGGACTCGCGGCGGTCAATTTGCAGATTGAGCTGTTCAGCGATGGGCGCCTGGTGCGTGATGGTGTCCAGACGCAAACCGCACCTGAGGTGGTGACGAGCATTGCGTCGCTGATCGATACCTTTGATTTCTTCCGGGTGAGCGGGCAGTTCATCGGGACGGGCGCGTCGGCAGATACTTTCACGTATTCGCTGACGGTCGAATCCGCGGGCAGCAGCCGCACGATTATTTCACAGGATGGGTATACGCCGCCCGCGCTGTTCGCGATCTACGATGCGATGCGGGCGCTGGGGCAGTAAAGAAACCTCACCCCTGACCCCTCTCCTAAAGGAGAGGGGAATTAGGTTGCTGGGTAGCGTTCGAGCAGCGGCGTCAGGTCGGGCATGAAGGCGTCGGCGTGGATGCGGCGATCATGACAGCGTTCCGGACGGCAGACGAAAATCGTCTCCATTCCGGCCTGCTGCGCGCCTTCGATGGGTTCGGGGCGGTCATCCAGCACGGCACACTGCGCCGGATCGACGTGGAGCAGGACGGCGGCGCGGCGGTAGTAGTCGGCATCCTTGAGGAAGCGCCCCAGCGTGTCGGTGCCGATGATCTTCCCCTGGAAATAGTCAAGTAACCCGCTGCCAACCAGCGTCGCCTGCACCTGCGGTTCAAGCGCATGACTGGTCACGCTGAGCGTAAGCCCCAACTCAACGAGGCGCGCCACGACGGCGATCACTTCTGGATAGGCCACGGCACACGAACGCGGGATGGTGCCGGGAATTTCCCGGGAGAGCGCCATCAACTCATCGTGGGACGGTTCGGGCGTGCCCGTCAGGCGGAAGCGGGCGCGGGTCGTCCGAAATTCGCCCTCCCACATCTGCGCCACGCAATCATCCCCACCAAAATCGAGATCGGCGTAGTAGCTGTCCCAATCTGCTTCAATCTGATGATTGGCGCGTTCCCACGCTTCTGGCAGGCCGCCATAACGTGCCGCCAATAACTGACCGAGGGCGGCGCTGTAGCATTGGTGCAGGCGGCGCGGGTCGATGAGGACGCCGTGCAGATCGAAGAACAAATGGGTAATCGTCATGGCAGACCCTGCACATTGACAATGTAGTTGACGGGCAGGCCGCCGATTTCTTCGAGCGGGAGGGCAAATGGGGCGACTGCGCCCGGTTCGAGTTCGGCGGGTTGCAGGTCGACATAGCCCGCACCGATCACATTCTGTGCCCCGTCGAACACGGTGACGGTCACGCGCGCCGACCGCACGACATGCGCGCTGATGTTGGTCACTTCGCCGCGCACGGTCAGCCGGTTAAAAGCGTCCAACGTCGATTCATCCGTCCACGACAGCGCGTCTGCCCCGTAAAGCACACCGTCTTCCACGGGAAGCCAGTCTTTGCCGAGCAGTACCGTGTATTCGGTCGAGTCGGTTGGCTGGCCGCCGCCAAAGCGTAAGCTGAAAGGCGCGAACCCACCCGGCGGGATGCCATAGCCCATGATCTGATCGACCGCGCCCGTGAGCTGCAAGCCGTCAACGGAGAACAGCACCGCTTCGACCGGGAGGCCGCGCACGGTAGTCAGACTGTAATTGGCGACTTCCCCGGTGATGAAGAACACGCCCGCCGCAGTTGTCCACGCGCTGACGTGGAGCAGACCCAAGCCGTTGTTTTTGGCGAAAGCCAGTGTCGTCAGGTCGGCAGTCTGGAGTGGGGTGGAGTCGGGATGCAGTGTGAACGTGTTGACGATGGTCTGGAGTAGGGCGGGATCGGCCTGCTCGAGTACGACTTCGGTCAAGCCGACAAGGGTGCCCGCGGTCTGGATGAAAGTATTGACGGACTGCGTCGTTCCCGGCGCGACTTCGCGCAGCCCGGTTAAGCGCCAACTGCCATCGCCCATCGCCGTGCGACTCTGTTCGCTGTAGCGCCCACTATCAGAACGCACCTGGGTTTGATACAGGTTGAGCAGATCGGCAAACTCGGTCGAATTGACCGTGCGCCCCAGATTGATCACCGCGAAGAGGATGGCGGGTTCATCGGTACCGGGAGCGGCGAAAGCGGCGGTCGCCAGGGTGGTCGTGTTCTGCTCGTAGAGCGACCAGTGGCGCGGAACGCTCACCGAAAATGCGCCGCTGGGGTGATCATAGCGGATCGGCGTTTGGTCTTCGGGGGCGGGCGTGGGAGCAAAGACGACAGCATCAGCGCCGCAACCCGCCAGCGCCAGCAGAATCAAACCTAAGGCTAACCAGAGATAGGACTTTAGTCTCATCAGAAATTCGTGAAAATCCCGTATGCTAACGATAACAAAGTCGTGACAACTTATGTCACAACACGAGCCAGAAAGTTAAGGCCATGTACGCCAACAACGAATTGTTGTTTCCTCACCATGTTATCCCGGCTTTGAAAAACTTGCGCGGTGAAAAATGGAGCGCTCTGGTTGATCGCATTATACCCCTTGGCGAAAACCACGAAGATACCTTAGCCCTGATGCTGATGATGATCCGTCTGAACGGGTGCCTCGCCTGTGAAACGGATAGCTACCGGGCGATGCGCGGTTGTGCGCCGTGTGCCATCCAGACGCTGCGCCGCTACAAGGGCAATGACGAAGAATTAATCGAGTTATTTGAGCAGTCTCTCTATGAAGTTCGG
>CALKIA010000592.1 GCA_937988705.1 uncultured Chloroflexota bacterium | reverse complement strand
GCACGGCGCGCGTGTGTTCGCCATAACCGGGGACGGGCGCGAGTTCTGGCAGTTCGCCGCTGCGAATCGGGCTGCGGATGACGGGCATTTCCGCCCACGTCAGTTCCAGCGAACTCCGCGCCTCGATCTGCGGGTCATTGAGCGCCTCACTCGGTCGTTTGACGCGCGAGAAGCAGCAGTCCGCCGGTTCGAGCAGCGTCGCCCAGTCCGCCGCCGATTGGAGCGCGAAGGTCTGCTCCAATTCAGCGAGCAGATACCGCTGCCGATCCGGTTTTTCGTAGTCTTCAATCAAGTCGGGGCGGTTGATCGCGGCGCAGAAGTTCGCCCAGAACTTAGGTTCGAGCGCCGCCAGCGCCACCGCTTGACCGTCGCGCGTCGTGTAGACGTTGTAGCACGCCATTTTACCCGACAGCCGACCGCGAATGTGATCGCCCGCGCTGATGGCTTCAACCCACGAGATCGTCATGAAGGGCAGCGCCGCTTCAAACAGCGAAATGTCGAGGAACGCGCCCTCGCCCGTGCGGTCACGCCCGACGAGCGCCGCGCAAATCCCCGCGACCGCCGCATACGCGCCGCCGATATCAGCAATCTGCCCGCCGAGCGGCTGCGGCGTGTTCATCTCGCCGAGCAGCCCGGATTCGCTCACATAGTTGAGGTCATGGCCGCTGCGCTGCGCATAGGGGCCGGTCGCGCCCCAGCCGGAAAGCGCGCAGAACACTAACCGCGGGTTGATCGCCTTGAGCGTCGTATAGCCGACGTTGAGCCGATCCATGACGCCGGGACGGTTACCTTCAATCAGCACGTCGGCGCGCGCTGCCAGGCGCTGAAGGACAGCCTGTCCACGCTCATCTTTCAGGTTGAGGATGACACTGTGCTTGCCCCGATTTGTCGCGCCGAAGTACGCGCCCTGTCCCTCGACGAGCGGCGGCATCCAGCGCGCGTAATCGCCGCCATCCGGCGCCTCGATCTTGATGATTTCCGCGCCGAGATCGGCCAGCATGAGGGTCGCTACGCCGCCGGGGAGCAGGCGCGTCAGGTCAAGGACACGAATACCCTGTAATGGTTTAGTCATGGTCGCTCCTAAAGCGAATTAACCGCAGAGAACGCGCAGAGCCAACCATAACGCAAACCGGGATGTGAATCGAAAAATGCCGACCCCGCCTCACTCTATCCATTTTCCAACGGGATCGTAGAGCAAGCGTCAGCATGGGGACAGGCAGCAAAAGTCGGCTTGTCTGATAATGAGAATCAGATCGTTTTCTACCTCGACAAGGAATCACCATGTTCCGGCGACCTCTATTCTTCCTATTCGCGCTCACCCTCGCATTAGCGGCGGCGGGCGTTTCTGCGCTCCCGACTGCGGCCCAAGCCTACTGTATGAGCGTATCGTCCCGACTCTACATCGGCGCTCAAGGGGTGGTCACGCCCGGCCTGCCCAATGTGTTGCGGGCGCAGCCTGCACAGGGAACGGGCGGCATCCTCGCTTACATTCCGGCGGGCGGCATTTTCACCGTGCTGAGCGGCCCGACCTGCAACAATGGCATTACGTGGTGGGAAGTCAACTACAGCGGCGTGAGCGGGTGGACGCCCGAAGGCCAGTGGAGCACGTACTGGACGGAACCCGTCTACACGCCAACGCCCGCTCCCACGTCGACTGTGTGTGATCTCAGGCCCCGCCTCGCGCCGGGCATGACCGCGCATGTCACGCCCGGCCTGCCCAATCGTGTGCGCAGTAGTCCCGGTTACAACGGGCGCGTACTGGGTTACATTCCCGAACGCGGGTCTTTCACGGTGCTGTCACAATCGGCGTGGGTGACCGGGACCTACTGGTATCAGGTCAACTATAACGGGCTGGTGGGCTGGACAGCCGAAGGCAGCGGCTGCACGTACTGGCTGGAGCCGGGCTGAGAGGTGCCCAAGTCAGCTGGTTTGGCGGTTTGTGGACGAGGCCTGCCTCGTCCTGACGAGAAAAATCGGCTTTCGTAGGGACAGCGTCTGCGTTGTCCGCGGTCTACGGCTGTTCGGCGGGCGGAAAAATCGCCGTCACATCCACTGTCTGTCCGAGCAGCGGCGACTCAAAGGTATCACCTGTGCCATACGCGCCGATGTACTTAAACGCGCTATCTGCCAGCGTCCACACTTCGACCAACTGGGTGATCACGTCTTCGACCCAATATTCTTGTGTGCCATACTGCTCATACAGTCGAAGTTTGCGATTTCTGTCAAAACGCGCTGTTCCCGGCGACAAAACCTCAACCACCAGATCAGGCGCGCCAAGCAAATGTTTTCGTTCGAAGCGGGTACATTTGGTTTGTGGGTGCAGCCACGCCACATCAGGCTGGACGACGTTCATGTCATTAAGATGGACATCGATAGGCGCGACATACACTTTCCCATCGGGACGCAAGTGTCGTAAATAGGTAGCAGTATTAAGAACCGCATCCTGATGATCAAGCGTAGGGGAAGGCGACACAATGATCACGCCATCGATGAGCTGCAGCGGGGTATTGGTTTCGGGAAGCTTGAAAAATTCCTCGGCGGTCATGCGCCGTTCGCTGATTGCCATCAGTCCACCTCACCTGCGCTGGGACAAAGCGCGTTTTGTCCATTACTTGTTATCAGTATACCCGATCTCCTCCAGCATCTCTTGGAGCGTCTCAAGCGGCAGGCCGACCACGTTGGTATAGCTGCCGTCGATGCGCGCCACCGGGTGAAAACCCTCATGCTGAATCGCGTAGCTGCCCGCCTTGTCAAATGGATCGCCCGTCGCAATATACGCGTCGATTTCGTCGTCGGTGTAGGCGCGCATGCTCACTTCGGTCTGCGTCAGCCGTGTGATCTGACGTTCGGCCGCGCCGGTTTGCAGCAGGGTCAGCGCGGTGCAGACAATATGCCCGCGATCACGCAGCCGCTGGAGCATGTGGCGCGCGTCGGCAGCATCGACGGGCTTGCCGAGAATTTCGCCGTCGAGGATGCCCAGCGTATCAGCGGCGAGAATGACGACCGTATCGGCCGCCAGCACGAGCGCCGACCCTTCCAGTTTGGCAGCGACCGCGTCCGCCTTTGCGCTGCTCAGGCGGCGCACATAGTCGAGCGGCGGCTCGCCCGCGTGCTGGGTCTCATCAATATCCGACTTGATCACCGTAAAGGTGATGCCAAGCGAGCTGAGCAGCTCGCGCCGCCGGGGTGATCCCGATGCGAGAATGAAAACCATTGGCTTCTTCTCATTCCTGTTGTAGGGACGCGCTCCGCAGGCGTACCAAGTTAAGAGCAATCCCGCGTTATGTAAAATCGACAAGCTCCAGAATAGCGTGCCGACGACAAACCGAGCCGTTGTGCCGATATTCTACCCAAGCTTGTCCTTCTGCTTGCCCAAACAAAAAGACGGGAGCAAACCAACCCGTCTTTCCTCAGATCGCAACCCGCCGACTGTGACGATTATTCCTCGTCTTGTCCTTCTTCTTCGTCCTCGTACTCGTAGCCATTCCATTCACCATGCGCATGACCGTGATCGAGTTCTTCGTCAGTCGCCTGCCGCACAGCAATGATCTGGCCTTCGTAGGTGAGGGTCTTGCCGGCGAGCGGGTGATTGAAGTCCAGCACCACCACATCGGCTTCGATTTCCGCGACATACGCCATGTACTGGTAGCCGTCTTCGTCTTCAACTTCGACCATCATGCCGAGTTCGAGCTCTTCCACGTTCGGGATGTCGCTCTTGCCCACTTCTTCGATGTCGTCCTCGTCATAGTCGCCGTAGGCGTCTTCCGGGGCCAGCGTCACAGCGAACTTATCGCCGACGGCCTTGCCTTCGAGCGCCGTTTCGAGACCCGGAAGAATGTCTTCCGCGCCATGCAGATATTCGAGGGGATCGCCGTCTTCGGTACGCGCAACTTCTTCGCCGTCCGCCGTCAGAACATAGCTCAACGTGACGACTTTGCCGTCCGTGATTTTTTCCAATTCCATAATGGAGTCCTTTCAAAGACCCTGAAAGGGTCGATACCGAAAAAATTATACTGATAGATTAGGCTAAAAGGAATGTACAGTTGGGAGCGGTTTTTATC
>CALKIA010000591.1 GCA_937988705.1 uncultured Chloroflexota bacterium | reverse complement strand
CGCCCGTTGATCGTGCCCCAGCCCGTGACGACGCTGTCGCCGTAGACTTTCTGCTTGTCCAAACCGAAATCGCGGGAGCGATGGGTGACGAAGCTGTCGAGCTCGCGGAAACTACCAGGATCGAGCAGGATGTCCAAGCGTTCGCGGGCTGTATTGCGTCCCGCCTCGTGCTGCCGCTTGATGCGCTCGTCACCGCCTCCCAAGCGGCTTTGTTCGCGCAGTTGGCGCAGCCGTTCTATTTTCGGATTCACTGTCATCAAGTCATCTCCAAGTAATCAAGGCGAAAAGTATAACACGCGACCCGCCGCAGAGATGCACAGGATCCCCACTACAATTGGGGTTTAAACGCCGTGTGCCCTGCCGGACATCCTCTGGCAAACAGACGCGCTAAACGCATTCCAACACGGGACGATCTTCATTACCGTGCCGTACGATCCACAAATGTCCGCACGAATTCCATAAAGTGATACACATCGCTGAAGTTGGAGGCGATCCCCAACGAGACGCGCACCGCGCCGGAAGCACGCCCGTCCATGACCAGCAGGAATTCCTCGAACGTCATGCGTTCTTCATGCTTAAAGCAGCCCCGCAGGTCATCGGCAGTCAGGTTGTTCATGACTTCGCCCGCGCCGGGATTACAAAAACACCCCGTGCGCAGGGAAATCTGGCGTTCATTGGCAGCGCGTTCCACAGCACGGAAATCGAATAACTGGCCATCGGGATCGAACAGGTTGACCGTCACCGTGCTGCCGCGTCCCTCAGTGCTGGCCGGGCCATACAGACGCACCAACGGCCTACCATTTGCGTGGCGCAAGCTCATCAACTGTTCAAGCAGCCAGCCCGCCAACGCCATCGCCCGCGTATGGATCACATCCACGTCGACAGCTTGCAAGAATTTCAGGCCAATTTCCACCGCCGGGATATTCAGGTAGTTGATTGTCCCGTCCTCAAAGCCGCGTTCGCCTTCCGCCAGGTAGTAGCCGTCACCCTGCACGGACGCAAATGTGATCGTGCCGCCCGCAAACCACGGGCGCTGGAGCTTCGCCAGCTTGTCTTTGCGCGCGATCAACGCGCCGATCCCGGTCGGGTAGCCAAACAGTTTGTAGAACGACAGATCGACGAAATCCGGCATCCACAGGCTGAGATCAAGGCGGTTGGTGGGCGCGAACGCCGCAAAGTCGACCAGTACGTCCCATCCGGCGGCCTGCGCCCGCGCGATCCACGTCAGCGGATGATGGACGCCGGAGAAATTCGACTGAGCAGGATAGGCGAACAGCGTCTTCTGACCGGGCTGCGTGTCGGCCAATAACTGTTCAAAGACCGCGGCATCGGCCTGCAAGTCGGGCGGCAGTACAGGGATGTAATGCACGGACGCACCGCGCGCGCGCGCGAATTCGCGCACGCCATTGACTGAATTGTGATTATCGAAGGTCAGCACATAGCGGTCACCGGGCGCAAAGGGGTACGACTCGCCGATCAATTTGAGCGCGCCGCTGGCGTTTTGCGTGAAGATCACCGTGTAGACATCAGGATCGGCGTTGAAGTATTCCAGTACGAAGTGGCGCGCCTGTTCGTCCAGCACGGTCGCCGCCATCGATGTCGGATTGCTGGAATGTGGGTTGCCGAACACCCCTTTTTGCAGCAGCGTCATGTGGTCGCGCAGTTGGCGATCGGCATACAGGCCGCCGCCCGTGTAGTCAAGGTAGATGTGCCCCTGTTCGTCGAGGCGGCTGTATTCGGTCGCGCGCAAAGTATCGAGTTGGAGAGTGTCCGCGTAGGCAGGATACCGCGCGCTGAAATCCTCGTAGGCTTGACGCAGCGCGACATCAGTTTGGAGTATCGCAGCCATGTAAAATTCCCCTTTTGGCCAAAAAACACTATATCTTTAACTATACCGCAGGAATCCCATGTTTCATCGGGACTGGTCGACAAGGGGAACGGCATGGAGCGCGAAAAGACGAACATTCTAGATGTGCTGCTGTTCATAGTGCTGACCAGCGGCTTCGCGGTGATCGCGCTGTTCAATTGGCGCGCGGGTGAAGTGATCGGCGGGCTGGTGCTGACCGGGCTGACGCTGCTCTGCGGGGCAGCAACCGTTGATGGGCTGCAGCGCGGAGTCCGCCCGCCCACGGAATGGGAACGCTTCAAAGCCTGGATGGTCCTGCGCCCGGCGCTGATCGGCGGGGTGGGCATTGCTTTATTTTTGCAGCTGCCCGCGGATCTCGGCAGTGCGCTCCCCTCCTTGCCGCATGACACCGCCGCCGGACTGCTGGTCGTCGGGTTGCTCGTATGGGCAATCGCCATCGGCTATACGCTGTGGCGCGCTCCCCATCGCTTCGAAGCCGACGCCGCCTACCGAAGACGGATCAACTATCGAGGATAAGACAAGGCTTGAACTCTTAGCGAAACGTGGGATCATACATCCAGCTTGAAGATGGATCTCACTCAGGAAAGCTCTATGTCCGTTCGTCGTCTCACTGCTACCCCGAATCTCTTTGTCGCTGGTATCCTTCTGATTCAGACGATTACCCACCTCTTCTGGTTGACCATCTCCGCCCATTCCGGTCAAGTCGCCATCCCTTATATGATGAATCGCGGGCTGACGCTCTTCGGCAGCCTGCTGGAACAACACGCCCCGGCCACCTCGTATATTGCGGCGCTGGCGCAGCGCCTGCTGCCCTTTGAACCTGTCGATACGGTACGCCTCCTGAATACTGGGCTCGTACTCCTGATCTCCGTGCTCATCTACGTGACGGCACGCCGCCTCACTTCCGGGAGTGCGCTAGCCGGGGGCGCGGCGCTGCTCACATGGTTTCTTTGGGAACCCGTGTTTGGCAACGTCATGTTCTATTTCAATACCGTGATGGGCTTCTTCATTCTGGTGGCGTTAGGCGTGTGGCTGGCCTTGCACGAGCGCCGCCCGATCCTCGCCGCACTGCTGACCGGGCTGCTGCTCGGCGCGGCCACGCTCGGCAAGCAGCATGCGTGGGGCGAGGTGATCCTCTTTGGCGCGGGTCTGTTCCTACTCCCGACCACTGCCGCGCGGGGGCGACAACTCGCCGTCTATGCACTCGGCGTCGCCGTGCTGCCCCTCCTGCTCATCGCCGTCATGATCGCTCAAGGCACGCTCGACCAGTATGTGTACTGGAACTGGACATTCAATCTCTCCGGGTTGATGCCCAACGAGCTGCCGACAGGCGATTTCTTGCGTAAAGTGCTGTTGTCAGCCGCCTTTGTTCCCGCCTTCGTCCTGCTGACAGCGCGCCAAACCGAGCGGCGCGCATGGATCATGACGGGGTTGGCGGGGATCGGTGGCAGCCTACCCATGCTCCCCCGCTTCGGCGAAGTCTCCGCGATGGGCATGTTACCCTTTGCCGCCATTATGAGCGGCGCGGTGATCGGGACGTGGTTACGCGGTCATGACCTGCGCCGCATGTTCCGACCGTCCACTCTACGCAGGCTCACGACGAGTCAGAGCGTCCTCCTGAGCTTGCTGGTCGTCACGGGCTTTAGTGTGCTGTGGGCCGTAGGCGCGCCGTACCTGAAGCATGAACCCATCCCCGCCCATGATGAGTTTCTACCGCTGGTAGAACATCTACACGCGCTAAGCAACCCCGACGATACGCTGTTCGTGCTGCCGGAAACTGACAGCACACCGCAGCTGCACAGCCTGAGCGGTTTACTGCCGCCGAGTACCTGGATCAAGGGTTGGTTCTGGTACTTGATCGCGCCAACGGAAGCCGGGCAGATGAGCGATCAACTGTTGGCGGAATGGTCGCAGACACCGCCGACCTATATCGTCTACTTCCCAGTACTGGCGCAAACTGGACTACCGGGGATCGAGCCGCTGGTTGCCTTCATGCGTGACCATTACGAGTTGGTCGAAAGTGTGCAGGATATCCGCTTTCACGGCGACGCCGAGATCTACCGCTTTCGTCATCAGTAACTAAAAGCGGCTAGTCCATCTCTGAGCTAACCGCCAATCTACTTCGATTTGCGCGGACGCGATAAATCACGTCCCTGCGAAGCTCAAATACTCACTTCCGGGCGATATTCCCCGAACACAACGCGCAGGGTGTGGCACACCTCGCCGAGCGTGACTTCGTTTTCGACGCACTCCACCAGCAGCGGCATGAGATTCTCGCTGCCGCGCGCCGCCGTATCCAGCCGACCGCGCAGTTCGACCACCTTGTCGTTATCGCGGCTTGCGCGCAGTTCGGCCAACCGCTGCCGCTGCGACTGCTCAATCGCCGGATCGACGCGTAGGAGGTCGGGCGTCGGCTCCTTGCCCACCGTGAACTTATTCACGCCGACAATCGCCTGTTCGCCGTGTTCGACCGCGCGCTGATAGGCATAGGCCGCGTCCTGGATTTCGCCCTGTACGTAGCCGAGTTCGATGGCCGACTGTGCGCCGCCCATCTCGTCGATGCGGTCAATGTACGCCTGCGCCCGCGCTTCGATCTCGTCGGTCAGGTTCTCGATCAGGTAGCTGCCCGCCAGCGGATCGATGGTGTCGGCGACGCCCGTTTCATAGGCGATGATCTGCTGCGTGCGTAGTGCGATCTGCACGGCTTCCTGCGTCGGCAGCGCCAACGCTTCGTCTTTGCTGTTGGTGTGCAGCGACTGCGTGCCGCCCATCACCGCGGCAAAGGCTTGCAGCGCCACGCGCACGATGTTGTTATCCGGCTGCTGCGCCGTGAGCGTGCTGCCGCCCGTCTGCGTGTGGAAGCGGAGCTGCCAGCTCTTGGGATCGGTCGCGCCGAAGCGTTCGCGCATGATCTTCGCCCACAAACGGCGCGCCGCGCGGAACTTGGCGACTTCTTCGAGGAACTGGTTGTGCGCGTTGAAGAAGAAGCTCAACTGCGGCGCGAAGTCGTCCACACCGAGACCCGCGTCCATGGCGGCCTGCACATAGGCGATGCCGTTCGCCAGCGTAAACGCGACTTCCTGCGCGGCGGTGCTGCCCGCCTCGCGAATGTGATAACCGCTGATGCTGATCGTATTCCAGTGCGGGACGTCCGTCTTGCAGTAGGCGAATAGATCCGTGATCAGGCGCATCGACGCTTTCGGCGGATAGATGTACGTGCCGCGCGCGATGTACTCTTTGAGGATGTCGTTCTGCACCGTGCCGCGCAGCTTGGACGAGTCAACACCCTGCCCCTTACCGACGGCGATATACATGGCCAGCAGCACCGTCGCGGGCGCATTGATCGTCATGCTCGTGGAGACTTTGTCGAGCGGGATGCCTGCAAATAACTGCTTCATGTCGCGCAGTGAGCTGATGCTCACACCCACCTTGCCGACCTCACCGAGCGCCATGGGGTCGTCGGCGTCGTAGCCGATCTGCGTGGGCAGGTCAAAGGCCACCGACAGGCCGCTCTGCCCCTGTTCGAGCAGGAAGCGATAGCGCGCATTCGATTCTTCCGCGCTGGCATAGCCCGCGTACTGGCGCATCGTCCAGAAACGCGAGCGGTACATCGTCGGCTGAATGCCGCGTGTGAACGGATATTCTCCGGGGAAACCGAGTTTCGCCTCGTAATCGGCTGAATCATCCGGCACGTAAATCGCGTCGAGCGGAATGCCCGACGAGGTAACGAACGCAGCTGAGCGTTCGGGGGCTTTCCCAATTACACGGCGGACGACATTCTCTTGCCAGCGCCGTTTCGCATCATGCAGTCGCATCCTTGACTCCTTGTGAAATTTACCACAATGATTGTGAACCGGATCAGCTTCGCCGCCTAACGACGATCATCCCCACTTTATCGTGCAGAATAACATGTTTAAGCAACCTCACCCCCAACCCCTCTTCTAGAGGAGAGGGGAGTCGAACGAAGTGAGACGGGGTGAGGTTTATTACACCGCCCCGGCGAACATCCCCTCATCCAGCACGATCCCCTTGAAGTTGTCGAAGGTCAAGTCGCGGAACGGCCAGCCCCGGTTGCGCTGTGCAATGCGAAATAACACGCTGTAGCTGTTGGTATAGCGTTTTGCCTTGCCAAAATCGACCGCTTCCAGCACGGCGCCGATCGTCGCCTCCTCGCCTTCAATCTCGACGAAACTCCCGAACGGCAGCTCGTCCAGCATGATTTCTGCACCGGCCAGCTCGTAGGTTGTGCGGTACTTCTCATAGATGAACGAGGGGTAAAACCCCAACCGTTCCAGAATGATTTGCATCGTGTCGAGGTCGCTGACCTCGACTTCGGCTTCAAAGCGCGTGCTGCCATATTGATCGTGGACTTTCTGACCGTCCTTGTAGGTCAGGCGAGCGCGTGTGTCATAGCGCAGACGCAGCACGCTCGATGACTGTGCTAGTTCGCCGTGCGCATCCTCAAAGCGCAGGTTCTTTTCGAACACCCGTGGCGCGTTCACAACGCCGCCCGCCGCCTCGATGCGCGCCTTGATCGCGTCTAGATCCGTCACCTGCATTTTGAGTTCAGTCTCTTGTAACTTTGCCATCCACTCCACCTCTAGTTGTAGGGACGAGGCAGGCCTCGTCCTGAATTTTGCTTGGAAATCAGCGGACAACGCGGGCGTTGCCCTACCACCGCTCCGAATTTCAGTTCAAGCGCGGGGCTTCAGTCTTCCGGTACAGCGACTAACTCTAGCGGTAAGCCAAAGGCCTGCTCGAAAATATCCACATGCCGCGCCGCCGACCACAATGCGACCGTTTCATCGCCGCGCGTGATCAACTCCATTTGCGCCAGGCCATCGTTGACGTGCAGCCGCACGTCGCGCACCAATCCGTCGCGTGCCCGATCAAGCTGTTCGGCGAGTCGTAGAAACGCGCACATTTGCAGCAGACGCCCATCGTCGTCCGGTTCCAGCAGTTCCGCCAGTTCATCAGGTGTCGGCTTACCTTTGCGATGATAGCGCACGAGCAGCGCAATCAGGGCAATTTCGCGGTGAGAATACGACGGCAGCCCCGCATTCGTGATCAAATAGCTGCCGTGCTTGTGATGATCATGATAATCTACGCTCACCCCAATATCGTGCAGCATGGATGCGGCCCATAGAATCTCGCGTTCACCTGCGCCGCACTGCATCCGTTCAGCGGGCATCTGGTCGAACATAGAGAGCGTCAGCCGTGCGATGTGTTCGGCGTGATGCTCCTGAAAGCGATACAGATGCGCCAGATTCAGCACGGAAGCGCGGCGCACATCGGCGAACAGGGGCGTTTCGCCCGCCGGCGCTTCGAAGAAGCGTTCGTAGAACAGCCCTTCGCGCAAGCCCTGACTGCAAATCGTCATTGCGTCGAAGCCACCGGCTTTCAACACCTCGTGGATGGCGACTGCGCCCGCCAGCGAAATATCCGCACGATCCGGCTTCATGCCCGCGACTTTGCTGCGCTGGGCGACGCTCAGTTTTGCCAGGTCATCACGCACCGCCTCGATCTGCTCGATGGGCATGGTGTAGCCGTGCAGCCAACCGAGCGGGTAGCCCGTGCGCTTCTGGATTAGGTGACCGATCAGGCGCAGTGTGCCGCCCTCCCCAATCACCGTCATGCCATCTTCATAGCTAAACCAGTCTAGCGAATGGAAGCGTGCGCGCAGATGATCGCTCAACTGGTCGATCTCATGCTTGGTCGCCGGATCAGATTTGAGAAAGCCTTCGGTCAAGCGGACCGCGCCAATGGGAAAGCTAACGCTGTGCGTGGACAGGCGGTTTTCCACCCGTGTGATCTGCATCGAGCCGCCGCCAAGGTCAACGACGTAACCATTCTGGAGCGTGGTGCTGTTGACCGCCGCCAGATAACCGTAATAGGCCTCTTCTTTTTCGCTCAGCACGCGGACATTCAACCCGGCTTCGCGCGCCACCCGTTCAATGTAGCGACTCTGGTTGCGCGCATCGCGAATAGCGCTCGTCCCGGCGACGAGAATATCCTGAATGCCGGAAGACTGGCAGAACGACGCGTAAATCTGCGCTGCCCGCACCGCGCGATCCATGGCCGCTGGCCGCAGCACATCCATCTGCGCCATGCCCTCCCCGATGCGCACGCTTTCGCGCACCTCGTCCACCATTTTGAAACTGAGACGCGGCACGTACTCCATCACGATCAGGCGGAAGCTGTTGCTGCCCATGTCGATGATCGCTACCCGCTGCGAATCACGGTACACATCGCTGTGCGCCGCCAAACTGTCCAGTTGTTGGAGGTTGTTCAAATCTGTTTCCTCAGATCTAGGCGGACGAGCCCTTCTCCATCCCGAACACACCGACACACCTTGCTGCTCACCGAGCTCGGATTCTGAGAGAGAGTTATTCAACCGGCAGCTCGGCCTCTATTGTGACCGGATTGCGGAATTATTTCACCATGCGGAGCGCTTCGGGCAAATACGTCTGCACCGCCGTGATCAGTGCCCTATGCGGCGCGGACTGGGCGATGTCGGGTGCGACGACCACGCTCCGGCAAAATGAACCGGCAGCGCGCTCGATCATCCACACGTCCGTCGAGTCATACGCGGGCAAATCGGCTTGATCCGCCAGCTTATCGAAGCCCGCGGTTTTGATCGCCATGAGGAAAGCGCGATAGCGTGTTTCGTCCAGCCCATGGGTGAGCGGCTTCTGGGCGAGCGCGCGGCGATAGACCGTCTCCAGCAAGGCACCGTTCATCCGCGTGTTGATCAGCGTGGCGACGGAGTCGCAGGCGCGCCGATCATAGTAGTGCACGGTGATCCGGCAGACTTCGGCCACGCCGGGGCGCTGCACCACATCCATGGTCGGCGCAAGGCCCAGTTCGGCTGGAATCGCTCGGAGCAGCGGCACATGATAGCCTAAAAGGGACATACCGCCTCAATAACCGCTGAACTAACCAAATTTACCATGTCGGGGCAGACCTATGTTATCTGCCCGGCAGTGGGCGCACACAGGTGCGCCCCGAGCATACCCTTCCCTTGTTAAGGGGAATCGACGGCGGACGCGCCGTTGCTCATCCCTACAGTTCCCCCTCTCCTCTATAAGAGGGGTTAGGGGTGAGGTTACCTAAATCTCCAGAACGACCTTGCCAAACACATCAAAGTTCTCAAGCGTTTCCTCGGCCTGCCGCGCTTCGCTCAACGGAAACACCTTGCCGACAACCGGTTTGAGCTTGCCCTCAAAGACGAGGTTCATGACCTTGACGTAATCCGCCGTCGTGCCCATCGAACTGCCGAGGATACTGATGTTTTTCGCGAACAGGTAGCGCGTGTCGATCTGCGCATTGTAGCCGCTGGTGTTGCCCACCACCAGAATCCGCCCACCGCGCTTGACCGCTTTCAGACTGTCCATGAGCGTCGCCTGTCCAACATTGTCGACCACAACATCGACGCCCGCACGGTTGGTCAGCTTGGCCAGCGCCTTCGACCAGCTTTCCTCCTGCGAACGGTCGATGGTCACATCGGCCCCAAGCGCGGCAGCCTGCGCGCACCGTTCGGCGCTGCTGCCGACCACATAGACTTTGCACCCGCACAGCTTGGCGATCTGGATGCTGGCACTGTTCACGCCGCCGCCCGCGCCGACGATCAGCACGGATTCGCCCACGCGCAGCCCACCGCGATTGATCAGCGAATTCCAGGCGGTCACGAACACCAACCCCGCCGCCGCCGCCTGCGCAAACGTGATCGAGTCGGGCATCTTGTGCAAATTGCGCGCGGGCAGCACCACATATTCCGCCGCCACGCCCGGCGCGTGTTCGCCGAGGATCTGAATGTCGAGGCAGTCGCTCTCCGCGCCGCGCAGATTGAGGCAGTCCTGATCGATCAGCGTGGGGTTAATCGCCACACGATCGCCCGGCGCGACATGGGTCACGCCAGCGCCCACGGCATCCACGATACCCGCGCCATCCGAGCCGATCACATGCGGGAGGGTAAGATTCAGCCCCTTCCAGCCAACGCGCACCCAGAGGTCAAGGCGGTTGAGCGCCGCCGCTTTCATCTGCACGCGGACTTCGCCCAGCCCAGGTTCGGGCACGGGCAGGTCAGCGACGGTCTGAATGACCTCCAGACCGCCATGTTCGTAGAAGACCGCCGCGCGCATCAGCGGAGGCCTAATTCGTTACGGGCAATAACCAAGCGCTGCACTTCGCTTGTCCCTTCGTAAATGCGCGTGATACGGGCATCCCGGTAGTAACGTTCGATGGGCAGCTCCTTGCTGTAACCCATGCCACCGTGAATCTGCACCGCTTCGTCGGTGATGAACATAGCGGCTTCGCTGGCGAACAGCTTGGCCATGCTCGCCTCGGTCGTAAAGCGTTCACCGGTGATCTTGCTGCGTTCCCGCGCCGCGCACGCGTTGTAGACGAGCAGGCGCGCTGCTTCAAGACGGGTCTTCATGTCCGCAATCTTCTGCTGGATCATCTGCAATTGGCCGATGGGGCCGCCAAACGCCTGCCGTTCCCGCGCATATTGTAACGCCGCTTCGTAAGCCGCTTCGGCGATGCCGACGGCCTGCGAAGCGATGCCGATGCGTCCCGCGTCCAGCACAGCCATGGCGATCTTGAAGCCGTCGCCGGGTTTGCCGAGCACGTTCTCGACCGGACACTCATAGTTTTCAAACACCAGTTCGCTCGTAGCGCTGGCGCGAATGCCGAGCTTCGGTTCTTTTTTGCCGCGGATGAAACCGGGCTGCGTCGCATCGATCAAAAAGGCGGTGACGCCCTTGTGCTTCTGCTCGGGCGCGGTCATCGTGAACAGCACCACCAGATCAGCGACCGGGCCGCTCGTCACCCAGCTTTTGCGCCCATTGATGATGTAGTGCGTCCCGGCGGCGTTGAGTACAGCGCGGCTTTCCATCGTCCCGGCATCGCTGCCGGACATCGGTTCAGTCAGGCTGTACGCGCCGATCTTCGCGCCGCTGGCGACCGGAACGAGAAATGCCTGCTTCTGGGCCTCAGTCCCAAATTTGACGAGTCCATTGCAATACAGCGAGTTATTCACGCTGACGATGGTGCTGTGGCTGGCGTCGGCTTTGGCGATTTCGATCATCGTCAGCGCGTAGGCGAGCGTATCCATGCCTGCGCCGCCGTATTCCTCGCTGACTTCAATGCCCATCAATCCCATCTCGCCCATCTTCTTGACGGTGGCGAGCGGAAACTCTCCGGATTCGTCGTGTTCGGCAGCGATGGGCGCGATCTCTTTTTGCGCAAAAGTGCGCACGGCCTTCACGAGTTCCTGATGTTCGGGTGTCATCTGGGGAATGAGCGATTGATCGGTAGTTGGGTTGACCATAAGAACCTCTTTTTTGATGCGGTTATGTGACAAACATCAGGGTGATTATAGCGAACCCCGCGCCGACATTCACGCCGCGCGTCGTTATAATGAGACGCGCTACGTCAAAATAGAGAGGACTGTCATGGCCCCGATCAAGATCAATCATATCGCCGTTGTGGTGGAAGATGTCAACACGGCGTTGAACTTCTGGCAGAACGCGCTCGGTCTGCCACTGCACCATGTGGAACACAATGAAGGTGAAGAAGTGGACATCGCCTTTTTGCCCGTCGGCGAAGGTGAAGTCGAGTTGATCGCCCCGTTCACCGAGACGAGCGGCGTGGCGAAGTATCTGGCGAAGAAGGGCGCGGGACTGCATCACCTGTGCCTCGAAGTCGAAGACATCGAGGCGGCGTTCGCGCAGATCAAGGGCGCGGGCGCGGAACTGATCACCGAAACGCCGAAGACCCGCCCCGACGGCACGCGCTATGGCTTCGTGCATCCCAAGAGCACGGGCGGCGTCCTCCTCGAACTCTACCAGACCGCCAAGTAGACGGCGCAGGCGTAATGCCTGCCCAGAGAAATCGTAAGGGCAGACCCGTGTGTCTGCCCTTTCACATTGGGCGTCCACGCTGGTGCGCCCCGACCGGAACTCGCAGGCGTTCGCCTAACCCGCAGGCGTGACTTCCGGCGTTGCTAGCAGACCCGGATCAGTGGTCGGCTGCATCATACCCGGTTCACTGGTCGCCATGCTGCTATCGACTGCGCCGACCATCGTCGGCACGGTGACGACCGCGCCATTGTAGATCACGGGCAAATCAGCACCAACGACCTTCAGGTATTCATAGATGCCGTTCGAGTTCGTGTCGGCGTGCAGCATCGGCCACACCATCGGCGTGATCGTCATAGCGGGCATGGACGGCGGCACCATCAAAGGCACGACCACGCCGGTATTCTCGCCATCTGCGACCGGGGTATGACCGAGCGAGAACGCCGGATGCCCCATCATATCCGCATGGACGTCAATGAAACCCGCGCCGATTGACATGACATTGTCGACCGTGAACTCGCCCGATCCGCCCGTCGTCATCGTATCCAGCATTTGGCTCATCGCTGGGATGATTAACGGCGTCTGCGGGCCTTCCAGCATGGTGCCGTCCGCCAGCATCACCGTCGGCGTTTCCGTCGCATTCATGGGGCGCGTCGCAACCTGACCCTCGACCACGACAGGCGCATCCGCCCCTTCCACCTGACCAAACTCATATGTACCGACCGTGTTGTCGTCCACATGGAGCATCGGCCACAAGACCGGAGTCTGTCCGTCCGCCGCCAACGGGACGATCACGGCCGGATTCGTGCCGGGGTTGATCAGCGCCTGACCGAGCACCGGACCGGGCGAGCCGTTATTATCGGCATGGACGACCAACCAGCCACCTGTCTCTGAAATCGCCGAGGCGATGATCACCGTGTTCTCAATCGGCTGCTGATCGTAGGCAAAAATTGCCGCAATCGTGAAGGTGGTGTAACCGCCCGTAAGCGGCGCATCCGCCGCGGGATTATCGTTGTATTCGAACACGCCCTGCGTGTTATCATCCGTATGCAGCATCGCATGGAGGACAGGCGTCGCCATCGCCCCATCGATCATGATCGCGAGATTATCCGCGCCACCTGCGGTGATAGCCGCCACACCGACCACATGCCCCGGCTCACCATTTTCATCGGCGTGAATGACGACGAAGCCCGCCGCGTCCGCATCTACCCGGCTGATCGTCACCATGCCGTTCAACACGGCTTGGCTCATAACTTGCACCGCCGGGTCACTGCTCATCATGCCCATGTTGCCGCCCGCTTCCGCGGGCGCAGGCATATCCGGTGTCGGTTCCGGCGTCGCCTCTTGCGCCAGCAGCGGAACGGCCAGCGCCAAGGTCATCAGCATAACGATCCACAATAACTTACGCATTCATCGTTCTCCTACTCACCACTTGTTCGACTTGTACCGTACACCACTATAGCGAGAGCAGAGCGACATGTAGATTGTAATGACAGCGACTCTAAAGCAATGCTCATCAACACATATGTGTCTTGCAGAGTGACAAATAGCACTGGGAAGCCCCAGTCGCTGACCTAAAATCACGCTTAAAAAGTTCCGTGATACACTCAATTCCAAATGACTGGGAACCAGAGGCACAGAGTCCAAATGGCACAGCACACGGCGAACAGCCCGGTTTTCACCGGGGATGCATGGAGCATTGTCGAAGACCAATTTGACGGGGAACGCGAACACTTTTATCAGGCGGAGAGCGTCTTCGCGCTGGGCAACGGCTATCTTGGACTACGCGGCACATTTGAAGAAGGGCTTGAGCGCGCCGTCCACCCCAACGAGGCCAAAGGCTATCATGCCGAGACTGGACGCGACCGCTACGGGCGCTTCCTCAGCGTCGATGGCACCTACCTCAACGGCTTTTACGAGAGCCAGAAAATCGAATACCCCGAATCGGCCTTTGGCTATGCGGACAAAAGCCAGACGATGCTCAATGTGCCGAACGGCAAAATCATCCGCGTGTTTCTGGGCGACGACTCCGAACCGCTGCATCTCGATGCCGAACACAGCACCTTTGATGGCTATTCCCGCACGCTGAATCTGCAGGACGGGCTGCTGACGCGAGCATTCACATGGTGTTCGCCGCAGGGCCGCCAGCTGACACTGCGCGCGCGACGCTTGGTCAGCCTGACGGACAAGCACGTCGCCGCCATCGAATTCAGCCTGACGCCGGACTTCACCGGACGCGTCCGCCTCGAATCGGTGCTGGATGGCGATGTGCAAAACGTGAAAGCGGGCAGCGATCCGCGCATTGGCTGTCACCTCGACGGCTCGGTGCTGCGCTATGCCGATCAGTCCGGCGATCACAGCGAGGAATACGTCGTCATCCATGATACGAAGGACTCCAAACTGCGCCTCGCCAGCGGCATGAGCAACGTCCTTACCTCGCATCCCGACGTACGACCGACATTCGAATTCAGCGAAGACACGGGAACCTTCACCGTCATTTACACCATCGAAGCGCAGGCCGGTCAGACCATCACCCTGCACAAATATCTCGCCTATACGTATGCTGACCGCCGCACGACGCCCTCCAATGCGCTGATCGAAACGGCCCGCGCGGATCTGGCGCAGGCGCGGGCGAAAACGTTCAGCGGGCTGGTCGCCGAGCAGCGGGCGTACCTGGATACGTTCTGGCAGCAGGCGGATGTCACGATCACCGGCAAGGACGGCGACGCCGAGATTGTGCAGCTCCAGCAGGGCATTCACTTTAACATGTTCCATTTGCTGCAAGCGGCGGGCGGCGTGGGCAAGACCAACATCGGCTCGAAGGGGCTGACGAGCGAAGGCTACGAGGGGCATTATTTCTGGGATACCGAGATGTTCGCCGCGCCCTTCTTCCAGCACGTCAAGCCGGAGATCTGCCGCGATCTGCTCAGCTACCGTTACCGCATCCTCGACAACGCCCGCCGCCGCGCCAAGGTACTGTCGCTCAAAGGCGCGGCCTATGCGTGGCGGACTATCAACGGCGAGGAGTGCTCCTCATATTACCCGGCCGGCACGGCACAGTATCACATCAACGCCGATATCGCCTACGCCATCAAAACCTATGTCATGGCGACCGGCGATACCGATTTTCTGCTGCAAGGCGGCGCGGAGATCATTTTCGAAACGGCGCGCATGTGGGTCAGCCTTGCCGGCTATGACCAAGCGCGCGACCACTACTCGATTCACAACGTCACCGGGCCGGATGAATACACGGCCATCGTCGACAACGACTGTTACACGAACATGCTGGCACAGGCGCATCTCCGCTACGCCAGTGAAGTCGCGCAGTGGCTGAACACCGTGGGCGGCAGCCTCCCGCAGCAGCCGACCGCCGCCGAGGTCGCCCAGTGGGATCAGGTCGCCGCCAAGCTGGTCATCCCGCAGACGAACGCCGACGGCGTCTTCGAGCAGAATGATGGCTTCTTCCAGCGCCCCGATTGGCCGCATGACTTCGGCAAGCGCGACGGGGGCGATGTGCTCCTCAAGCGTTTTCACTACCTGACGATCTACCGGCACCGCGTGTGCAAGCAGGGCGATGTGCTGCTGGCCCTGTATCTGCTGCCGGAACACGCGCCCACCTTGGAACAGAAGCGCGCCAACTTTGACTATTACGACGCGATCACCACGCATGATTCGTCGCTGTCCACGTGCACCTTCGGCATCGTCGCCAGCGAAATCGGCGAGCACCAGCGAGCCTACGACTACTTCTGGGAAACCGCGCTGATGGATCTCGCGGACAAGCACGGCAACGTGACGGCGGGCGTGCATATCGCCAACATGGC
>CALKIA010000590.1 GCA_937988705.1 uncultured Chloroflexota bacterium | reverse complement strand
CTTCATCCACAATCAGCGCGGCGACTTCCGCGCCATAGCCGAGCGTTTTGTTGTCTTCATAAACGATGAGCGCCTTGCTCGTCTTTTGCACCGACTTGAGGATCGACTCCTTGTCGAGCGGGAGCAGCGTGCGCAAATCGATGACTTCCACATCGAGGCCATCCTCGCGGGCGACCTTTTCGGCGGCTTGCGCGGCGTAGTGCGCCATCATGCCGTAGGCGAACACGGAAAGATCGCGGCCTGCGCGGGCAACGCGGGCGGGGCCGATGGGCACGGTGTAGTCGTCGGTGGGGACGTCGCCTTTGATCGAGCGGTACCCCTTCTTCGGCTCGAAAAACAGCACCGGATTCGGGTCGCGCACCGCGCTTTTGAGCAAGCCTTTCGCATCGTGCGGTGTGGAGGGCACGACGATCTTCAAGCCGGGGACGTGGGCGAAGAACGCCTCGACGCTCTGGCTATGATAAAGGCCACCGGAGATGCCACCGCCGTAGGGGGCGCGAATCACGAGCGGCACGCGCCACTGACCATTGGAGCGGTAGTAGAATTTGGCCGCCTCGTTGACGATCTGGTTGAAAGCCGGATGGATGAAGTCGCTGAACTGGATTTCACAGATTGGACGGAGTTCGGCCAGCGCCGCGCCGATGCCGATGGCGACAATCGAGAGTTCGGCCAGCGGCGAATCAACGATGCGGGCGGCGCCGTACTTATCGTAGAGACCCTGCGTCGCGCGAAAGACACCACCGCGCACGCCGACATCTTCCCCCGTGATGAACACGCGGGGGTCGCGCGCCAGTTCTTCGTCCAACGCCAGGCGGACGGCGTCGATTAAGGTCATGGTGGGCATGGGCTAATCCTCCGCCGGGGCGTAGAGGGCGCCGAGTGCGTCTTCAGGGGCAGGATACGACGCGGCTTCGGCACTCGCCTGCGCCTGATCGACGGCAGCTCGGGCGCGGACTTCGTAATCGTTCGCCATGTCGGGTGTCAGCAAGCTGAGGTCTTCGAGATAGCGGCGGAAACGCAGCACCGGGTCTTTTTTCTTCCAGGCGTCGACTTCTTCGCGGGTGCGGTAGCTGCGGTCATCGTCGTCGGAGGAGTGGGGCACAGGGCGGTAGGTTTTGGCTTCGACCAGCGTCGCACCCCCGCCCGTGTAGGCGCGGTCAACCGCTTCGGCCATCACGTCATACATCGCGAGTATGTCGTTACCGTCCACGATGACACCGTGCACGCCATACGCCGCCGCGCGGTCGGCGACGTTGGCGACCGCCATTTGCGATCCGAGCGGAACAGAAATGGCGTAATTATTGTTTTGAACCAGACAAATGAAAGGAAGTTTATGCACGCCCGCCCAATTCATGCCCTCGTGCCATTCACCCTGCGAGGTTGAACCTTCCCCGAGGCAGGTGAGAGCAACGCGGGGCTGGGTGCTGTCCTGCGGATCGACTAGGCCGCAGGTCTGACGATACTTGATGGCGAAGGCGATCCCGGCAGCCTGCGGAACTTGCGTCGCGACGGGGGACGAGCCGCTGACGATGTTAAGGTGTCGGCTGCCGAAGTGCGAGGGCATCTGCCGCCCGCCACTGCTGTATTCGTCCTGCTTGCCGTACAGACTCATCATGAAGTCAGTGGGGGTGACGCCGATGGCCAGCACAAGCGCAAGATCCCGGTAGTACGGATGAACGTAGTCGACGCCGCGATTGAGCGCGAAGGCCGCTCCGACCTGAGCCGCCTCGTGACCCATGCCGCTGATGTGAAAGTGAATCTTGCCCTGACGATGCAGCGCCCAGCTCCGTTCATCCAGACGGCGGCTCAGCAGCATTACCCAGAACATCTCCAGCAGCGTATTCTCGCTTAGTCGGGACGAAGCCCGCGCTACAGCGTTCGTCGTCATCACGACTCCTTGTAAGATTGTTTGTGATAGTCGATAAGCTGATTATAGCATATTCGCACTACACAACTAAAATGGACGAAAAGTAGTGCAAACTGCCTAATATGCAGAGATTGTTATATTTTTGTGAAAACGGTTGAATTATGGGTAATCTTAACATCGTCTGGACATGAATTGGGATGAAAATGATTTAACTCGTCGTTAAAACAGGCTTACAGGTTTTATTGATGAATATCCCAAGTAATCAAGATTTTGCCACTGAAGTTAAGTTTGACCGCCTGAAAGTGCTGTGGCGGGTGACGATCATCCTCAGCTTAATCGCCGGTTGGGTTGTGCTCAACGCGGCCATGCTCCAGCGCATGGAACTGGTGCGCCCGCTGCTGCCCGTCGCGCTGATGATTGGCGGGTCGCTAATGACCCGCTTTTTCCTGAATCGCAACCACTATGTCAGGGCGGCGTGGATTTACATCCTGGCGGCGCTGGTCGCCCTGACGCTGCTGCTGACGGTGAGCACGCTTGAGATGATCAACGTGTACATCTTCTTCTATGCGATGATCATCTTCATCGTCGGCTTGCTGCTGCCGCCGACCAACACTCTGCTGCTGGCACTGGTGTCCTCGCTCTTGCTGACCCTCGTTCCGGCGACCGTGCTGGGCGGCATGGACTATTTCGGTCCGCCGCAGATCGCCGCAATCGTCATGACGTTTCTCGCGGCGATCATCTCCATGCAAGTGACGGGTGACCTGTACCAGATCGCGGAATGGGCGCTGCAAAACTATCAGCGGGAACGGCGCGTGGCGGCGGAACTGTTCGACAGCCGGCAGGAAGTCGAAAAAGGCTTTGTGCGCGCCCGGGCATTGGGTGAACGTTTACAGGAAACCAACCTGGAGTTGGAGGGGGCCCGTGGGGCGGCGGAAGAAGCTAAGCATTTCCGCGGTCAATTCCTCGCGAATATGAGCCATGAGCTGCGCACGCCGCTCAACGCAATCATCGGTTTCAGTGAGACGATGCTCAAGTTTCCGGCGATGTATGACGGTGTCAAGCTGCCGAACGCGTATGAAGCCGACTTGCAGCAGATTTACACCAGCGGCAAGCAGCTGCTCAACCTGATCAACGATATTCTCGATCTGGCGAAAGTGGACGCTGGTAAGCTCGATATTCGCATCGAACGGCTGGAACTGAAGCCGGTCATCAACAGCGTGTTGTCGACGGCGTCCGGTCTGCTGGCCGGTAAACCGATCCGACTCGAAACCGATTTGCCCGATGAAATTCCGGCGGTGTGGGCTGACGAAGCCCGCGTGCGTCAGGTGCTGCTCAACCTGTACAGCAACGCGGCCAAGTTTACAGATCGCGGGACGATTAAAGTTACAGTCCGTCCGGTGGACGATCAACTGCAAATTTCCATCGCCGATACGGGCCTGGGCATTTCTGCCACCGATCTGGGGATTATCTTCGAGGAATTCAAACAGGCGAGCGGGCCGGGACGCGATCCGCGTTCGGGTGCTGGTCTGGGGCTGGCGATTTGCCGTCAATTGCTCGCGCTAATGGATGGGCGCATTTGGGCGGAAAGCACAGTCGGGCAAGGCAGCACGTTCCATGTAGTTGTGCCGCTGTACCAGCAGCAGGAGCAACTGGAAGACGTGCCGGAACTGCCCGCTGAACAGCTGGTCATGTCGAAATAAGCGGGTTCTTTAGAGGAAAACATAATGCGGATCATGTACGTCGAAGATAACCCGGCCAACATCTCGCTGCTGCAGCGTATCGCGCGGATGGGTGGGCATGAGGTCATCAACTATACGGATGGGGAGGTGGCGCTGACGCGCTTTGCCGCCGACAATCCTGATCTGGTTTTGATGGATTTACAGCTTGAAGGTCGTATCGGCGGTTTGGAAGTGGTGCGCCAACTGCGCACACGGGGCTTCAAAACACCGATTGTCGCGGTGACCGCCTATGCCATGGTGGGTGACCGCGAACGCTGCATTGAGGCAGGCTGCGATGGCTACCTGTCAAAGCCGCTGCCCGTGGGTGAAGTTGTGGAGCTTGTGCAAAAGTACGAACTGATCGTTAAGTCGACCCCGGTCGCTGAAGCGGCCAATCTGGTCACGCAGACGACCGAAAGCGCTGCCGCGCCCGCCGTCGAAGCGCCGGCACCCAGCGTGTCCGCGGTGGCCGAAGCCGCACCCGCGGCGACCGTTAGTCCAGTCGCGACCCCAGAGACGAAAACCTCTACCCCCTAACGTATGTTAACTGATTGAGGCTGCCTCGTTATGGTACTCGTGACCTTCACCTCGACAACCTTCAGCCTCAATCCTCTACCCGATGCGATCAATAATGTACTGGGCCATGACCTCGCCGCATGGCTGCGCGCTGGGCTGCTGGCCCGCGGTTATGAGGTCGACACGGTGATCGGTGAGGACTACGGCTACGGGTTTCACCTGCGGCTGGAGCGTGCGTACTATTGGATCACCGCGAATCAGGTCGAGCCGGACACTGAGGGGGCTGCAGCCCAGTGGCAGGTGGGGATTGATGCTGATCCCGGCTGCCTGGGGATGTGGCGGCTGCGGGCGCGGCCAGCGCCTGACGACAAACTTAAGATAGTCCGCGCGATCCACGCTCTTCTGCTGACCGATCCACGTATCACGGATATTGAATGGTGGACACAGGATGGTCAGCACGGGCTGTCCACACCTGAGCCGTAATTGCGGCATTCTAATGTACAGACGAGCAAGTTCTTTTGGGTGTTGAAGCATGTTTAGGAATCGGTCAATTGAGGAGAAGCCGCTTCGCGTGTCCCCCTCACCCCCAACCCCTCTCCCACGCAAGCGGGGAGAGGGGAGATAAACAGTGCTTTTGCTGTCTACCCTCCCTGAATTCGGGGAGGGGTTGGGGGTGGGGTGAGAGAAGCGTTATCCATAACTCACGTTGTTTAGGAATCGGTCAATTGAGGACAAGGCAGGCCGGTAGCTCGGCAGAAGAGCGTGGAGTCCATTTGGGGACAGCGGACGCCATTCATGGCGTCCCTACACAAGAACTTTCTCTCGCAGGGACACGATCCATCGGATACGCCTATTTTTCTCGTAGGGACAAGGCCTGCCTTGTCCGCTCCAAACGGACAGCGCAGAAGCGCGTCCCTACGAGTGTCGTGGGTTGGAGCAATCTACGGTGGGCAGAGTTACAGCAGCATTTGCAGCGCGCCGGGTTGAATGCTGAAATTCACCTCGCGCCCCTGATTGTATTCCCCATCCAGCTCCATCTCGATCACTTCGCGCGTCCGGGGGCGTTTCACGGTGATCGATTTGCCACGCGCGGACAGCACGCCGGGATGGGTAAGATGGGTCGCATTGTAGACGCGACGCAGCGCGGATAGCACAGTAACGCGCGCGACGCCTTTAACGAGAATCACTTCGAACAGGCCGTCGGAGGTATTGGCGTTCGGCGCGATCTTCATGCCGTGCCCGAAGGTCGAACCGTTGGCGACGGCGACGACGTACGCGTTACCTTCGTACCAATCTTGGCCATCGATTTGCACCTGTACCGGCTGCGGATGATAAGTGAGGGTCGTCAGCACCGTCGAGAGCAGGAAGGTCCACGGGTATTTCTTCGAGTCGTTCACGCGTCGCGCGACTTCTCCGCCTAAACCGGCGCTGGCGATATTGAGGAAATACTCGCGGGTGGTATCGGTCGTGATCAAGCCGAGGTCGGTCGCAACGGGCTTTGCGCCAATGATCCACTGGGCAATGGGCGCGGCTTCAGTGAAGGGCAGCCCCTGTCCGCGGGCCCAATCGCGCCCGGTGCCGACCGGGATATTGCCGTAGATCATGGGATCGGTTGGGCGCTGCTGGTTGAAAACCGCCAGCGCATTGACCAGCGCATGATTCGTGCCATCGCCACCGAGGGCGATCACGCGGCGCACGCCGACCGTATACGCCTGCTCAATGTGACGAGCGACTTCGTTGGGGTGTTGAGTGACGGCGACGATCAGATCGCCCATGTGCTTCCAGAGCGTTGGCTCGATTTCGCGCCATATCGCCCCTGCCCGGCCACCCCCGGCGTGCGGGTTCAGAATAATCAGGGTGCTTGATGTCATCACAGAACCTATAGTTTCAAAGAATATCCGCGTGTTTCAGCGGATGAGAACGAATTTTTACACGGTGACTTCACTTCGACATCCAATCATCGAGCAGATCGCTGAGGTCGCCGATGCTGAAGGGCTTGACGAGATATTGATCGGCACCCGCTTCCAGCGCCATTTTCGCCTCGTGCTTGGCACCGCTCATGGCGATGCAGTAGATGTCGTTCCAGGCGGGGTTGGCGCGCATCTGACGGATGAAGGCGAAGCCGTCCATATCGGGCATGACCAGATCGCAGATCACGATATCCGGGGCGCGGCTGATGTCGAGCAGAATGTCCAAGCCTTCGCGCCCATTTTGAGCGACACGCACCTGATGCCCGGCAAGGCCGATAACTTCGCGCAGCACATCGGACAATTCGGGGTTATCTTCAAGGAGTAGTACTCTCCCCATTGGTTCTATCCTCTTACGTGACCTTCGCCAACAATGACCCATTTGTAGGTCGTGAGTTCTTCGAGGGCCAACGGCCCGCGTGCGTGCAGTTTTTGGGTGCTGATCGCCATCTCTGCGCCCAGACCAAGCTGTGAGCCGTCGGTGAAGCGCGTGCTGGCGTTCACATAGACGGCGGCGGAGTCGATGGATTCGATAAAACGGGCAGCATCGTCCATGTTTTGGGTGAGGATCCCGTCCGAATGCTGGGTGTGATGCTGCTGAATGTGGGCAATCGCTTCGTCCAGCCCGCTGACGACTTTTATGCTCAGAATGAGCGCCAACCATTCGGTGTCAAAGTCCTCAGCGCCAGCGGGAAAGACACGGGCATCGGCGCGCCCGTTGAGCGCGGCGAGCGCTCCCGGTTCGGCACGGAACGTGACACCGGACGCACCGAGATGTTCGACCACGCGCGGCAGAAACTCAGCGGCAACTTTCTCGTGCACGAGGATGACTTCGAGCGAGTTACAGGTCGAGGGGCGTTGGACTTTGGCATTGTGAATGATCTTCAGCGAAGCGTCCAGATCGGCCGTCTCGTCGACAAACAGGTGACAGATGCCGATGCCGCCCGTAATCACGGGGATGATGCTGTTCTCGCGGCAGAAGGTGTGCAGGGTGTTACTGCCGCGCGGAATGATCATATCGACATACTGGTGCAGCTTGAGCAGTTCGAGCACACAGCGCCGGTCCGTGTCTTCGATGTATTGGATGGCGTCGGCGGGAATGTACTGGCTGAACGGTTCCAGCGCGGCACGAATCACGCGAACGAGGGCCAGATTGCTGCGGAACGTTTCTGAGCCGCCGCGCAGAATGACAGCGTTGCCGCTTTTAAGGCAGAGTGAGACGACATCGACGGTGACATTCGGGCGTGATTCATAGATCACGCCGATGACGCCGAGGGGTGTCCGCCGTTTAGAGACTTGCAGACCGTTGGGCATTGTCCGGGCTTCGATGATCGCGCCGACCGGATCAGGAAGGCGCGCGACGCTGCGCACATCCGCGGCGATCTCGCCGATGCGGTTGTGCAGGTTGAGCCGGTCGAGCATGGCTTCGCTCATGCCTGTAGCGCGGGCGGCGGTCAGGTCGAGCGTGTTAGCGCTCAAGATGGCCTCAGCGTTGGCTTCCAGCGCGTCGGCGATAGCGAGCAGCGCAGCGTTTTTCACGTCGGTCGGCGCGCGACCGAGCAACCCGCCAGCGGCTTTCGCTCTTTTTCCCATGTCGATCAAGTTCATCGTTATCCCTCAACCTCGATCCAGACGGGTATCCAAGGATATCCGCCTTATCACTATTAAGCGTATCCCAGATTCGGTGCGCAATTACTTGAGCAACACCATATTGTTGCGGTGAATGACTGCGTCACCGTAACTATAGCCGAGAATCTCAACAATCTGCGCGCTTTTGACGCCAATCAACTGCTGGACGGCTTCGCTGTCATAGCTGCTTAGGCCATGCGCGATCTCTTTGCCGTCACTATTTAATACAGAAATCGCGGCGCCACGTTCAAAGTCGCGTTCAATGGTCGTAATGCCGACGGGCAGCAGACTCGCGCCGCCGCTGAGGAGCATGCGCGCCGCGCCTGCATCCACCTTGACTGCGCCGTGCGGTTTTTCCAGCAGCAGCCAGCGTTTTTTGTTTTCGAGCGTTGCGTTGGCGGGATCAAAACGCGTGCCGATCGGGTCGCCATGCACCAGGCGGTCGAGCGTGTCCGACTCTTTGCCGCTGGCGATGATCGTCGGGACACCACCCCGACTGGCGAACTGCGCCGCCTGAATCTTCGTGACCATGCCGCCCGTCCCCAAACCAGACACCGAATCGCCCGCCAGCGCCCACATCGTCTCATCGATGCGCGCTACACGGGGAATCAACTGCGCGTCCTTGTCCTGCCGGGGATCGGCGGTGAACAGGCCGGGTTGATCGGTGAGCAGGACGAGCAGATCGGCTTCGATTAGTGTGGCGACGAGCGCCGAGAGGTTATCGTTATCGCCGACCCGGATTTCGTGGGTGGCGGTCGTGTCGTTCTCGTTGATCACCGGGATGATATGGTGATCAAGCAGGGTGAGCAAGGTGTCGCGGGCGTTGAGAAAGCGCGTGCGGTTGTTGAGGTCATCACGGGTGAGCAGCACCTGCGCCACGACAATGCCGAAGATGTCGAACAGATCGCCGTAGACCTGCATCAGGCGGCTTTGCCCGACCGCTGCCAGCATCTGCTTGGCGGGGACGGAGCGCCCGAAGTGCGGAAAATTGAGGCGTTCGCGCCCGGCGGCCACCGCGCCCGACGACACAAGGACGATCTCGTGCCCGGCGGCGTGCTGGCGCGCGGCTTGCGCGACGACATCCAGCATGCGCTGACGGCTGAGCCGCGGCGTCCCGCCGGTCAACACGCTCGTGCCAACCTTGACGACAATACGCTGCGGTGGACGTGAGTCGGGGGTGGTCATCAAACCTCGGTGAGCGAGAAAAGCGAGCTGAATAACTATAGCTTAGGCAGGTTCTTTACGCTACGGTTAGCAGGGAGATTGCAGAATTGATATACTATGCAATGATATTAGCAAATGGGCCATTTATTTGAAGGGAAGGCCAACATATGGGGGCGCAATTGGCTTCGGAATCAGCCGATCGCTTAACGAGGGCACGTGCGTGTCTGGAAGGGCTGTCCGTCGGCGATGCCTTCGGTGAGCTGTTCATCACCTTGAATGCGGCCGCTCAAGTGTTTTATATCACCAACCGCCATTTGCCTCCCGTGTTCATGCGTTACACCGACGATACGAACATGGCGCTCTCGATTTATGCCCTGCTGCGCGACGCCGGACAGATTGATCAGGATGCGCTCGCTAAACACTTTGCCGAGCACTTCCAAACGAATCGCGGGTACGGTCAAGGGGCGCGCCGCCTGCTGAAAACGCTGCAAGAAGGGGCCGACTGGCGCAGCGCGTCCAAGCAGTTGTTCGGCGGGCAGGGCTCATTCGGCAACGGCGCGATGATGCGGATTGCCCCGTTAGGCGCTTACTTCGCGGATGATCTCGATCGGGTAGTCAGTGAAGCGCGACTGTCCGCTGAGGTCACCCATGCGCACGCCGAAGGGATCGCCGGGGCGATTGCGGTGGCCGCGGCGGCGGCGTACGCGGCCCGACTGCGCGGGGATCAGATCCCCACGCGCAAGGCGTTCCTCGACCTGATTTTGCAGCATGTACCGCGCAGCACAGTCTACGACAACATTGTGCAGGCGCGCGACTTCCCGACGGGAGTGTCAGTCAACCATCTGGCGACGATGGTCGGCAACGGGAGTCAGGTGTCCGCGCAGGATACGGTCGGCTACTGCCTGTGGTGCGCGGCTGAAAAACTAGACAATTATGAGGATGCGTTGTGGCTGACGGTCAGTGGTGGCGGCGACACGGATACCTGCTGCGCCATCGTCGGCGGCATCGTCACGGCGTATACCGGCATCGAGTCGATCCCGAAAGCGTGGATCACGGCGCGAGAACCGCTGCCCGTGTGGGCAGTCTAGAGAACTGAAAGAAAGACAAGAAAAGACTCAACGCAAAGACGCTAAGCCGCCAAGTCGCCAAGTGAATAATGAAAAGGTGGACTGTAGGGACGCGATTTATCGCGTCCGCCTCTTTTTCTTGGCGTCTTCATGTCATTGCGTCTTTGCGTTGAGTCTTGTGCGCCCTTAGATGCGGATACCAGTGCGCAGCGCAGTGACGCCAGCCCGCAGCAGTTTGGCGCGGCGCGCAATCACGTCCAGCGGTGTGTGCCCGTTGCCCGTGAGCCAACCCGCCATCCCGCAGGCGACTGCCCCCGCTTTGAGGAAATCGATCGAGTTGCTATCGTCGGTGCCGCCGTTGCACATGAATTTGATGTGATCGAGTGGGCCGCGGATAGCTTTGAAGTAGTCCAGCCCCAGCGGGCCAATCGGGAAGAGTTTGAGGAGTTTGACGCCCATGCTCCACGCATCAACCGCTTCGGTGGGCGTCATGATGCCGGGAGCCACCAGAATATCACGCTGCATGACGTACTCGACCACCGCCCGGCTGAAGGACGGCGCGACGACGAAATCCGCGCCCGCGTCCAGCGCCTGCCGAGCCATGTCAACGTCCAACACGGTGCCCATACCGACGACGGCCTCATCGCCATAGATGTGTTTGATCGCCTGCATGGATTCGAGCGCCTGAGGGGAATTCATGGTGAGTTCAAAGACGTTGATGCGACCGCTTTCGACGAGAACGTGCGCCACTTCGATGGCAGGTGTGGGGGTAAAATCGCCGCGCATCCCCGCCATGAAGGCACAATCGACAATGCGCTCGTACGCCGTTTGGCTGTTCATGAGTTATACACTCCTATCCGGTTGGAATCGCCAGGGGAGTATATAGGAAGGCGGGCGGCTTGACGACTCTAGACCGCGAACTGCCAGACGTGTTCCCCGGCCAGTACGCGCCGAATGATTTCGCCAAACAACTTCTTAGGCAAGGGTCGGGTCAGATACCCGGCAAAACCGCCTTTTTGCACCAATGTATTCATTGAGTCTACGCTTTGGGTACCGATCATAATGATCGGAATTCCGCTGAGCTGCCGATCTCGGAGGATGACATGACCGAGCGTGAAGCCGTCGCCGTACGGGAGGTCGGTGTTGAGCAGGATGAAGTCGGGACGCGGCTGCATCGCATGAAGCTGTTCGATGACGTTCGTGCCGGTCATATTACGTTTGTAATTGATGCCGAGATCGCGCAGCAGCGCGGAGATCACAGTAAGGCTGTGAGCATCGCCTTCCACAACAAAGGCTAGTGTGTTCTCCATCTGCACCGCAATCGCTCCAGAATGGGGGTAGGAGTGGTATTGTGGCGGCAAATCCCCATCTAATCGTTTACCGAAATTCTTATTTCAATTATGCCCTACATCATGCACTTTAGCATAGAGATTTTATAATTTTGCCAACAAAATTCATGAAATTCATGTGAATATTACATCATATCTAAAGATAGCCGAAAAAACCAGTAAAAACTGTTGACAAATCATGACAATTTTACGAGTATTAACACATGTATTAACGCTTGGTGGTTGAGCCAAAACAGGCGAGACACAAGCTTATGCTGCTCCATAACCCAACTCCGGTTCAACTCGCGCACGCCAACAAACAGCGCTGCTCCCCCTCCAATCGAGGTTGTTACGGGAGAGAATGAGATGCGCCTACCGGTCGCGATTTCCGCTTCGGCGTGGTTGAACAAGTGATCCAGTCTCCAACGTGTTCATCACTTTTGTTAAGACATGCGCGAGTGAAAATGTATAATTGTTTAGACATGTGCCAATTGTTGGGAAAATCCGACGAACGGCGGACGAGCATCCCTCGTTTCTTGGCTATAATGAGACCTAGAGCACCGATTTTTTATCAGCCTTGTGGAAACTAAACGACTTTGACCGAAGAAACCAAGCGTGTCATCAAGGGCTATGAACTCCGCGAGAAGATTGGCGCGGGGGGATTCGGCGCGGTGTACCGAGCGCTGCAACCGGCGGTTGGGCGTGAAGTCGCCATCAAAGTGATTCTGGCGGAACATGCTAACCAACCGGAATTTATCCGGCGGTTTGAAACCGAAGCGCAGCTAGTGGCGCGGTTGGAACATCCGCACATTGTGCCGCTCTACGACTACTGGCGCGAACCCGATGGCGCGTATCTGGTGATGCGGTTTCTCCGAGGTGGCAGTCTCCGCGCTTCGATTCGCGCGGGAGGGCCGTGGCAACCAGAGAGCACCTCGCTCATGCTGGATCAGGTGGCGGCGGCGCTGACCGTCGCGCACCGCAACGGCGTGATTCACCGCGATTTGAAGCCAGATAACATTTTGCTTGATGAAGAGGGTAACGCGTATCTCGCGGACTTCGGTATTGCCAAAGACCTGTCGACGGGAGATGCGCCGCGGACTGCGCAAGTGATCGGTTCGCCCGATTACATGTCGCCGGAGCAGGTGCGCGGGGAAGTCTTGACGCCCGCCAGCGACATTTACAGCCTCGGCATTGTGCTGTATGAGACCCTGACGGGAGTGCGTCCCTTCCCCGATAACACAGCGACAGCGCTGATGTTGAAACAACTCAATGATCCCCTGCCGCCTGTGAGCATGAAACGTCCCGATCTGCCAGAAGAGGTGGACGACGTGATCGCACAGGCGACGGAAAAAGACCCGGAAAAACGCTATAAAGACGCCATCGCGCTGACGGTCGCTTTCCGGCGCGCCGTCGGCTTATCGTCGGCGCTCAACATGACGGATGCGCTGGCCGCGCGGCAGGCTTCCGGCATGACGACCGAGGTCGTCACCGAAGAGGGCAATCTACGTACGGTAGCGCCGTTGATCACCGGACCATCGACGCCCGCCACGGCCGGCGCAACAGGCGCGCCGGTGCGCAATCCGTTCAAGGGGCTGCGCGCGTTCCAATCAGCCGATGCGGCGGACTTTTTCGGGCGTGACGCGCTGATCAATCAGTTGATCAGCCGCCTGAGCGCTGACGGCGATACATCGCGCTTCCTTGCCGTGGTCGGGCCGAGCGGGTCGGGCAAGTCGAGCGTAGTCAAAGCCGGTTTGCTGCCCAAAATCCGCACCGGGGCGATCAAAGGTTCGGAGCGCTGGTTCATCGTGGAGATGACCCCCGGCGCGCGACCCTACGAAGAACTCGAAATTGCGCTGCTGCGGATCGCGGTTAACCCGCCGAGCAGCCTGATGGAACAACTGCAAGCCGACGAACGCGGCCTGCTGCGCGCGGTCAGCCGCGTGCTGCCCTCGACGGACAGCACGCTCGTGCTGGTGATCGATCAGTTTGAAGAAGTGTTCACGCAGCTCGAAAATGAAGCGGTACGCCGCCAGTTCCTGACCAGCTTGCTCACGGCGATTCAAGAGTCACGCGGAAATTTGCGCGTCATCATGACGCTGCGCGCGGACTTCTACGACAAGCCGCTGCTGTATGCCGACTTCGGGCAGTTGTTCCGGCGCTGTACTGAAGTGGTGCTACCGCTCAGCCGGGAAGAGCTCAATGAAGCGATCACCAAACCCGCGCGAATTGCCAATCTCAACCTCGAACCGGGGTTGGTCGAAGCGATCACGAAGGATGTCGGCGAACAGCCGGGGGCGCTGCCCCTGCTGCAATACGCGCTGACCGAACTCTACCAGCGGCGGCGGGGCAATTTACTCACGCTGGACGCCTATCACGAAATCAACGGGGCGATGGGCGCACTCGCCCGCCGCGCCGAACAGACCTATCTTGAATTGGACGAAACGTGCCAGAAGGCGGCGCGGCAGATCTTTTTGCGGCTGGTGACGCTCGGTGAAGGCACAGAAGACACGCGGCGGCGCGTCCGGCAGGACGAACTCATGTCGCTGACGACGGATAACACCGCCGTGCAAAACGTGCTGGACACCTACGGCAGCTACCGCTTGCTGACCTTCGACCGCGACCCGCTCACACGGGTGCCGACCGTCGAAGTGGCGCATGAGGCGCTCATTCGCTCGTGGGATCGGTTGAAAAGCTGGCTGAATACGAGCCGTGAATCGATGCGGTTGCAGCGCGGTCTGGCGCTGGCGGCGGAAGAATGGCGGCGGAACAACCGCGACGCGGGCTATCTGATGAGCGGCACGCGCCTGAGCCAATTCGAAGAATGGGCGGCGGGCACGGATGTCGCGCTGTCTGCCGATGAACGGGCGTATCTCGAAGCGAGTCTGACCGAACGCCAGCGCGTCGATGCGGCTGAGGAAGCGCGCAAGCAGCGTGAAGCCTTGATCGCGCGGCGGGCGCAGAACTTCGGACGCGCAGCGGTGGTGCTGGGCGTGGTCGGCGTGCTGGCGGTGGTCGCCACGATCCTCGCGTTTGTGCAAGCGAATAATGCCTCGCAGCAGGTCGCTACGGCGACCGTCGCGCAAGGGCTGGCGATCTTCGATCAGCAGACCGCGGTCGCGCAGGGCGTAACTGCGCAGGCGCAGGTCGCGGTCGTTGGGCAGACGCTGACACCGGTCGCGCCGACGCTAACGGCGGTCGGGGCGACGCTGCAAGCGGGCAATGCGCAGATTTCGACGGCGGTCTTCGCGCAGGATCAAGCGCGCGAAGTCGCGGCCACGGCGGGCGCGAATGCCGAATTCGCCAACCAGACGCTGACGCCGATCCCGGCGACGCTGACGGCAGTCGGGGAGCAGTTGCAAGCGGGCGTCATGCAGTTGGGCACGGCGACCGCCGCCTATGGCGAGGCGATTGCCCAAGTCGCAGTCGCGCAAGAGCAGGCGGCGAACGTCGCCGCGACCCTGACGCCCGTTGGCCCGACGCTGACGGCGGTCGGGGCGACGCTGCAAGCGGGGAACGCGTTGTTGGCCACTGCGGCCGCCGCGCAGTTCCAGGCCGAGGCGCTAGCGGGGACAGCGCAGGCGCAGTCGGTGGAGATCGCGGCGCTGCTGACGCCGGTCCCGGTGACGCTGACGGCGGTGGCCATGCAGGTCGAACGCGGGGAAATCCGCGCGGAGGCGCTGCGCTTGGTGTCGGAAAGTAATTCGCTGCTGCAAGGCGATGACGGCAACGCCGAACTCGCCGCCATGTTGAGTATTCGCGCGCTGAACATCGAGTATTTGCCGCTGGCCGATGATGTGCTGGTCGAGGCGTCGAATCGCCTGTTCACCCGGCAGATGTTTGGCGATAATAGCACGGTGAACTGGTACGCGGCATTGTCACCGGATGGACGGCTGGCAGCGACGGCGGGGGGCGACAGCGCGCTGCGCATCTGGGATGCGGATAACGGCATGCTGCTGCGCACCATTCCCGGTCCGGGCACGCCGTGGAGCGTGGCCTTCTCACCCGATGGCCAGACGCTGCTGGCGGGCTTCGGCGATGCGTCGGCTGTGATCTACGATACGGCGACGGGCGCGATCGTCCGCGAGTTCAACGGGCACTCAGATGCGGTCTTCAGCGCGGCGTTCTCGCCGGATGGCACCCGCATCGTCACAGGGAGCGCGGACAGCACAGCGATCATCTGGGATGTGCGGACGGGACGCGAACTGCAAACGCTGCGCGGTCACGTCAATATGATTTATAACGTCGCCTTCTCGCCGGATGGCACGCTGGTGGCCACGGGCAGCCGCGACACGACGGCCAAAC